>CAYGTH010000058.1:0-22929 GCA_964352745.1 uncultured Bacteroidia bacterium
GTGGAAATAAGACCAGGGACTGAAATGTCAGCAGTCATTCCGATATGCCCAATCTGTACAGACTGGGAGGAAGATCGGGTTTCCCCGGTAATGTCCACTACATCAGCATAGACGGTGTAATGGAATACTGGTTTCGTAGTAGTAGAAACGGTTTTGTCTTCAAGTGCTGGAAATTCGATTTCAAAATCCCCTTTTGCATCGGTGATGCTGGTTCCATTGAGGATTTCCATGGGCGGCTTGCGGGGCATGGGACGCCACCAGAAGTAGCTGTACCAAAAGGGGAAGCGCGCTTCCCGAACTACCCGGTAGCGGACTTCCGCGCCATCAATACTCGCTCCGGTAAAGGCCAGTGCATGGCCTTTGATAAGCACCGTATCATTTAGTTGGTAACTGCCTTCTACCTTATCTATCGTTACCTCAAACTTGGGTCGCTTATATTCCTCAACGCTGAAATCCGTATTGCCACCTTCTGTCTGCAATTGCATGCGACCGAGTAGGCCGGATGTTGGTGCCACAAAAGTCCCACTGAAAGTACCGTATTCATTGGTTTGGAGTACGAGCTCGCTTATTTCCTGATAATTAGCATCCAGGAACTTAACCTTCACTTCTGTGTTGGGCCAAATTTCATGCTCCTGTCCCGTTTGTCGCATCGTGAGCCCTTTGAAATAAACGGTCTGTCCAGGTCTGTAGATTTTTCGATCCAGAAAAAACACCACCCTGGGATGAGGAACCGGCGTTCGTTCCCGATAGCCATTTATATAATGGGTGGAGGTCGTCAGTTTATCTGCTCCGGATTGAAATTCGAGGTAATACCTGCTATTTTTCTGCTGACCTTCTGATAAAACATGCCCGTTTTCATCTGTCGAATAGACTTTGCCGGTTGGCTGATAATTCCGATCCTTCTGATCCATTTTGAATTCGCGGGCGCTGACTCCCTGTAGGGGCTCACCAGAAAATCGATGTAGCAGGTAATAATGATGCTGATCACCCAGGCTTTGTTCCAGGCAAGTCATGTCAGACACGCGTACCTGGGTATAAGCGACTGCATGTTGTTTGATGCCGAATTTGGCATTGTCGGAAGCCAGTACAAAGTATTCTCCATATTCCAGGCCCGGCACCCGGATTTCAGTCGAATGAGGTTGGTAATCCCCTTCATTGGGAATGAGCATGCTCCATTGCTCCAATATCGGCTCCCGTAGCATAAGCGCGAGTCGCTTATCCTGCTCGTAGTATCGGATTTTTTCCAGCTTTTTCTGGAGTTTATCGGTGATTCGGATTACCCGGAACCAGGTCTGATCCAGGTTGCGAAATTGCATCCGCATCCGAAACGGAGTCTTTGAAAGGTTGACTTCTTCGGCAGTGAGGCTCAGACTGTGTGTAACAATCTGAGACCGCAGTGCCTCACAGTTGATCGCCCCTCTTGATGTTGGAAAGGACTTGATGGCTTGATCGCATATTTCCAGGGCCGTTTTTCGATCCCATTGGTGCTCATCTGATTCCAGCGGGGAATAACTATTGGCCTCTGTATTGAAATATCGTGCAATTTCGTATTGCACATCTGCTACTGCCGGATGTTGCTGATGTGCCGCTTCCAGGCTGCGCAATGCTTTCAGGTAAGTGAGCGATTTTTCCGGCCCTACGGCTTTTTCTTTTGCATACGCCAGTCGCTTCAAGTCCGCATCAATGAATGCATAAGGCTCCTCATCTGCTGAGTGAAAAGCGAGCAACTGCTGATAAATTTTTATGGCCTGGTAGACCCGGGAATTACTGTCCCGGGTTTCAAATGATTGTGAAATGAATGCCTGCACCGGGGCAAGTCCTTCATTTACGCTTAATTCAAATTTATAGGCAGGCTCTGCCAGATCAGTTGCAGTATTGTTGAAAAAGCTGATCGCCCGATGCGCGAGGAGATCATAAAGCGTAGGTCGATATCGGGCGGATTCTTTTTGTGGGATGAGAATCAGGGAATAACCTGAAATACTTTGCTGCTGTAATTCGTCAGCGGACTCCAGTGAGGCGAGGTAGTGCCGGGAAGACTCCTGAAACAAGGTCGTGGCATCCCAGGTTTGGAAATCCTCCAATTCAACCCGCGTTGCAGTGCGATCATGTAATTCCCAGCGATGCCCCTGGTAGTAAGAAAAGAACATGTCTCCCATCAGAGAGTGGAGAATCTGCTTCCGGGGAAACTGGGCCTTTTTCAATTCTGCCCGTATGCGTTCGAGATTCAGCGAGTCGGATTTTTCCTCAATCCGATCATGTAATTTCATCACATGAACCAGCGCCTTGATAAGTTGTGCGTCTTGCTGTTCCTTGTCGGCTGCTGCATAGATGCTTTCAACAGTTTCTAATGCAGACCGGGTAAGGTCTTTCTTTTCCAATGAGTCAACTTTATTCCAGGCTTTCTCATAAGAAAAGTTGCCATCTTGCCCAAATAGATCCATGTGCGCCATAGTAAATAGTAGAAATAAGCCTATCAGTATCTTCTTCATATCGTTGTGCTTTGATTCAATCTAGTAAAAATCCCGGTTTTGCAGTCTTGATTTAACGATGATTTTCCGCAATCTCGTATGAAACCGGAGATTCCTGATCATAAGAGTATCAAATGCTGGTAATTCCACATTCCAATGGTATGCCAGTTTTAATAAGTTCCCCAGGTATTGATTGAGACGGCAAGGAGTCGAATACGTTACAGGTTTTGCGCTAATAGATATTGATCCAGGTTTCAAACCCCACCTGTATTTTATGATGAGATATTATCTAACGATGTTATTTGGGTGTGTTCTTCAAAGATACCAGGCAAATAGATTGCCCGCTATTTCTCGCCGGGAGACATCCCTATTTGCGCAATCGTAGCAGTCGGAAGAGATGTCTTAACAGGCAAATCATGGATTTTCAGGAACGGCTTAGCCTGGCAGGGCTATTGGCGGATTCCGGTCCGCCAAGGGGGTATTAGCTACGCGGAGAAACATAGGTAGCCGGAGCGGTTGGGAGAGTGTAAAAATTTATACCTGCCAAAAAAATGGTGAATTGTCATTTATTTTGCACTTTTCCATCGTATATTCAATTATCCCGTGCGCGATGAGCTGACGGTAAATCTGCTCCCCGGCATGGCAGAACGGGAAAGTCGCCTGACCCTAAGGGATGTATATGGCAAACCACATGTCTATATCAAAAACCCCAGGCAGCAAACCCGGATTCCCGTTTCTCACCTACAGGCCGGGGTATATACACTTGAATGGAATTCTGGCAAGCAAAGACAAACACAGAAAGTATTGATCCTCAGATAAGCTTCAAAATGAAATACCCAACTTACCCCTATCATGAAACCTCTTTTCTGTTTATATATCTTCTTCGGCCTTTGTTGTGGATATAGCAACTCCTCACTCTATGCCCAGGATCGACCAGGCTCCCTTCGATTTATGTATGAGTTTGGCTTTCAGGAACATGAAAGGCGAATTTTTAGGTTTTATGAAGTGCCTCAGAAGAGCCTGGGCACCTACCAGTTGGCAGTTGGCATTACAAAAGGCATCTTATGGAATGAAACCGGGCGATTGTCTTTCTTGCTTAATTATGGGCTGGAAGTCAATACTTTTAAACGGCGTTTTAATCATTGCCTGATACCGCATCATCATCCGGCGGGACCAGGCTTTCCCTGTAATTCGATTTTGCTACATGCGCGCAGGCATTTCTATCATACCCTTCGACCCGGTGTTATGCTTCAGGTTACCCTCTATCAAAATTCCGGTTCGGAGTTTCGGGTTTATCTCCATGGAATAGCTGCTACTGCTTTTCAATTTCGGAAATCGTACTGGAATACGCGCCAACCCGGTCTAAATGGGATTCATGGCAAATGGCAAGTCGCACTGTTTGCTGTCGAGGCAAGCGGAGGATTGGGGTTTTCACTTGATGACCTGGACTTCACATTTTACTACCGCATGTACAATTATCGGCGCGTGGATCGGGTACTCTTCAATAAACGCGACGAAATCCCCCAGGACTATGAGGAGCGCAATCTCTTCAAAGTGGGCGTGGTGATGACTACGCCCTTGCCAAAGTTGAAGTGGCTCAGGAAAAAGAAAGAAGGGGACTGAGTATTATTCAGCCCAAACAGGTTTTGAAAACCTGTTCGGTCTTACGCTATTTCGCAAAGTTTTGACCGATTCCTTCCTGTAAGATGAGGAATTTAGATTCCTCAACCTGATATTTGGTAAGTGCCTGTTTCAGCTCAGTCACAGGATCATGCATGCCTTCATCTGCAAGCGGAAAGGTTCCGTAATGCATTGCGACACTCGTTTGGGCACCAATCATCTGATGTACTCGCACAGCCTGATCCGGGTCAATATGAATCGGCGACATGAACCAACGGGGTTTGTATGCCCCAATCGGGAGCATGGCTAATCGGATTGGTCCGCTTCGTTTTCCAATTTCTTCCAGAAAATCTCCGTAGCCGGTATCTCCGCAAAAGTACAGATTTCCCACAGGGGTTTTAAGCATAAATCCTCCCCACAGCGTTTTATCTCGATCTATTGTGCCTCTGCTGGAAAAATGTTGGGCTGGTGTACACTGTATCGTCAGGTCTTTATTATAGGTCAATTCATCCCACCAATCCATGTCGGTGCTATTGGGGATGCCTTTTTGTGTGAGGAATTGAGAAAGGCCCAGACAGGTGAAGATTTTTGCTTTATGCTGAAGGGCTATTTGTTTGAATACCGGAAGGTCTAAATGATCATAGTGGTTATGGCTGAGCAGGAGGATATCAATTGGGGGTAAATCTTTCAGCCGTAATCCGGGCGGGCGCATCCGCTTAGGCCCTGCGAAGGACAAGGGACTGACCCGCTCACTCCAAACGGGGTCTGTCAGAATATTGAGTCCGGCAACCTGAATAAGGAAGGTAGCGTGATTGACAAAGGTAATTCTGAATTCATCTCTATCGACTCGCTTGGGTGGGGGAGGGCCAGGCGCAGCATCGGTATATTCCCAGGGACCTCGCTTGCGAGTCATGGCCCATTTGGGAAGAGATTCAAGCCCTTTTGCTTTGACTCCGCTAGGATTAATGAACCGCTTGCCATCGAAATGATCGCTCGCGGGGCCTTTATATCCGGGAACAGATAAGGCGTTTCCAATGAGAGCGATAAGGAGAATACTAATGAGTAATAGTCCACCCATCAGGCTGAAAATAAAGGAAATTGTCATGAAACGTCGTTAAAGGGTAGCCAATCCCGTATTGTGGAGGCTGTAAAATATCGCAATGTAGTGGCTGATACTTCCAGTTAGTACAAACAGGTGCCAGATCGCATGACTGAAGCGAAGTTGTTGCCACAGGTAAAAAATCACTCCCAGGGAGTAGGCAGCCCCTCCAACGACTAACCAGATGAGCCCTTCAAATGAGATGCCTTCAAAGATTGGTTGTCCGATGAATAGGGCCATCCAGCCCATTCCGAGATAAGAAATGACGGAGAGGATATTAAATCGCCCGATAAAAAATATCTTAAAAAAAGTACCTGCCAGGGCAATGGTCCAGATCAGGGCAAGAATCAGGTAGCCCATCATGCCTTCCATGTATATCAGGATAAAGGGCGTATAGCTCCCTGCAATGAGGAAATAGATACTGATATGGTCAATGACGCGAAGGACGCGCTTGACTTGTGTATGCTGGAAACTGTGGTAAAGCGTCGAGGCGACATATACCATCAGCAGGGAAACGCTGTAGATACTGACCGCCCAAATGTGTTGCGGGTCTCCCTTCAGGACGGCGAGTGAGACAAGGATAGGAACTCCAATAAATCCCAGCAATACGCCGAATCCATGGGTCAGGCTATTGGCAATCTCTTCTTTCAGGCTTTCTATTTTGGACATGGTTCACTGGATTTGGGAATGCAATTAAGCCAATTAACTCCAATATCCTGAGTCGATATCCCTAGAAATTGCCGATGCGCTGTTCGTAGAGTTCTTTACTTTCGGCTACAGTTGCATTGAGTTCGGTCATGATATCGCCTACCTTGCTTTCAATGGTTTTTAGACCATCATTGATTTGGGAAATCTGCCCAAGCGCAACTGCCACTTCCAGCGCCTTTACAATATCTACGGCGTCGGTGTGGAGGAGTCGGAGTTTTTCAATTGCTTTGGCAGTTTTTGCTAAGGTTACATTATAGGCATCACGTGGGGTTTTGAGCGCGCGGTGGAGGTCTCCTTTTGTTTTTTCGTCATTCAGACTGGCAGTTTGAGCATCCATCGCATTAAACAGGTTTTCAGCATCGGACTTCAGGTCTTCGTATTCCTTATTGAGGTCTTCCACTTGCTTGTTTACCCGTTCCCATTTTCCATATACAGCGTTGAATTCTTTGTCCACATCCTTTGCATTCGCCAAGGCTTCTTGTAAGCCAGAAAGGGTTTCAACTCCATCCTCTACCCGGTCATCTGCTTTTTCTTTTTCTTTTTCAAAGCTGGCAATCTGTGCCTTGAATTTCTCTTTAAACTTTGGCAGTTTTTCAGGGCTACGCTGTTTGCAAGCATTCAGGCTAATACCTGCGAGTAGAATGAGAAAAAGTAGTCGGTACATAGGTTGAATCAATCTGATTGAGATATCGAATTTCTGAAAGTGATTTGTCTTATTAGACGAGATTTTTGCAGCATGTCACTATCAGGATGCAATTTCGGGTTGAGCCTGCTCTAATGCTTCGATTGATGCGGCAACTTCTTCCATTAGCCACATCGGGGTTGAGGTTGCTCCACATATCCCTACAGTTGACACCCCTTCAAACCATTCTGGTTGTAGCTCTTCGCTTCCCGAAATGAAATAGCTATTAGGATTCTCTATTTTACAGGTTTGATAGAGGGCTTTTCCGTTTGAGCTTTTTTTGCCAGAAACAAATATGATGACTTCATGGCGATGTGAAAATTTCTTGAGCTCCGGCTCGCGGTTACTCACTTGTCGGCAGATGGTATCATTAAATTTAAAATCTTCCGTTTTGGCAGCCATTTTTTCCTTGATGGAATACAGAAGTCGGGTGCTCTTGGTGGTTTGGCTGAAAAGAGAGATGGGACCATCTACCTGAAGGTTTTCTGCGTCTTCCTCCGTCGTAATGACGATTGCTTCCTGATTGGTTTGGCCAACGAGTCCATTCACCTCTGCATGTCCCTGCTTTCCGAGAATGACAATCTGACGATCCTCGTCATAGGCATTGCGAATGCGATTTTGTAATTTCAGCACAACCGGGCAGGAGGCGTCAATTAGCTGAATATTGTTTTCCAGGGCAATTTTATAGGTAGCAGGAGGTTCCCCATGCGCACGAATCAACACTGATACATCTCTAAGGTTTCGTAACTCTTCGTGATCAATTATGGTAAGGCCTTTACGCTCAAGGCGTTCGACTTCCTTATCGTTGTGCACAATGTCTCCAAGGCAATATAGAGACCCGGTATCTTCCAGGTGATCTTCTGCCATTTCGATTGCATAGACTACGCCAAAGCAGAATCCTGAATTACTATCTATTTCAACCTTGATCATATCCTGATAAATTAATAAAGTGAAGGCATGTTGGTTATCGAGGAACGAGTAGGGAGGTTAAGACTTGAGCTTTTTGCCATAGATCAATGCTTTTGCCAACGAACAAACCTTCTCTACCTGCTCGGCTACTGACATAGTAGTAGTATCTATAACGATTGCATCGTCTGCTTGTTTGAGGGGGCCCACTTTTCTTGTCGAATCAATGTGGTCGCGCTCTTCGAGATTGCGGAGGATTTCTGCATGATCTATCTCGATCCCCTTTGCCTTCAGTTCCTGCAACCTTCGGGCAGCCCGTATCTCAATATCAGCAGTCATGAATAATTTGAGTTCAGCACGGGGGAATACAACGGTTCCGATATCCCGGCCATCCATCACAATACTTTTATCTTCTCCCATCCGCTGCTGCTGGGCTACCATTTCCTTGCGTACCATCCGATGCACACTCACAGGGCTTACGATTGCTGATATCTCAGGAGACCGAATTTCTTCTTCAACATTTTTCCCATTCAAATAGGTAATGGGAAAGTGGCTATCGTCTTGCCGAACTAAGTCAATATATATGTTGTCAAGCGCATCCTTCATGGCTGGCGATTCTGCGCTAAAGTCGATGTTGTTGCGAAGAAAATAGAGAGCAACAGCCCTGTACATAGCCCCAGTGTCTATGTACATATAGTTTAGCTGTTGTGCGACAAGTTTAGCAGTTGTGCTTTTTCCACAGCCCGCAAACCCATCTATGGCGATTATGATCTTATTCACAAAGGGCAAATGTAGGTAATTTTGTTAGAAAATACGTAGTAAATACCACCGATTCCTACCACTTGATTCGGTACTCACATCTACTGGTGCAGGTTTCGTCAATAATAATACTATATAAATGGGGAAGTATAGGCTGGAGCGTTTCAAAAAACCATTGGGAAAGGTTTTCAGAAGTTGGATTACTTAAGAGCGCATCGCCTTCTTCTTCGCCAATTTCATTGATGAGCCGGTGGTCGAGTTTGTCCACAAGTGGCTTTACAAGCCGCTTGACTTCCCCAAAATCAATCAAAATGCCGGTTTCGGGGTCCGTTTCTCCCAATAAATTGACCTCTACCTGGAAACTGTGACCATGTATTTGTCTGCATTTATGACCTATTGGCATTTTCGGCAGATGGTGGGCCGACTCAAAGCGGAATTTTTTACTTAGCAATACTGGCATATCCGCAAAACAAGCTTGTTTTTCCCAAATTCGCAAGACGTGAATAAAAGAGATATATCCCGCCGTGCACTTTTAATATTTTTTTGTCTAGATAAAGGAAGATTAGGCATATATTTTGCATTTAGAAATATCTATAGCATGATGCATACTTGGTGCGTGGATGCTACAGCTGGATAGATATTTTAATTCGCAAAAAATAAATGTGCAGAAGCAAAGGGGGGATTAATCTTCACTCGAAATGCTGATTTATATGTAACAAAATTACGCTGGCATGATATTAAAAGGAGACGTTCGGTCAACCCTGCCATTTTTTTTCCTGTTTGGATTATTTGCACCTGCTCAGTCGCAGGCTCAGTCAACGACCTGGACCCTTTCGGGACGGGTATTTATGGACCACAATGCGAATGCACAAAAAGACCAACTCGACTTTGGTTTTCCCGCTGCGGGGGTGTGGGCATACGAAGATATAAATGACAATCATACGCTGGATGATCGGGATAAATTGATCCTCCATACCTTGTCAAGCGCGGGAGGATATTTTGATTTTCCCGATTTGCCCATGAAAAAGTATGGCATGGTCGTCGTACTGGATCGGAAAGACTTATCCGTGGATGCGATTGTAACCCGGCAAAATGTATATGTTTCTCCGGGAGATACGACCTCAATATTGCTGTCCTTTCAGGGGCGTACAAATATTTGCTATGCGGTTGGAGATGGGTCCAGCCCGGATTCCTTAATGGTAATGAATACTACCTCGGGCAGATCAGTACCCTTTGGGGGAAATTTGGGAACTCGCTATGTGGAGGCCATGTGCCTCGTGCCCGGTGGGAATACCTTGTTTGCAGTGAACAAAGGCCGGTTTGGAAAAATAAATCTAAATTCTGGTGAATTCATTACGTACGCAGATAGCATTGGGGTAGGAGAGGGGGAAGAAGGTCCCATTCGGTTTTCTGATACCGATGGCCTTACCTATGATCTTTCTACCCGAAGCCTCTATGGATCCCTTAGGCGATTATTTATGCCAGATATCCTGTATAAGATTGATACCCTGACCGGGCGCTATTTGCCCAATGCTTTTGGAGAAGGAAGGGACTATGTGGTGCTAAAGGGGCAGGAGATCATGACGGAGATTGACGATATAGCTGCTCATCCGGTAAGCGGAAAGTTATATGGGGTCAGTAATCAAAGTTATGAGCAAGGCGTAAACCTACTTGTCGAAATCGATAAGAATTCTGGAAATACCTATGTAATTGACACCTTGCTATATGAGGGGAAATTATTATCAGATGTTGAGGGCCTGGGATTTGATAATTATGGACGCATGTTTGCCTCAACAGGCGGGAATGCAGGAGGGGTGGCGAATAGCCTATTCGAAGTGAATCCTATATTGGGAACCACCCAGGCTATAGGAGAATTTACACATTCCTCAGACTTTGAGAGTTGCGACTGCCTGGCAGCACGGCCTAACCGGATCACCGGACGGATATTTGAGGATGTAAATGGAAACCGAAAGGCTGATACCGGAGAAAAAGGAATGGCTGGCATCACTATTTATGTCAGTCCGGATAAACGACAGCATGGATCAGGAGAAAACTGGGAAAAGCCTGACTCCGTGGTTACGGATAGTGACGGGCAATTTATTTGGCATACGTTCAGCAATCGGGATTACGTGTTGAGAATCAAGGATGAACTGATCCCTGAAGGCTACACCTATACAAATGGTCAGATGAAAAGTGTTTCTTTCAAGGCCAGTAAGGGCGGGGAAGTCAGCGAATCTATTTCTTTTGGACTCAAGCACAATAGTTTCCTGGCAGAATGGATTGATTTCACGAATCAAGCAACTCCAGGAGTCGGTCCTGTCCAGGCTTCCTTTATTCCGACAGGTCATATTTCTTTACCGTTAGATATGATGAAACCCCGGAAAACACATTTGAAGCTCATTAGTATGGGTAAGGTTGTTTTTTACAGAATGCAAATACTTGACTATTCGGCAGATCGAAAATCAAGAGATTTGGGATTCCAATCTTCTTATTTTCAGAGTATACAAGAAGTTGGATTAGGGAAAGGCCCCCTGAGTCATATTTTAATGGTGCTGCCTGATCGGTTCCGAATTCAAATAAAAGATGGAACGGCAGAAATAAATGGAAAAGTTTGCAATGTGCAGGTTTGCAGTGGTTCCAGCACGGTTTTATTGACTTTGTCGGGGATGTAAGCCTTCTGGAGTTCTATTTGCAGCCCGGTTTTTGCAGGTGCGAATATGTATTTCCTACATGTCATTTATTCGTAAAATGCTATGTAAGAAATAATATATTTCCGCACCTGTTTTTTTATTATTGGATTGTTGCTATCTTATGAGCGCAATTCAAGGGCGCGGGAAATGGAAATTTGGGGTGTAAGATTTTAGTAACTCCTAACCTGCTTTTATGAGAAACAGCTACATCGAATTATTTTTTGTCTCGTGTATTTTTTTCGTTTGTTTTATCAGCCATGCATTAGGGCAGGTTGCCCCTTTTACAGTCTCTGGAAACGTCTATGTCGATCATGACAACAATGCAATTTTAGATGGGTTGGACTACGGTCACCCAGTTATTACTGTATTAGTTTTTGAAGACGGGGCGCCCGCAAATGGAATTTTTGATCCGGGAGAAACCCTGTACGGCTCTGATGTTACCGATGTCAACGGTGATTTTAGTGTAACCACTACGGGTAGTACGCCTTCGGCACCAGCAACCTTTACGGTTACAATTGACCCGGGCGATCTTATGGCTGGGGCTACTATTTCTAATGGCCCTCTTACCCTGACCACTGGGGATTATGCAGGCCTGGCACTGAGTTTTCAAGGTGCAAATGTGGTCTGCTACACAGTCTCCGACGACGATAGTCCAGATAATCTGGTTGTATTCAATCGGGAATCCGGTACCCATGAGTTTTTGGGAACAGGCCTTGCAACTGGGGTGGAAGATGTCGAGACAATATCTTTTGATATTGGTGCCAATACCTTATATGCCATTAATGCAGACAGGTTGGGGACTGTGGACGTAAAAACGGGACTTTGGACTCCTGCTGCTGATACATTGGGTATCGGCCAACATCCAACCCTTGGCAATCTGGCATTTGAGGATGCTGACGGAATGTCTTTTGATCCGTTTTCCGGAGATTTGTATGCGACAAGTCGGGTCGTGGGATCTGGGGACGTCTTATTTAAGATTAATACCGCTACCGGTAAACATGTTGACGATGCTTTTGGAGTTGGACAGGACTACCTGTTGTTATCTGGAGCTGGCCTTTCCCTGGATGTGGACGATATTGCAATCAGTCCTATTGATGGGAGGATGCTGGGGATAAACAATGACAATGGAAGCAATGATGTGTTGGTGGAAATTGATGTCACTACAGGTGTGATGACTTCCTTAGGGGTGATTACGGATGCAGCATCCGGTGGAGCTGCAACTCCCTTGATGGATGTCGAGGGCTTTGGTTTTACCAATAGCGGCTTATTAGTTGCCACAACCGGAGTAAGTGGGGCGTCTGGCCTTGCTAACGCTGCCTTCATCATTGATCAGGTTACAACTCAGGCTACCTTAATTACCAATTTCACTATTGGAGGAGATTATGAAGCCTGCGACTGCCTTACCCAGAGAGAGAATATCCTGAGTGGTACAGTGTTTTTTGATACCGACAAAAATGGAATCCAATCAGGTGTATCCGAGACAGGAGTGGCAGGAGTCAAGGTCTATGTCTATATAGATACAAATTCAGATGGAATTGTGACTCCGGGGGTAGATACCAAAATAGACTCCGTGACTACTGATGTCGATGGATTCTATATGTGGGAAACTTCCTCTGATCTTGATTTTGCGATTACCCTTGACCCATCTACTTTCCCACCCCTGTTTGCTTTCTCAACGGATTCTGAGGAAGATGCAGGATTTTTAGGGGGATTTGGTGGGCAGACTGATCCCGGTAATAACTTTGGAATTGCTACGGCGACTTTTCCGATTGAATTGCTCAGTTTAACAGTAGAGCAGGAAAATCTAGGTGCAAATTTGAACTGGATTACCTCTTCCGAGATCAATAGCGACTACTTTTCTGTGGAACGCTCTCTCGATCCGGTAGGTTTTCATAATCCAGAAGAACTGGGGTGGGTAAAGGCTGCGGGTTTTTCCTCAAAAGATGCTTCCTACTCTTTCTTTGACCGGGATGTGGTGTTGACGGGAGCCAGCAGGGCTTATTATAGACTTCGGACAGTTGATTTGGATGGTACCTACGAGTATAGCCACATCGTTGAGTTAACCCTAGCCCTCACACGCAATAGTGGCTTTGTTGTCCGGGCGTATCCGAATCCCGTAACGGACCAGAAGTCAATTACAATTGACTATGTTAGCGAAAGAAGCGGGCGGGTTGAGTACCAACTCATTTCGGTCGCAGGTCAACTCATTGCTGAGGGAGAATCTTCCGTCGCTGAAGAAGCTGGCAGTATTGAAGTTTCTGTGGCAGACCTGACTCAAGGCATGTATATCATTCGATTGACAAATGAATCATCCACGCAGATAATCAAGTTGAATGTACTTGGTCATTAGGACGGGAGTACAATATCTACAGATGAAATAAACAAACGAGAGGCCATAGGTCTCTCGTTTGTTTATAGATATGGATTCATTATTATCCAAGTAAGGACGAATACCCATGTAAGAAAATCGCATAAATTTGCTTTTTTTAAAAAAAGATGCGATATTCGTATTGATATATCGAATGAATAGTTCTTCGGTTTGAACTTAAAGTAACACATATCAAATAAAACGAAAATCGTTACACTCGCACTAAAGCGCCATTTTTAAAAGTATATCACACTTTTTATGGTAATCTACTAAATCTAAATAGTTTAAACAATCGTTGCGTTTTTGCTGTGGAATCCGGATTTGAGAGAAAAAAGGGATAAGGTTTTTGTCTTTTTTTGTGCAGATTTAGGAGACGCGGAATACTTATTGCAGAATCAATTATTGTAGAAACTACCGTTCTTTTGTTACCTTTGTAAGGAAATCAGGCTGTAAGAATTAAGGTGAACTAACTGAATTATTCCTCATGCATTCTTTTATTCATTTTTTCACTTCAATCCTATAAGGGCTGGTTTCAATTTGAAGATTCCTTTTGCGTCTTCGCTTCTTTTAAAAATTGTTAAACACGCAGAAAAACGAAGTATTATGCAAGGTATATTTACTCGAACCTTGTGCCTTCTTGCCCTTTCATCTCTGATGCCAGTCTCAGTGCTTTTCGCACAGGCTGTTTCTGTGTCTGGAGTTGTATATGTTGACCATGATGCCAATACCGCATACGATGGCCCTGACTATGCACATCCAGTCATAACCGTTATTGCATTTGAAGATGCGGATAATAACGGAGTATATGATGCTGGCGAGAACTTACTGGGTTCTTCAATCACGAATGCTTTTGGCCAATATTCAATTAATGGCATAACAACAAGCGAAGCCGAATTTACCATTGCGATTGATAGTGGTGATTTGGTCCCGAATGCGAATCTGGTAAAAGGTAAGCAGGTGCTAAGCCGCGCTGACCATACTAATGTAACTTTGAGCTTTCAGGGAGAAAATGTAGTCTGCTATGCAGTAGCTGATGAAAGTAATCCAGGTGGAAATGATCATCTGGTAGCGATCAATCGCATTTCCGGAACCAGTCGATACATAGGATTGAACGGTGCGGGCTATAATGTCAAGTATATTGAGGCCATTTCTTTTGATATTGGTGCAAATCAACTCTTAGGGATTGACGGTGACCGATTGGGGGTGATCAATACCGTAACGGGTGCGTTTACGCCCAGGCCCAACTTATTGGGTACCGCAAGTCATCCGGTTCATGGCTCGCGCACGCTTGATGATGCTGATGGAATGTCATTTGATCCTTTCACAGGTCAGCTTTACGGTACCGATCGAGATGTTGGGGCACCCGATGCATTATTCTTAATCAATACCCAAACAGGCACCTTTATTAAAGATGCATTTGGGATGGGAGTTGATTATGTCCTGATAGATGGTCCCGGCTTTCTGGAAGACATTGATGACATCGCAATTAGCCCGGTAAATGGACGTATGTATGGAATCAACAATAATGATGGATTTGCAGATGTCTTAGTCGAAATAGATAAGAAAACAGGCGTTGGACAAATAATTGGTGTAATTAGTTATCAGGGGCAGAATTTGAATGATGTAGAAGGGTTTGGGTTTACTAATACAGGATTATTGGCCGCAACTACGGGAGAGGTCGGAAATCCTGCTAATTCTATGTTTTTGGTCGACCTGATGAGTGCTTCAGCTGACATGGTAGGAACCTTTGCAGTAGGAACTGATTTTGAAGGATGTGATTGCCTCACGCAGCGCCCTAATGGACTGAATGGAACCGTCTTCTTCGATGCTGATGAAAATGGACTCCACAACGAAAGCGTTGGATCGCCTGAGTATGGAATAGCCGGACAGAAACTATTTGTATTTCTTGATGAAGATGAGGATGGTGTACAAAGCGTTAATGATGTCCTTGTCGATTCTACCTTCACGGATGGAAATGGAGATTACGATTACCAGACCGCTTCTAATAAGGATTTTGTAATTGGTATTGACAGAAACCCTTTCCCAATTCAGCATAATCTGACAACAGATGATGAAGAATATGCTGAATTTGGTTCTGGATTTGGGGGAATAGTAGATCCTGATAATGATTTTGGATTGGGACTAGATGGAATCCTCCCCGTAGAATTGGGCTCATTGTCAATAGAGTTAGTTCAATTTGATGGATTACTGAAGTGGACCACATTTCACGAAATCAATAGTGATGTGTTTATGATAGAGCGCTCACTTGATGGAATGATCTATGAGGTAATTGGCAAGGTAAAATCCTTTGGGACGACTCAAAAACCTCAGGCCTACCAATATGAAGATAAGGGAATTGCGCGAGCTGATGTCCCGGTTATCTACTACCGGATCAAGCAATTGGATTTTGATGGAACTCATGAATACACACAAGTAGTGGAGTTGATTCCTGAAGTTCACTCCCGATTAGCCTTGGTTGCTCAAAATCCGGTTGTAGATGGAAACCTGAAAGTTGAGTATGCAAGTGCAAAAGAGGGAAGTATGGCGCTTAGGGTATTGAATGCTGCCGGACAGCAAGTGTATGATCAGGTATTGAGTAACGACAATGCTGTCAATCAGGTAAACATTTCCACATCGAATTGGGTCCCCGGTATTTACTATGTGTACCTAACTCAGGGACAAGAGCGAATTGCCTCAAAACTGGCTGTAAACTAACAACGCGACATTAAGATTTTTAGATAGAAAAGGGAGGTGCAGCAGCACTTCCCTTTTTGCATTCATTAACTGGGGTCCACATCCACTATGATACGAAGGGTCTTGGTAGGCGCATTTTCATAATAATGCTTGATCATTTTTTGGACAAAAGTCCGCATTTGCTTGGCTCCAAGTTTCTTGTTGAGCTTGATAAGCAGATGCATCCGATAGACATTTCTGACACGCGCAATCAGTGCGTAATCAGGTCCAAGGAGATTGGGCCCAAAATACGGTTTCAACAGGTTATAAAACCTTAGGCTTTCTTGTTCCAGGTACCGGTGTTCTTTGTGCTTGAGTTCGATCCGAACAAGGCGAGATGCTGGCGGATATCCCAGTTGCTTACGTTGAGGAATTTCCAGGTTAACAAAATTGGCATAGGGCTGCTGCAGCGATTTGAGCACAATGTTCTCCGGCATGAGGCTCTGTATGAGCACTTTCCCCTTTTTTTGACTACGGCCCGCACGTCCACTCACCTGTGTGAGGAGTTGAAATGCGCGTTCGTATGCCCGGAAATCTGGAAAGGTCAATAGGTTATCTGCATTGATAACGCCTACCAGGGTTACATTCTCAAAATCAAGCCCTTTGGAAACCATCTGTGTACCAACGAGGATATCGATTTGTCCATTCTCAAACTGGTTGATAATCTGTTGATACCCCATTTTGGAGCGGGTGGTGTCCAGGTCCATACGCTGAACCTGATGATTGGGGAAATACTCCTTAACCTGCTCTTCAATTTTTTCAGTACCAATTCCAGCCCGATTAAGGGAGTAATTACCACAATGGCTGCAAGCCTGAATATTAAACTCGGTATGGCCGCAATAGTGGCATCTGAGATGCTTTTTTTCTTTATGAAACGTGAGGCTGATATCACAATTGATGCACTCCGGGACATGTCCGCAGGTTTCGCAGATTAAATAAGGAGAATACCCCCTTCTATTTTGGAACAGGATTGCCTGCTCCCCTCGAATCAGGGTTTCTCCCAATTCCCGCAAGAGGATATCTGAAAAAATTCCGGTCAGGAGTTTCTTTTTCCGCTGGATGCGCATATCCACTACCTGTATTTCAGGTAACTGTGCGGCAATAGCTCGTTTGGTCAGTTTGACTAAATGGTATTTGCCCTGCTTTGCATTTTCATAGGTTTCGTAAGAAGGAGTTGCGGATCCGAGAATAATGGGGCAATCCGCAAGATAGCTGTAATAAACTGCCAGGTCACGTGCATGGTAGCGAGGTGCAGGTTCATTTTGTTTGAAGGAGCTGTCATGTTCCTCGTCGACTACGATTAATCCGAGATTGGTAAAGGGTAAAAATACAGCTGAGCGCACGCCGATGACCACCTGATATTCACGACGCACTACCTTCCGCCAGATCTCGACCCGTTCATGGTCGTTGAAACGACTGTGGTAAATACCAACCTGTTCTCCCAGTGCACTTTTTACCCGATCGATAATTTGCTTGGTGAGGGTGATTTCAGGCAGGAGATACAAGACCTGCTTACCCTCAGTCAGGGTTTCTTTGATCAGATCAATATACAGGTGTGTTTTACCACTTCCGGTTATGCCATGAAGTAATACAGGTTTACGTGGCCTTTCTTCAATAAATTCATGAATCTTCCGCATCGCCTCGACCTGGTCTGGATTCAGCACGATGTCAGCGGGCTTCTGCTGGTAGCCATATAATGCAAGTCGATCAACCTGGACCTTGTCTTCTACGACAAAGCCTTTTTTGACTAACTCTTTGGCCACTTGTGATCCAATCTCCAGTTCTTTTAGTAAAGCGGACTTGGATAAGACCTGATCCTGGTAAAACCCGGCTGCAATCCGCATCAATAGATTTTCCTGCGAAGGTGCCCGACTAAGGGAATTGAAGGCAGCCTTAAGCTGTTTATCCTGCATACAGGCATCACTCAGTCTCAAAAAAGCCTCGAATTTGGGTTTGTACCGTTCTTCGACCTCTTGGGTTAATTGAATAAACCCCCGGCTCTCCATAGCTCGTAACCGGAGCATGGGATTGAGGATATCCCAAATACCGACAACTTCTGTAAATGTCAATACGGGTTGAATGGATAAGGCTTCCAGTAAGAGGTATTCTTTATCTTCAAGCTCCGGTATTTCTTCCCATGCCAGGCCTTCCCTCATCTGGATTCGCAAAGCACTTTCTGGCTTCAGACCAGCAGGAAGGGCTGCTTTCAGAACTTCTCCTTCTGAACACATATAATAAAAGGCAATCCATTCAAACAGCCGAAGTTGCATCGGAAATAATACTGGTTCATCATCCAGGATTTCCTCAATGTATTTGAGTTTTTCAATGGGGATTTCTCCTATCTCAGCAGGTAGGTCTTTGATGATGCCCGTGTAGATTTTCTTTTTCCCAAAATTAACGAGTACCCGCTTGCCTATAGTGGCTTGCGCCAATTGATCTTCCCGAATTCGGTAATGAAAATTGGACTTTACAGCCAGCGGGAGAATGACTTCGGCAATAGCAGGCACAGATAATTTTACTAAAAATGTTAGAACAAGGTACGAATATATAAGAGAATCGACTAGAAGTATGAATTTTTTCTGGCATTTTTCTCCGTAAAGCACCATCGGCTAATGGAAAGCGTTATATAACAGATGTTGATTAATCGGAAGAGGGTATCCTTATTTTTTGTAAAAAAAATCCTTCTCAATGTTACTATCTTTGCATGGATCAGTCTAATTAGATAAGCCAACACAATGAAGCAACTGATACTCCTCTTTTTATTATGGATCGGAATAACAGCTGGTGTACAAGCTCAGCAAATCTTAAGCGTTCATGCGGAAGCACGTGGCGAAGTCGTTTACATAGATTATGTCTTGGAGCAAAATGAAAGTATCGAAGCCTATAAGGTGGGCGTCTACGCGATCATTGATAGCTTTGTGGTTCAACTTGATAGTGTCAGTGGAGATGTTGGGGATCAGGTTTATGCAGGTAGTAACCGGATCGTATGGGATGCGATCAGTGAATATCCGCGATTTGATGGCGAAATAGAATTTGAAATTCGGGTGATTCCTGCGTTTTTTATATTGAAACCCCGCCCTAATATTGTACTAAAAAGAGGGACTACCTATACCTTCGAATGGTACGGAGCTGGGAGCAATGCAGATTCCTTGCAGCTCGACTTATTAAGAGAAAGCCAATTTGACAGTTATATCGGTACAGCCTTGAATACCAATACCTACAAATGGGATATCCCCGCTAAGACTAAGCCAGGCAGTAATTTCCAGGTGAAAGTTACCGGAAGCTCCCGAACCGGAATCACTGGTATCAGCCCGACTTTTACGATCAAACGAAAAACACCGCTTATGCTCAAAGTAGGGCCAATAGTCGCATTGGGTACCCTTGCAGCTATTCTCTTGTGGCCTGAACCAGATCCGGTGCCCCTGCCACCACCCTGTGATCCTGGCGATCCTACTTGTGAGTGAGTAGTGGCGGGTTTTTCCCAAATCCTCACTATCCATGCCTAGCTTACCTGATCATGTTGTATTCACCTCTTTTCTCAACTTCCTAAATAAGCGATCCCGAAATTTATTGTGCCTGACTGGGTTCATGCTTTGCCTGGTGAGTCAGGTGTATCCTCAATCTTTTGTCGATGCCACGCCCAGCACCTTTCCCTCACTCGTAGGAGTAGGAGGCATGTATCATAGTTTTGTGGCTTGGTATGATTATGATCAGGATGGGGACCTGGATGCCATCGGTACCGGAGAGTTTAATGTCAATGACATTGTAACCGGCGTGTATAATAACGACGGCAGCGGTCTGATGACCTTGGATGACCCCATTGTTGATTCCATTATACCGGTTCGATATAATGACGTTTCTTTTACGGATCATAACCTCGATGGCTTACCGGATTTTGCCCTGGCAGGAGAAGATGGAAATGGCCAGCCCCTTACGATGATTTATACGCAGACTCCCAGTGGCCTGTTTTTCCGGGATTTTGCAGCCGTTTCCGGAATGCCGGACGTCAGGCATGCAGCTTTGGATTGGGGAGATTATGACAATGATGGCGATGATGATCTGCTGATCTCCGGAGAGATAGCTTCCGGAACACCTGTTACCAAGCTGTTTACAAATAATGGCGCGGGAGGATTTGTTGAAAATGTAGTTGCTAGTTTATCTTTTGTCCAGGTTGGAGGAGGGGACCTGGAATGGGGAGATGCAAACAATGATGGGTTTTCGGATATTGTGATCTCTGGCGAGAACGTGGCAGGACAGCCTGTACTGGCTATATATAAGAATTTGGGAAACGGTAGTTTTAGTGCATTGACTCCTTCACTTGTGGGCGTAGCAGGGGGGAGCGTTGGTTGGGGAGATTTAGATAATGATAGCGATTTGGACCTGATTGCAACGGGTACGAATGCTGCGGGAATTCCCACTACAGTTGTCTATAACAATGGCGTAGGGGGATTTACGCTGCTCAGTACGCCGCTGGTGGGAGTAGCGAATGGAGGTGCCAGTCTGGGAGATTATAACCAGGACACTCGGCTTGATATCTTGATATTTGGAAATGATGGAACAGGTACC
The DNA here is from genome assembly GCA_964352745.1 of uncultured Bacteroidia bacterium. Taxonomy (GTDB): domain Bacteria; phylum Bacteroidota; class Bacteroidia; order J057; family J057; genus CAYGTH01. Next base: position 20,600 of record CAYGTH010000058.1, read on the forward strand.
ACCACGCGTTTGTATGATAATACCGGGACAAATTTCGTAGAGAATATTGCGAATTCGGCAATATTAACGAACGTCGATTATGGCAGTGTGGTTTGGGGAGATTATGACAATGATACAAATCTGGATATCATGCTGACGGGAAATGTGACAACCATTCCCAGCAGAGCCTTCATCATTTACCGGAATATTTCTCTTACTGCGAGTATTCTGATCGGGGCTCCGCAAAATTTGCAGGCTTCACAATCAGGCCAGGAAGTGATACTCAGTTGGGATTCTCCACTGGGAGTCGGAACAGGAAGCAATGGACTTAGCTATAACCTGTACATCAGTGATACGCCCGGTGCGGCTACTACTAAAAATGGATTAGCTCAAATTCCCGGTGGTTACCGTCGAGTGGTGGGAGCAGGGAATATGGGGAATAATACCTCCTGGGTGATTCGGGATTTGCAACCTGGCACCTATTATTGGAGTGTTCAGGCAATCTCAGCTGCATGGCAGGGCATTAATTTTGCCGCAGAGCAATCTTTTACCTTTCAAAACGCTGACTTTGAAGATGTCTCCACCTTAGTTTCGCTTAACTCCGACGTAAAAGGGCTCCGAAATGGAGACCTGGAATGGGCTGATTATGACAATGACGGTGATTTGGATCTCGTCGTATTAGGAGATACGGCAAATGGCGCATTTACCCGCTTATATCGAAATGATGGCGCCACGGGGTTTACGCCGATATCTACTTCGTTTGCGCAACTTTCGGATGGTTGTGCTGCATGGGCAGATTTCAACCAGGATGGGTGGGTCGATTTATTGCTTGCGGGTGATGGAACAATTGGAACTGCTAAATTATATCAAAATAATGGCTCAGGAGGTTTTATTGACTTACCCAACCCGATTTCTATTCTTACACAAGCAGAAGCGGATTGGGGGGATTATGATAATGATGGGGACCTTGATCTCTTAATTGCGGGGAAATCCGCTACGAGTTTGCCTGCTACTCACCTGTACCAAAATGATGGGACGGGGCAATTGGTAAATACAGGTGCCCCTTTTGTCGGGGTCCAAAGTGGCAGTGTGGATTGGGGGGACTTTGATCGGGATGGAGACCTGGATGTCCTGATCACCGGAACCGGATTGAGCGGAGCAGTGACTCGGGTATATGAAAATGAAGGCAATGGTCAATGGACCCTTTTATCGGCGGGAATACCAGATGTAAGGGATAGCGATGCCGAATGGGCGGATATGAACAATGATGGATACCTCGATATTCTCATTACAGGCGTTGATCCCCTTAATCTCACAGGATCGATTAGTGAATTATATCTATTTAGTACTTCCACAAACACTTTTGTGAATTCAGGAGCTGCTATGAGTCCGGTAAGTGCAGGCGAGATCATTGCAGGCGATTATAATGATGATGGGTTTAGAGATGTATTACTAACAGGAACCTTTTCAAACGTGCTACCAGTAGAGCGAATCACCCATTTGTACCAAAATGACGGAACGGGATTGCTCACAAAAGATGTGCTGAATAGCGATGTCCTGAAAGACCTGAATAACAGTAGTGCAGTCTGGGCGGATGTGGACCGGGATGGAAAACTGGACGTTATATTGGCAGGCGAGCGAGACAACTTAGGCAATTCATTAGAATTGCGATTATACCGAAACATGCATCCCGACCCCAATACAGTCCCCGGCCCTCCTCAAAATCTGTTGCAGGATCAGGCTGGGACTCAGGTGAAGTTAGGCTGGAATCCCCCTGCTGGAACGCCTGTGAACCAGGTAAATGGATTGATGTATAACCTTGTTATAGGCACGGTGGCGGATCCGCTGGAAACCCGTTCCCCGGAATCAAGCCTGACAGACGGGACCCTCCGGGTTGTGAAACCCGGAAGTGAAAATGGAGAAAGCTGGATTCTCAATGATTTGGTAACTGGCACTTATACCTGGAGTGTGCAGGCCATTGACCAGGATTTTGAGGGCTCTGGATTTGCCCCCTTTTCTACCTTTTCCTATGTCGCGCCTGACCTGAATAATGTAACTGATTCAACCTTGTTTCCCGGTCAGACTCCCTTTGGGATTAAGGATGGTACTCTGGAGTGGGGAGATTTCGACAATGACGGCGACCTGGATTTATTGGCAATGGGGGATTCTGCAAACAGCAATCCGGTTACGATATTGTTCAGAAATGATCTGGTGTCCGGATTTGAAATCGTGGCTAACCCTTTTCCCGCCATTCGTTCGGGGGCCGCTGCCTGGGGGGATTACAACAATGATGGCTGGCTGGATCTGGTAATAGGCGGGTTGGGGGTAGGAGGCAGAATTACTGAACTATA
>CAYGTH010000059.1:0-22923 GCA_964352745.1 uncultured Bacteroidia bacterium
CCATGAAGGAATTGCATGTGCCGGTCGATAAGTTGGTGGAGGAGGGGAGGCTTACGGGCCTCGTTTTTCAGCAAACGGAAATTGTGGGAGGGCGGGCAAAAGCCATTCCCGGTACAGAAATAACAGTGCGCAGTCCTATGGTCATTTCATCTATCGGGAGCTTGCCGGAAATGATAGATGGCATCCCCGCACAATGGGGCGTTTATAAAGTGCTGGAAGATGATTGTTGCCGTATCGAAGGGTTTGATCATGCATTTGCATTGGGAAATGCCGTTACGGGACGGGGAAATATCAATGAATCCCTGAGGCATGGTCGGGAAACCACCCAGCATTTAGTAGCAGATTATCTTTCAGAACCGGAACATGCATTGGACCATGGTTTAGCCGAAGCAGAAGGACGTATTTCTGCACACATGGAATCCCTGACGGAGCGCTTGGGTTCCATTCCCAGCCTGAGTGCGGAAGAGATGGCTGTGTTGGAAAATCGCGTGTTGCGCCTCCAGCGGGCAAGTGGATATGATGGAAATTATGAAAAATGGGTAGAGACCCACTTGCCCATTCGCTTAGAAGATATGGTTGAAGCCCAACATTAGAAACATGGTCTTAAGTAGTGAGTCTGGAGCCGTGAACTGACGATCAGGCTACTGTCTGATGTCTGTAATCTAATATCTATCTTCTTACATATTGCCAATTTCCGAATAAGCGACTATTTTGTAAGTAGTATCTCTCTGCCGGGAGAGGTGCCTGAATCCCTCGAAATCTGATTTATACATGAAAAATCTGTTCAGCCTTCCTCCGTCCGCTCTCCGAATTTTCGTCTGCTGTGGCATATTTGCTTTCCTCGTGATGAGTTGTGACGACAAGCCCGCTAATGAAACAGCCACTGAAGAAGTGGCTATCGAAGGGGATGGATCTGCTCCAGTAGCTGTCTCTGAATCCAAGCCGATGCCTCCCCTCCCTCCCGGAGATCCGGACAGGGGAGGGCTGACTTTGCCTGATGGATTTGATGCGTTGGTAGTGGTCGATAAATTGGAAGGGAGAGCCCGGCAAATCACCGTCAATGATAATGGTGATATTTATGTCAAACATCAGTATCCCCAAAAAGATGGGGGGTGTGTCGCCCTTCGGGATACGAATCAGGATGGAAAGGCAGATATCATTGAGCGGTTCGCGAAGTATGAGAAAGAAGGGAAGTGGAGTCTGCAAACCGGGATTGGCCTGTATAATGGGTATCTCTATTTCAGTACAGATTTGGTGGTGTACCGTTATAAACTCAAACCCGGTACACTCCTCCCGGAAGGTGAACGAGAAACGGTAGTCATAGATGACCATGCCCACGGACGGCATGAACACATTGCAAAGCCCATTGCTTTTGACAATAAGGGCCATATTTATGTGCCTTTTGGTGCGCCTTCTAATGCCTGTCAGGAACCTAAACGTACACCAGGCGCACCAGGACTGGATCCCTGTCCTCAGCGGGAAGACCATGCCGGAGTTTGGCGATTTGATGCGAATAAGCTCAATCAACGACAGACTGACGGCGAGAAATACGCCTCTGGGATTCGAAGCATTGTAGGGATGGATTGGAATCCGGTGGACGAGGAACTATATGTCGTTATTCACGGGCGAGATGACCTGCTGCGACTTTTCCCCAATATTTATTCTTCCTGGCAGTCGGCGATGTTACCTTCTGAGGAATTTGTGCGCGTGCAAAAAGGTTCTGACTTCGGTTGGCCCTATTGTTACTACGATCAAATGCAGGAGAAAAAAGTACTGGCGCCGGAATATGGAGGCGATGGCAACGAAGTTGGTAGGTGTGATGAGTATGATAATCCCCTTATTGGCTTTCCTGGACATTGGGCGCCGAATGGCCTGACGTTTTACCATGGCGATCAGTTTCCGGAGCGGTATCGGCATGGGGCTTTTATTGCCTTTCATGGCTCCACGATTCGGGCACCTTATCCCCAATCCGGATATTTCGTAGCCTTTGTTCCCTTTGAAGACGGAGCGCCAACAGGCGAGTGGGAGGTATTTGCAAATGGATTTGCCCAGGTAGATCCCATTGTAAGTGTAAGCGATGCTGTCCATCGCCCTATGGGAATTGCTGAAGGGCCTGATGGATCGCTCTATCTCGGCGATACAGAAGAGGGAACGATTTGGCGGGTGATGTTTACTGGAGACCGTGAAGCATTTGGCCCAGATCAGTTGGCAGCTATGGAGGCCGAAAAGAACGCTTCCAACGTCCGGACCCCCGATGAAATAGCCGATAACCTGCAAAAGGATAAATTGGCTGGAGGTGAGCATGTGTATTTCACCTATTGTGGGATTTGCCACCAGCGAAATGGAAAAGGCGCGCCCGGAAGATTTCCTCCCCTTGCCGAAACGGATTGGGTGACGGGAGACAAAGAACGGCTCATTGGCATTATCCTCAAGGGGATGGAAGGAAATATCGTAGTTAATGGAGAATCCTATAATCAGGTAATGCCCCAGCACAGCTTTTTGAGTGATAAGGATGCTGCTTTGGTATTGACCTATATCCGCGAAAATTTCGGAAATGATGCCAGTGCAGTTACGGCAGCCGAAGTGAAAGCTGTTCGGGATAAAATTGAAACTGATCAGGATGCGGAAACTGGAAAAACTGAAGAGGAATAAAGGAAAGAAGAGGGAAGGCTCAGAGATCAGAATTCCAGAAAAAAAGGATTTGTAGCAAATCTGACCGCCTATGCTATACATGATCATTGAACGCTTCCGGCCGGGCAAGTCAAAAGCGATTTACCAACGTTTTGCTGAAAAAGGCCGTATGCTACCGGAAGGTGTGGTATACCTGAATAGTTGGGTAGAATCAGACCTGAAAACCTGCTATCAGGTAATGGAAAGCGAAAGCTTCAATTTATTACAGGAATGGATTTCGCAGTGGGCAGATTTATGTGAATTTGACGTCCGTCCCGTCCTTACTTCTGCCGAAGCCAGTAAGCGCGCTGCCGAGACAGAGAGTTAATACATTATCAACCCCATGAAATCCCTCGATCGCATCAACCTGAAATTGGCCAATAGTAAGTCCATTTCAGAACTTGCCTCATCAATGAGGGGTTCCGCTCACCCCTTTTTTATTGGCCTTGTTCAGAGAGCAGGTACAGCAAATCGACTGGGCTGGAGCTTGCCTGTAAATTTGGATTGGAAATAGACTAGCCAGCAGAAATAACGATGCCTTTATCCATTTTTCTGATCATGTCAACCAGTATTCCCGGACATTCCCATACCATCATGTGGCCGGAGCCATTTCGGATTTGAGCCAATTGGAGATCAGGAAGAAACTCTTTCCATTTACTGATCCGGGATTTACTGTGCAGACCATCCGGCTCACTCCAGATACAGGCGCAGGGTACATTCAGTTCCTTGAGTTGGCTTTCAAAACGGGTTTGTAGAATGGGTTTTTCACTCATCAAGGGAAGCAGCCGATTTAGGGGCCGGGCGTTATATATTTCGGTGAATGCCTTAATACTTGCTGGATCAGGAAAGTCTCCAAAATGAAAACTTGCAAATATGCTGCTGTAAAACCGGGTTTTCATGAGTCGGGAGATAAATCCTAATTTCAGCAAGGTATAAGTCAGGGATTCTTTCAACATGCCCACAAAAGAATGATCGTCAAAGCCGGAAAGAGAGACAATCCCTTTGATCCTGGGTCGAATTTCCGCTCCATAGGTGAGGGAAAGGCGCAATGCCAGAGAAGCCCCGGCAGAATGCCCTACCAGAATGGCATCTGAAAGCTGGAATGCGTCCATGACCGATTTGAGGTCTCCGGTGAGTTGTTCGTAGCCCATTCCATCCGTACCAATAGTCGAACTTCCATGCCCCCGCATATCGTAGGCGATGACCCGAAATCCGTAGCCTGCCAGGAGATTGTACAGTTGATTCATCGTTACCATAGAAGTCCCTACATCGTGTATGAGAATGACAGGATGTCCTGAGCCTCGATGGAGCGCACGGAGTTGGGTACCGTCTTCACAGGTAATGACTTTTTCTACCCCATTGGGTTCTTGCCGGAGGTCTGGTAAGGTCAATCTTCCCTTCACCTCTTTACGTTGGGCAATATGTGCCAATGCAAAAATATGCAGCATCACAATTAAGAGCAGCAAGGCACAGATCAGTCCGATAATTATATTGAGTATCATAGGAATAGAGATGAGTCGTGTCCTAAACAAAGATTCAAAGACTTTGCCAGAATTGCTTCTTGAATTACCCATAAACCTATCATGGGAAAATAGATAGGCAGGTTCAGATTGTACGAGAATAACAAGGGACTTTGTTGCAGATAGGGGTGGGTTTGTCGCCACTCTTGCCAGATCAGGCAGCAGCGTACAGGTGTTTTCCGTCCTAGAAGAAAAGCGTATGAAATCCTATTTCCTCTTATCAAGTTTCCTGCTAATTGCAGGAATTATCTGGAGTCAGGCGCAGCGAAATTTGAACCTTGGTTTTTATGTTGAACCGCATAGCTCCGGGCCACAGGATTTTATTACCGAAGTACGCGATGGCCCGAATGGGGGAAGGCTGGATGAAAAGGCAAAACTGTCATTTACCGCCGGCCTGATAGGAGAATGGAATGTTGACAGTAGATCGGCTGTACCGCTGGGACTCTTATTCGATGACCGGGGGTATCAAACAGTCTGGACACCAAATGATCGATTGGAGGCGCAGGTTCATACCCGATTCCGATTTAGTTACTTCAGGAGGCTTTCTTTCATCGATCCGGAAACGGATTCCCCGATCAGTAGCCACCAAAGGCTTTTCGTTTCCCGGACCCACCAGATAAACCTGTTGTAACAAGACCTACCTTCTTCCAAACAAATTTCAATCGCTTGAAAATAATTCCTACCTTTGTGTTCATGTTTTTGCCACAAAGCTCACAAGGACAACAGCACTAAGCGCACAAAGAAATTACCTGATTTCTTTTGTGTGTGGCCTGATTATTCTTTGTGCCCTTTGTGGTTTATTGTTTCTAATAGGTAGGTAAGATGAGTACGAACGAAGAAAAAGAATCGCTCAATTTTATTGAAAGTATCGTTGAAGCGCATAACGAGACCGGCAAATTTGATGGCCGTGTCTATACCCGTTTTCCACCTGAGCCCAATGGGTATTTGCATATCGGGCATGCGAAGTCAATCTGTTTGAATTTCGGCCTGGCACAAAAATATGGCGGAAAAACGAACCTGCGCTTTGATGACACCAACCCCGTAGCTGAAGATACGGAGTATGTGGATTCCATTATGGAAGATGTGCGGTGGTTGGGGTTTCAATGGGAAGGAGAACCCTTATATGCATCTGATTATTTTGATCAGTTATATGCCTGGGCGGTTCAGTTGATCCAGGCGGGGAAGGCTTATGTGGATGATTCTACCAATGAGGAAATTCGCCGGATGCGAGGGGTTCCTACTGCTCCCGGCGAAGAAAGCCCATATCGAAACAGAAGCGTAGCGGAAAATCTCGACTTGTTTGAGCGGATGAAGAATGGCGAGTTTGAAGAAGGGAGTAAAATCCTTCGGGCAAAAGTCGATATGACTTCTCCCAATATGCACCTGCGCGACCCGATCATGTATCGGATTTTGAAACGTCATCATCATCGGACGGGCGATGCCTGGTGTATCTATCCCATGTATGATTGGGCACACGGGCAGAGCGATTCCATAGAAGGAATTACCCACTCCGTCTGTACCCTTGAATTTGAAGTCCACCGCCCTCTGTATGAGTGGTTCATCGATGAATTAGGCATTTATGCCCCGCAGCAAATTGAATTTGCTCGGCTCAATGTCAGCTATACGGTGATGAGCAAGCGAAAGCTGAAGCAATTGGTTGAAGAAAAACTGGTGAATGGATGTGATGATCCGCGCATGCCTACGATTTCAGGAATGCGTCGCCGGGGATATACCCCTACCTCTCTTCGCAATTTTGCCGAGCGGGTGGGCATCGCCAAGCGCGACAATGTCATTGATTTGGCATTACTGGAGTTTAGCGTGAGAGAAGACCTCAACAAGATTGCCCCGCGGTTTATGGCAGTACTGGATCCCTTAAAAGTCATTATTACCAATTATCCTGAAGGGCAAGTGGAGGAGATGGAATTGGAGAATAATCCGGAAGATCCGGAAAGTGGCTCCCGAATGGTGCCTTTTTCACGGGAATTGTGGATTGAGCAGGGAGATTTTATGGAAAACCCACCTTCTCCCCGGAAGTTTTTCAGATTAGGCCCAGAGCGATTTGTACGACTCAAAGGCGCCTACATCATCACTTGTGATGACTTTGTAAAAGACCCGGAAACAGGCAAGGTTACGGAAGTGCACTGTACCTACTTCCCGGATTCAAAAAGCGGCGAGGATACCAGTGGCATCAAGGCAAAAGGGACTTTACATTGGGTATCGGCACCTTATGCCAAAGAAGCAGAAGTTCGCTTGTATGATCGGCTATTTGTTGATGAAGACCCGGCCGGACATAAAGATCAGGATTTTAAAGAATTCCTGAATCCGGATTCTCTCAAAGTGATTTCGGCTTATACCGAACCCGCTTTAGCTGAAGTTACGAGTGGCGATCAGATTCAGTTTATGCGAATGGGATATTTCTGCGCAGACCCTGATTCTACGGATGTGAAACGCGTCTTTAACCGGACGGTTACGCTGAAGGACAATTGGGCAAAGATGCAAAAGAAAGGGTAATCATCTTCATGAATAGCAAAAGCCGGACAAGATCACCCGTCCGGCTTTTGCAGTTTATTCACTATAAGGCCCGGTTAGCTGAAAGACAATTTGCCATTGATCCTTGATCCTTTCGAGGCAGCGCATTTCTAATGTCGCATAGACTTCCTGCTCTCCTGACTGGTTGTCAAATATCTGATGCTGATGGAATACGACCCAGGCTGAATTTTCCTTCACACGTACGTGGAAGTCAGACATAGCAGTTGTGAATTCGGGTTCGCCTCGGACAGAACCTGAATCGCCAAAGCTTACTTTGTATTGCTCATTAATGGCTTCCCAGCCAACGGTTCTCGTGCCGTTTGTCAGCATTTTCATCGCATAGGGTACCTGAGCCCATACCAGTGCTTCAGAAGCTAAGCTTTGCGCGCGCCAGGCATCTACCTGCTCGCGACAAACTCGAATAATCTCAGATTCATCGTTGGCAATTTGCGTTGTGGAACGTGTGCTGGTACAAGCCGGGAGGAAAAAGGCTGTAAGTACAAGCACAAAGAGGGGAGGGTAGTAGTGCTTTAACATGACCGATAAAGGATGAGAGGACAACAAAGTGTGCCCTCGGATGAAAACGAATCGCGTAGTAAATAGATTCGGGGTACGATGCCCGGGCGGGCACTATACGAGGTCTTTCCAGAATATAAATAATTTTATTCACATAACCAAAACATCCAATGGGATGAATATGTGAGGCCGGAAATGGGGAGGCTTATATTTTTAGGCTGATTCCCAACTTGTTAAGCCCTGCCACAGCCGCTATCATAAGAAGGGCAAAAGCAATTGAACGGACAATACCCAGCATGCCTATTCCCATAGCTGCATAGAATTCAAGTCCTGCCCAGGCGAGTAAGGCATAAAAAATGGGCGGCAGGAAATAGATCAACAAAGCATTGGCGCCAGCAGGCCGGAGGAAATTGGCCCAGGATACCCATCCTTTTATATCCATCAACCCATACAAGGCAGCAAAAAGAATCGTGCAAATCGCCGCGCTGTATAAACTCCAGGTGGGGCTTGCCGCATTTTTCTGAATACCGTAAAAGGGTTCCAGCATATACCCAGCAATCGCCAGGAGTGCTGCCATGAAGAGTATTTGGGTCAAAATATTTACATACTCAGTTTTGGGATTTCGATTCCGGATAAGGAGAGACAGCGCAGTACCAGCCAATACAATCGCTGCATGTGAAAAATTACCCCCCTGCCCTTTGAGCCAATTCAAGCCACCTGGAAGGAGCAATCCGTCTGCCCTTAAGCCCATGTACAGACAGATAAACAGGGCAATCATACTGACCACTGCTACAAACGATCTCCGGGAAACGTCATAGACAATGCAGGCGTACAGGTAGGCCCAGCCGATCAGTCCTAAAATACCCCACCAATGAGGACGCATCATTTCGCTCCCATCGCCGCCCCGGTATAATAAAAACAAAACGATAAGGCCCACTATTCCCAATATTTGCAGCCCTCTGTATAAATTCTTTTTTTCGACTGAACGAGGATATTGATTCCAAATCAGGATCGCGAAGCAATAGAGGAGAATCGACCAGGGATAGATATTCATCAGCATGCCGGATTCGCTGTAATTTCCCCCTTCCGTATTGACCATAAAGACACCCAGCACGAGCAGGGCAAGGGTGCGAAGGAGGATATGCTGCCAACGTTGGAATACCGATTCCCCCCGTTTTTCACGAGCCGCCAGGGCAAAAGGGATCGACATCCCTACGATGAACAAAAAGGCAGGAAATACCACATCCACGAACGTCATTCCATGCTCGCTGGCCGGAACATGTTTCATCCAGGCCGGAATACCTGATACGCCCGCGACATCATTGACAAAAATCATTGCCAGAATGGTAATGCCACGAAATACATCAATCGAAGCGAGGCGCTGAGTGGAGAGGGGAGAAGGAGTAGACATAAGCAAGGGATATTTGCTTCAAAATAGGGATTTTTATTCCGGTAGCAAGGACCGATGGCTGGAAATATCATACGATTCCGGGGCTGGGTTCGGAAATCTTAATCGGGTATGTTTATTTTAGGCCTCACCCCAAACCTTCGATATGCCCCCTTTTTATCCCTTGATTCAAATTGCAGGAGTAATAGATCAGGCTGAAGCGGATATGCTCTGCGGAATAGGCGTGCCTTTGTTGGGTTTTCCGTTGCGATTGCCTGTGAATAAAGAAGATCTGAGTGAAGCTGCTGCCGCTGCGATCATCAAGGGGCTTAGCGCCCCCCATGAAGCAGTGTTAATTACTTATCTCGATCAGGCAGAAGAGATAGCAACCTTCTGTACCGAACTGGGCGTTTCCTGGGTGCAATTACATGGTGATATATCCCTAAGAGAACTGGGCAGATTACGTGCACAACACCCCGGCTTGAAGATCATCAAAAGCCTGGTGGTTCGATCGGGAAACCGGGACACTTTACGAGAAACGGTAAACGCGCTCCAGGAGGAATGTGACTACTTCATCACCGATACCTACGATCCCGATACAGGGGCTACGGGGGCAACCGGGAAAACCCATGATTGGGCCATTAGTCGGGAATTGATTGCACTCTCTGCTAAGCCAGTAATACTAGCTGGTGGACTGAATGCGGGGAATGTGCGGGAAGCAATTTTGGCAGTGGGGCCTGCCGGGGTAGATGCACATACAGGGGTAGAGTCAGCGGATGGAAGGAAAGACCCGGAGCAGGTACGGAAATTCATCCGGGAAGCTGAGACTGCATTTGCAACATTGGCGCAGTCAAAGGCGTAAGATTGTGGCATAAGCAGGTGGCGAAATGGAAAATTCTCCTGCTATTTTCCCCCAATACAACGGTGCATGAAATCTTTGTGCCAACACTCTGATCACCCGACAGCTCTCAATATTATGCGGACTTATCCCTGGTCTTTTTCTGAGAATTTCTATTGTATCAGTTTGTTGATTTTACTGATCATACCTGAGTTGGGGGTTGGACAGGCGGTTGTTTATCAGGAAATATCGGGCACCCTTGTCAAATCGGGTTCTCAGCAACCACTTGCCTATGCGACAATTCGGGTAGCTGGGCAGCCCTATGGTGCTGTTTCCAATGTGCAGGGGGAGTTTGCGTTACGGATTCCTGTAGCTGAATTGGACGAGTCCTCCCAATTACTGATCTCTGCTATCGGATATGCCAATGCCCGGATTTCCCTTTCCGAATGGAATTTTGATCAGTCTCCTACAATAAAAATGGAAGAAAAGTCGCTCCAGCTGTCGGAGGTATTTATCTATGGCTCCAATTTGGATGCCGCAGAAATGGTGCGTGCTGCCTTTGACCGAATTCCGGAGAACTATCCCGAGAACCCCTTTTTATTGAATACCTTTTACCGACATTATTGTAAAGAAGGCGATGAATATGGTCGGTTGATTGAAGCAGCGATTGATTTATACGAACCGAAGGGATATCAGCGACAAGCTAAACGAGCGCGGTCCAGTATACAAGTACGCTTACGGCAATTGCGGAGGACCTATGACTTTACCAATTTCTCTGCGCGTGCGCATGCGCCGATTGCAGTGTATATGACCCTGGATCAGGATTTTGCCCGATACAAAAATGTACTATCTGAACATCTGGGAGAAGGGAAATTTGTGTATCAATACAGTGATACGACTTTTTTTGATGAACAGATTGTCTACGTAATAAAAGGGAAAGGCAAGATAAAGGGGGTGCGCTACGATACTGATTTATATATCTCAGCTGCAACTCTTGCGATCGTAAAAATTCGCGAAAAATCCATGTTATATGCGCAAAATGCTGAGCGGAAGCTTGTGCGTACCAGCGATAATCTCATTACTTATCAGGCGTTTGAAGGGCGATATTATCCCAATCATTTGATAAATGAAGGGATACTCACAACTACCTTTTTAGACTCGATGGGGCAGATTATTCATGAAGAAGACCATTTGCATCATGTGGAGATTATGACGAATCAGATTCATCCAGAGCGACCTGCAGCCTTCAAAGGGAAAGAGCCTGATCAGATAGCCCTGTTACAGATGAAGTATGATCCGGCATTTTGGTCTCATTATAATGTACTAAAAGCAACACCGCTGGAACGGGGAATAGAAGAAGACCTGGCCGCTCGTATGCCACTGGAATTGCAATTCCAAAATGTAAACCGACAGGCGAGTGATCCTGATTTCAACGATCGCTTGCAGACGGCAGCATTTGACCGAATTCTGAGCCACAATCAGGGGAAGTTGATTTTTGCCTATTTCTGGCGTAGTGATAAACTCCCTCGGCTGAAGGATCTTCTATTGGTACGTAAACTTGTTCGAAAATATAATGATCAGCCGGTAGCCTTGATTTTTGTTTCCTTTGATGAAAGTGAAGAAAGCTGGCGAAAAACCCTTCGCAAGTGGGGGATGTCTGCGGGTAACCATTTACGATTGGCAAAGGGGAATGGAGGAATGTTAGCCAAACGTTTTGGGATCAAATCGGTTCCCTATTACCTGATTTTTGATCGGTCAGGTAACATCGCTCTGCAAGCCGATAAGTTACCTGCTAATGCCGAACTTAAACGTGAAATTGAGCGGATTATGGATCTTTAGGAGATTCAGATTTATCCGTATCAGTAGATTGCAGGCTGGTTAGTGCCTGTTCCCATGCATAGGCTTTGAGATAGGCAATGTCTTCCTTTAGCAAGCGTCTTAGCCTGAACATAGAAGCGATAATAAAGCCAAGAAATACACCTAAGAGTCCAAAAATAAGGGGCGATTTTCCAGAACTAAAGTAGGGAGGAGCCGGATAATCGAGTACCTGGATGATGGGAGTATCTTGTTGCAACTGGCCCTTTGCTTGTTCGAGCGAAAGCATTTGGGTTTTGTACAATTCAGCTAGCAGCTCTATTTGCAATTCTTTTTCCTGGGTATAAATTTCATCAACGGCATTGATCCGGTATTTATTTCTATCGAGGTAGCGAGCCATTGCATAGGCTGCCTGATCTATTTCTTTTTTTACAGAATCACTTCTGTATTCAAAGAAGATAACATTTGCTTCTGCTTTTTCAGTCTTTTGAATCTGATAATAAGAAGTGAGTTTTTCGATATAGGCATTGGCAATCTTTTCCAATACGGTGGGGTCGCTAAACCAAAATCTAGCTTCAATAAAGCCATAATCATTGGTTTCGATCTCCATATTAGCTTTGAGCCCCCTTCCTACCCCTATCACTTTACTTTCTTTAGAAGGGGGAGGCCCTGGTTCTTCGAATAGGGAATAAATCCAATTAATCAACGAAAAAGAAGAAGGATAATTCGAGCGGATATAATCTGCCATCAATACTTTTTTCCCTTCTATTTCCAGAGAATCGGCAGCTACGTCCTCGCTTATTCGACGACTTTGCAACACTCCAATCATTTGTAATGCATTCCCTCCTGCAGTATTGGAGCCTCTACCAAAAATAAGTGACAAAGGATCGGAACCTAATGCAGAAATACCTGAACTTCCTGTACTGGAATCAGGATGGAAAACGGCAACCGCTTCATATTGTGTGGGTAGTGAGCGGATATATAAATAGACAATAGCACCGAAAATAAGGCCGACTACTGCCAGTACCCACCATCTTTTTCGCAAAACTTGGTAGTAGGCTTGAATACGCCCAAGAATCAATTCTATGTCCACAATATCATGGTTTGGGTGATAAATTACTGAATAGCCAAAGTTGTTCTTATCAACAACAGAAAAGTAAGGACACCCGATACCCCTGCAACCAACTCATCGAAGCTGAATCGTGCGCGTGCTATCACATTTCCTTTCTCGTCTGTAGCCTTTGGAGGCTTGGCAGCGATATCGACTATTGCCCCTTGAGCTACTTTAGGGTGGAATTTGATCCCCAAAAAACTCTTAGTTCGCTTTACCCGGCCATCCACGTAGGAAACGGTACTCATCTTCTTCCTGGTTTTTCGGTCAAACCCACCAGAAAGATTCACATAATACTTCATCCTCCTCTTGGCTGGCTCATAGAGGATGGTTGTACCTGGTACAATGACATTTCCCTGTACCGTTATAACATCCATGCGTGGAGGAATCACTAATTCATCTCCTTTTAATAAAGCAATGTCCCATTTTGAACCTGGTCGGCGAAGGGCTTTTTCCAATTTGATGGCAACATCGCCTACACGCGCCCTACTCAGGTAGGCCCCTTTCAGATAAGCCAACTCCGTAACGCCACCTGCCCGAGAAACAAGAGAACTTAATCGTTCATCCTTGGCTTTTTTGCTATATAATCCCGGAGTGATGATCTCTCCATTAATCGTCACTTGCTCCTGAAGCTCAAAATCCGGATTCTTGCGCACATAGATCTGATCAAAGGCATTGAGTTTAATTAAATCCAATGAGGAATCACTTTGCCAGTCTTGATCCACGGAGATGGTTCGAAGTAAGGTTCGGATGGGAATTATTTCTCCATTTGTCTGCTCAACCTCAATGATACGGGCCAGTTCAATATTTTCGAAATCTGCCTTTAGATCAATCCCACCTGCCATATACAGTACGTCCCGGAGTGTCATATTGGGTAATACCTGATACCTTCCCGGCTTTTTAACCAGGCCGATTATCTGAATCTCTCCTTGTTGGAAAAATTCGCCCTCGGTTCTTACAATGAGTTTGTAGGCATTGGAAATATCCAGGGTATCTGCAATCGTACTTTCCCGCCAGTTTTCATCTAGTTGTATCCGTAATATTTCTTTCCGATCTGTCCCGGTTCCATAGTGCCCCCGATCTTTAGGGTCAATGATTTGGTATAACTCTACTTCATTCACATCTGCATTTTCCCGAAGACCGCCTGCCAGATATAAGATGTCCTTAAGGGTCATTCCGCGCTTAAGCTGATAACGGCCCGGTCGTTTTACAGCCCCTCCCAGTTGAAGGTATTGCTGGTCGATGAAGTCGTATCGGGAATAGATTTTTACTTGAGAATATTCTGATAGAAATATAGTGTCCAGGGCTGGGTCGGTTTCCCAATAGCCATTCACTGCCACTCGGGTAATCAGTACATCTTCATTGTTTGCATTTGTCTCATCGGGATTATTCGGATCAATCGGCGGAGCGTCGTCAGGGTTAGAGCCTGTTTCGCCAGGTTCGCCTTCCTGGGTGAAGTCGGATCTGATTTGTCGGGTATCCAGATCTTCAGCATAGGTGAAGGCAGATAATTCAATCGAATTCAGATCTGCATCCGCGCGAGGGCCTCCTGCCAGATATAGCAAATCCTTGAGGGTCATGGTCGGACTGAGCTTGAATCTGCCAGCCTTACGTACATTACCTGATATAGAAATAAACCGTTCTTCCTGAAAATCTAGCTGAGAGAAGATATTGAGCTTATCAAAAAACTGGAGAGACAGATTATGAGTTTGATCCTCTTCGAATACTTTGCGCAAATCAATTGGAATATAACTTGTTTGGCCGGGTCCCATCAGGCGAACTACATAAGCTCTGGGCAAGAAGGCTACCGTATCTAAGCCGCCAGCTCGTTCTATTATATCTGAAACCCGCTCTCCGGGTAATAGTTGATAATTCCCGGGATATTTTACTGCCCCCTGGATGCCGATGATATTTTCATTTCTCAAATTTGATCTCCGAATGTTCACAACATCGCCATCCAATATCCTGAAATCTTCCTGCCGGTTCATCAGGTCTTCCAGATCGATGTCAAGCAGTTCGATTTCTCCATTTACAAATCTTCTAATCTGTATATTATTGGTCCGGGCATGATAATTTAAGCCCCCAGCATATTCCAGAAGCGAATTCAGGTTTTCACCTTCCAATAACTCATATCGCATGGGCCGCTTTATATCCCCTTCGATCTTAACAATTTTTCCTTGAATCGGGACGAATATATAATCATTGCTTTGGAGGTAAACGGGCTCATAATTTCCTTCGAGCAGGAATTTGTATAAATCCAGATTTTGGATCGTTTGCCCGTTTCGCTTGATCATGATTTTTCGAACCGTGCCGAGGCCAGATACGCCACCCGCTTCAAATAAAGCTTGAAATGCGGTGCTCGCGGCATAGATTTCATAGGTGCCGGGTTTGGGAACCATACCGACCAGGTTGGCACTGATGGTTCTGCGGTTTGGCCCCAGAATGATTTCAATGTTGGTTCTGGCAGGAAGAAACTGACGATATTTTTGTATTAATAGGGTCCTCGCTTCCTGATAGGTAAGGCCTGCTACATATACTTTTCCCATGCCTGTTCTAACGATCGCTCCATCAGGCTGCACTTCCAACGACTCGCTCAATTCTGCCGGCCCCCAGGCTGCTACGACAAATGCGTCTCCTGCCCCGATCAGGTATCCTGCTTGTGGCACCTGGCTGGCTGCCCGCCGGAAATTATATTGAGGATTAGTGAATACATCTTGGCCAAATATTTTGTTTTGGGCGGTCCGGATACTGTCTGTACGCCTCTGCTGTGCTGCCGCCGCAACCTCTGCTGCACTCAGTTCGGGTTCATCTCTTGCTTCTGGCGGGCTGTCCTGATCAGTACCTTCTTCTGTGTTTTCAGTATCAGCAGCGTCAGCATCAGTTGTTTCAGCCTCATCCGTAGGTTCATTCTCTGGATCATCTGCCTGGGAGGCATCCGCTGCTGAAGCCTGCTCTAAAATCTGCTGAATCTGTGCTTCCGGTACACCTGCATCTCGTAATTCCTGAATCCTGCCCTGTACCGCTTGCGAACTTGCACCAGGTTGTTGTCCCTCCCCTAAACCAGGAGCTGATTGGGTAGTCCCAGGAGTTGATTGGGTTGTCCCGGGAGTCGAAGCGGGTGTTTGGGTAGGTGCAGGGGTTGCCGGAGCATTCTGAGTAGGTGCAGCAGGAGTAGTTGCTGGACCTGAGGGAGTTTCTCCCTGTCCCAAAGAGATGGAAACCGCTAACATCGACAATGTCAGCAGTACAATGATTTTTTTGCTAATAAACAGTTTGCGCATGACCATGATTAAAACTTCCGCAAATCTAACAAATCCAATTCTTATTGCTAATAGGCGCGGCTGCAATAACTGAACGTTTCTTACTTGCGGAAACTTGCCTAAACCGGATTTTCCCGTCTGTCGATTAGCTTTAATTAGGTAATAAAGCTCTCGCCAATCCTGAGTGTAAGATCGTTGCAAGATACGATTTTAACCCTTAATCAAGGTTTTTCGCTGCCTTCACCGGGAGTGGGAGCTTCTGGCGTTTCATTTTTAGGAACCAGAAAGCCTCGGTTTTTTAGGTATCGAATGGCGTATTCATAACGATCAAATCCCGGAAAAATAGAATCCTGAGAAATATTTGGGTGCTGATATATTTCTGTCGCCAGTTCCAGTGGGTCTATACTGGAGTGTTGTCCGGGCCAGAGGTAGTAGGCTATCCCACCTTTAGGTTGAGCTTGTTTATCAAATTCCCGGATTTTAGGAATTTGTAAAGCTACCACCAGAACCAGGCTATACACGATTGCTGGTGTCAATACCACCAAGCCTGTCAATACCCAGAATCGGGTTGGACGCAACCACCTTAGGAATTCTGCAAACCCAAAGGTGCTAATTAAGGCAAGTACTAAATAGGGCGTCAGGAAAAACACATAGTTATCACTGACGTTGTACCGCATCGCAAATAACCAGATCGGCAATCCGAAAAGGGCTGTAAATGCCAGTAATTGTTTCTCCTGATTAAAAAGGTACCAAATCCCATATCCGATACATAGGAGGAAAATATGAAAGTTATACGCTAAATATCCGAAACTCCGGAGGGTGCCCATTCCCAGATCCCTCATATTCAGGCTTAATACGGTATCCTGATATTGATTATCAAAAAACACAGAAGCAATACTATGAGTCTTCAAGAAAATCGGTAAGAGAATCAAAACGGAGCTAATGACTAGCAATAAAGCCACTCCCAAAGCAGTAAGTTTATGAGATTGCATGGGCCGATACCAGAGAAATAGCAAATATACAGGCAGTAGGAGGATATTTTGAATATGGGTGAGTAAAGAAAGACCGTACCAAAAGCTTACTGCTAATACCTGGTCTTTAGATTCTCCGCTACGTGCTTTGAGCATATAGAATATCATACTGGCTACCAGCAGGGAATTCAGGCTGTACACTTCGATAATCACAGATTGCCGCCAATAGGTGAAACACAAACCCAGAACGGCGGTTGCAAGCGCAGCTGCCAGTTTATTAGATTGTAATAATAAAGCAGAACGGTAGACCTGTAACAGGGCCAGAACGGCATAGGTGCTTGAAAGGCCGGTTAGTACCCTGACAGGGTCCCAATTAGGCAGGAGAAGGACAGCCAGATGGTTGAGATTGTTGTACAGGAAGTGGCTTGTCGCATTGGTGTTCAGGTCCCAGCCTTCTACTGCGAATACGAGAAAACCCAGGGAGTCGCCAAAATTGACGTGCGGATTATGTGTCAGCAGATATTGTGCCGCTACGGCAGATAAGACCAGGTATGGCAGGAGTCGATCTTTCATTCGCTGATCAAGGCAGCTGTGCAATTAGCTGTAAAGGTAGCTTTTCTGACCAGAGAATCCGACAGCAATACCAATAAAAGCTTCGAAACCCATATCGGAAAAATTCCAATATGGGCTTCGAAGTTTTTGTATTGAATTCCTTTTCAGGAGAATACTTATTTCAGCTCATTTTGATCTGCGAGCGCTTGCTGCCAACTTTGACCAAAATTGATCATTTCGAGGGTAGCAACTGACAGTTTGTTTTCCAGTTTCCCAAATTTGGTCCGGTAATCTTTCATGCTGCGCTCAATGACTTTGTGCGCCTCTTCCCGGCCATAGGTATGCGTGATTTCACAATGACGTTTACCCGCTTCTGCGCCTGGCATTTCCTTATACGTCAGGAAATAGTGCTTGAGTCTGCGGATAATTGAAGGAGGACAATCCGTAATGTCTTCCCATTTCTCATATACTTCATCGCCTTTGAGTACCGCTATGATTTTGTCATCTGCTTCGCCACCGTCGATCATGCGAAATCCACCGATCGGAATAGCGGGAACCAGAATGTCGCCATGTGTAATATCTCTTTCGGTCAATACGCAGATATCAAGCGGGTCGCCATCTCCTACAATATCTTTTCTACCGGTTTGCTCCATGCAATATTCTGCTACATTTTCCATGCAGTAGGTTTGAGGTAAAAAGCCATATAAGGCTGGAATGATATTCGAAAATTTTTGCGGACGATCTACTTTGAGATACCCTGTACGCTTGTCAACTTCATATTTTACCGTGTCCGAAGGTACTACTTCGATGAAGGCTGTAACCTCTTCTGGAGCATCGGGTCCAATTCTTACGCCATGCCAGGGGTGTGATTTGTATCGGAGTCCAATGAGTTCCCAGATACGAGTGAGTGTATTTTTTCCCATAATACTTACTAACGCTAATTAAATTAAATGGAGGTAGTGAGTAGCGTTTTTGTTGTAGTTATAACGTAAAGTAGCGGAAATTCGCTGAATAATTTTTAAAATCTTACATGAACCGCTAAACCAGCAGGGTAACAGGTGATATACCTTGTGAGAAGAGAATGTTTGCTGGATGGAATATGTGTTATTCGTGTTATTTGGAATTGTTAAATATAAGGGGGGCAAGTGTACAGGGATAAACATATTATCTACCGCAGGGTTTAGCTTTGGAGTAGAAAAGAGATTTAGACTCATACAGATATGGCGCAACAAAAAAGTTCAGTAGTGATTGTAGGGGCAAGTTTTGCTGGCTTGAGCGCAGCGGCCCAGCTGCCGCCAGAAGTAGAGGTAACCCTCATTGACCCCAATCCCTGTTTTGAGTTTCTTCCTAATATCCATGAACTGATTTCCGGATATAAAAAGGCGGCAGAGCTTCAATTAGATAAAAAACGAATCGTTGAGGGCATGGGGCATCGGTTGATAGAGGATCGGGTGGTATCTATTGATCGTGATGCCAAGGTCCTGCAAATGGAGCAAGGAGGTGCTATTTCTTTTGATACTTGTATCCTTACAATCGGCGGAGTTAATAATACCCGGGAAGTTCCGGGGGTAGATGCGTATACATTTCCATTTAAGTCTGTTGCGGAATGTGATGCAATTGGAAAGGAGCTTCAAGCCCTTTCCCTTCGGAATAGGCCTTTTTCAGTAGGGATCGTTGGGGCGGGTGTAGAGGGACTGGAGGCTTTGGGCGAATTGCTACGGGCTTACCGGGAATTCCCCATCCAGATTCACCTCATCGAGCGAAATAGTGGATTTTCGATCTCTGCATCGGATAAAATTGGTCAGGAGATTCGGCGCTTGTGCGCGGATTTACCGATTACATTTCATTTTAATACGGGGGTACAAGAAGTGCAAGCGGATGCGATTTTGCTGGATAAGGGACACAAACTGGTTGCGGATCTCTGTATTTGGACGGGTGGCGTACAGGTACATCCTATGTTGCGGGAGGCGGGTTTACTGGCAAAAAAAGACGAATGGGCACCAGTAAATGAGTATCTGCAAAGCTTATATGGCACTGACATATTTATTGCTGGAGATAGTGTGTCGGTTCCGGGTGCCGAAGAAAAGCAGGGATATTACGCGCTGGCGATGGGAGAAGTTGCAGGTAAAAATGTATTGCGGCACCTCCGGGGAGCCTCCTTGTTGCCCTATCATCCTCAGGCCTATCCGAGTATTTATTCATTTGGAGATTTGAGCTGTTTCATATCCTGGAAAACACATGCCTTAGCTGGTTTGCCGCTGGCTTCAGCTAAAGAGAGTTTGTATCAATACAATATGGCGCAAATGCAGGATCTTGACTCCCTGGAAGCTTGTTCTGAGGTGGCTGTGCGTTCGCTAAAGGGACTTTGGAGTCTGGCTTTCTCCTATGTGTTCTCTCCGCTTTCTATATTTCAGAAGTCCAGGGTTCGTCTGTTGTAGCTGGTGGGGAGATAGAGGGATAATTTGTCCTATTCCTTATATTGACGATTGAATCGCTCATTACCAATCTGGAATGAGCGGATTCGCACCATATACTCATTCTGGAAATTGATCTCTTTAGGCAGAAAGCATCGCCGGGATCTGCTAAAACCGGATATTTTTATCTTGACATCGCACTGGCATGACCGCAACTTCCTTCCCTCAATTTAGCAGGTGGCTCCTCATTTTGTTGAGTAGTTCCGTTTTCAGTATAGCGCAGGCTCAGCCCTGTGGGAATGATGATGCTTCGCAAGCCAGTTGGCTTTCTCGATATAAGGAAAATTTGGAGCAACCCCCAGCAGTTGCCCGCAGCGGCTATCGCAAAGTGCCAGTGGTATTTCATCTGGTAGCGCGCAGCAATGGCAAAAGCCGCCCTGCCGTGTGGCGTGCCCTCGATGTTCTGTGTGAATGGAATGCCCATTTTGATGCTGCGGGATTCCACTTTTACCTGCCGGAAGAAGGGCTCCACCTCATCGATGATGACGGTATTTTTTTTGACCATCAGTTGGCGATTAATCAGTTGGCGATGCGCAGTCACAGCGTGGATTCTGCCTTAAATGTATTTGTGGTCAATACGGCGGGTGCAACCGGTGTGGTAGGTTATTTTGACAGCCAGGACGATTGGCTAATCGTACAGCGCAGCGCTTTTGTTGCCGGAAATCGGACTACGGTCCACGAAGGGGGGCATTTCTTCTCCCTGCTACATCCGCATTTCGGATGGGATGCCGCCGCCTGGGATGCGAGTATCCACGGAAACCCTGCGCCGCTGCTGGCTTCAGACGGAATTACTGAGACAGAACGAATGGATAGTAGCAATTGTACTGCTGCCGGAGATATGCTGTGTGATACCCCGCCAGATTATAATTTTGGACTGGATTGGCAGCAGTCCTGTACCTATGGAGGCGGAGCCATGGATCCATCCGGCACCCTCGTTGATCCGGATGAGCAACTTATTATGTCCTATTTTGCGGATAGCTGCCGCAGCCAGTTCTCTCCCCAACAAATTGCCCTTATGCAAGCGGATTGGGATCATCCCGCCCGGGCCTATTTACATCGGGCAGAACCCCCACAATCCGATAGTTTGCTGAGTCCTCCTGTCCTGCTCAGTCCGACGGGGCCTACTCCTTCATTCGATACCGGTGATAGCCTTGCTTTTACCTGGGAAGCCGCTCCCGGTGCCATCCGATATTATGTAGAAGTGGACCGTTCAGCTACGTTTGATTTGGATCCGGTCGGGTTCCTCACCCGCGATACTACTTATCGGTTTCCCGGAGATTGGCTGTGGGGTACGCCTTATTTCTGGCGGGTATTTGCCTGGCAACCTGCTACAACCTGTCTCCCGCCTACTCCTGTCAATACATTTGAGTTGACGCCGGAATCGGGAATCTCCTCCTCTTTTTCCGTTTCGCTCCAAATTCAACAGCAACCGGCTCAGGGCCACTACCGCATCGATTTCCAACTCGATCGACCGCAAGCCATCGAAATAGAAGTCCTTAGCCTGGATGGGAAGCTCCAGCATCATGAATCTTTTTTCGCACCGTCCGGGCTGGTTTCCCGGGTTGTGGAGATGTCATTTTTACCTGCTGGGATATATCTGCTTCGACTTCGTGGTTTGTCAAAGGGCTATCGGCTGCTGCGACTGGCAGAATAGGGGGTTTGTTATTTGGAATCTGCGAGACGCAGTACGAAGTGTATCCTGCCTTTCATTTTCCTTTTTTCTCCCAAAAAGTTAGTATAAATTAGGCGTCCCAAACCTATTATTGACTTATGAAAAAGCGATCTTTTTCCTTATGGATATGGCTCCTTATAACCACAGTTCCCGCAAGTGCCCAGCTTTCGGTACTCTTTGTCGATGATTCAGACGATACCTTTGGCAATGGTGAACTCTTTGCAGCAGCTCTCGACTCAGTAGGCTATCCGGTTACGTATTTTGATGCGGTGGATAGTGCCGATAGTCCTACTGATCTGTATCTCGCAAATTTTGATCTGGTGATCTGGTACACCTCTGCCAATGGCGTCAATCTACAGCTCTGGAACGGCCTGGATGAGGACAATGCCCGACTCAAAGCCTACCTGAATGCTGGCGGTAAACTCTGGATCGTCGGGCTTGATTATCTATATGACCGCTACGTAACGCCGCCTGTCTCTTTTACTGCCGGTGAGTTTCCTTACGATTATATGGGGCTAACCGCTTATGATCTACAGTCCTATGGAGATGACGGCAACCTGGGGGTCTCCCTTGTCTTTCCTGATACGGCACAGGCAATTCCGGGCCTGAATACACTCACCTGGCAATTTTCGACTCTGTGGTGGGTAGATGGCGTCAGCCTTCGGCCTGAGGCACAAGCCATTTATCGAATGGGAGGCAGCGGCTATGTATTTGCTGACAGTGTATGTGGTGCCTGGTATGACAATGGTACTTACCAGGTCCTTTCGTACTTTTTTGACCTCGCAGTAGTCGCTGATTTTGAGATGCTCAAAGCCACAACTTTACCGGTTATGGTATTTTTTGAATCGTTGGTGTCTGACATCGATGTGCCTCATTTCTCTGCTAGTGATTTCGGCCTCTATCCAAATCCTGTTACTGGCCAGTTTGCCTATGAATTTAGCTTGGAGGCTCCGGCAAGGGTTGAGGCTTCTCTATGGGATATGCAGGGCAGGAATTATGTGATAATGCCTGAGAAGAACTTTCCGACGGGGCATCATGTACTTCCAACTGGCCTGCCAGCTACATGGCCTGAGGGCATGTATTGGCTGCGGCTCGAAGTGGACGGCGAGGTCAGTTCCCGGATGCTCCGCTATTCGAAGTAGCGAAAAGCGATAGCTTGTCGATATTAAGTTATAAGTAAGCATACAGATTCTGGAATAAAGATGAAAGACTGTGTCTATCTGATAATCAAAAGTATCCCATCTATCTCCTTTTCCTATTGATTTTCCATTGCCTTCAAATAATATGTATAGCCTTCTAATTCCTCTTCGGACACTTTTTCTACCGTTACCAACTCAGGCTGCTCCAGTAAAAATCCTTCTTTAGTCAGTGGGGCATGCCCGATAAATGCGCTTAATTCGGCTGAATTCAGTTCGCCCGGGTTTTTTTGCTCAAATTCGAAAATTCTTCTTTCTTTCCCCTTTCTTCTTCCCTCTCTTCCCGACTCCTGACCCCTCTCTCCTGCCTCCTCTTCCCTCTTTCTCACCCAGGCGGGTCGGCGATGCAGAAGCCATCGGGAGTCGGCGCGGCTTGCAGGGCTGGTATTGGCTGCGATTTTTGCCCCACTTT
>CAYGTH010000060.1:0-14218 GCA_964352745.1 uncultured Bacteroidia bacterium
TGATATTGAACTTGAACTTGAACTTGAACTCGGGTTCGGGATTACAAATCCCGAAGAGTAGGACGATAAAAGATTTATACAAAAAAGGGATGATGGCATATTGCCGTCGTCCCTTTTTTGATTCAGTATGTGAGGTCTGGGTTACTCCCGCTATTCCGCAGCCAAGTTGGCCCGCAATTCCGGCCAGCCTTTGAGATAGGCAAGTAAGTCTGCCATTTCCTGCTGACTGATCACATCGCCAAAGCCAGCAGTCATGGCCGAATAGGTAGAGGCTTCGAGCGCAGATAATGCTGATCGAAGGAGGGCGTGTTCCTGGCCGGCTGCATCCCGGAGGGTAATCCGATCTCCCGCATCCGCCACAATGATCCCTGATACAGTTTCTCCTTCCTGCGTTGTTGCTATCCATAATTCGTAACCATCTGCAATCGACTGCTGAGGCAGGAGAATATCAACCATGATCGACTCTGCCTGTCGATGCCGGATCGAGGCAAGATCAGGCCCGTATGCAGTGCCCTCCTGGCCTTGTATCTGGTGACAACTAGCGCACAGGCGGGTAAATACGGTTTGGCCTTCCTGAATAGTCCCTTTTGTATGCGATACAGCGGCGAATTGTTCGAGCACTTCAGCACGTGATGATTCTGGTTGTGCCAGTAGGGCCCGGGCCCGGTTGCGGGTGGGGAGGTGATCGTGGTTCATCAGATGCACCATCCGGGGCCAGCCGATTGTAGAAGGCTCTACTTGCCTGGCTTCTACAGCATCGAGGAGAAATGCCATCCGCTTGGGGGTTTTCATCAATGCTCCGATTGCCTCGTCTCGTAGGGTAGGGGTTAGTTGATTCCAGCGACTGAGTAAGGGCTCACACATATCCGTTCCAGGCAGGCTGCCGAGTCCCCGAATGGCGGATTGCTGAACGGGGGCAGGCTGACTCGGGGAAAGGTGCGCTTCAAATATTGCTTTTCCATTTGGGACATCAAGTAGGGCGATCAAGCGCAATACATCCGCCATTTGTTGAGCATTACCTGACTGGCTATCCAGTACCCGGGTCAGGTCAGCTACGAGTTGAGGAGTGGATTCATTAGAAATATCAAGTACTTCCAGCAGGTCCATTGCTGCATCCCGCCGGCTTGCATCCTGACTTCGGGCCATGGCTATCAGTTGGGACTTTTCATTGTCTAAATCAGGAATCTCGCTTAGGCCACTGCGTAAGCCTCGCCCGATCCCGGACAGCGCTGAGGCCATAAATAGGGGTCCTTTTTTCGCAGCAGCTATCCATGCCCGAATTCCTTTTACGTCCGCTTGCATCCCATCTATTTCTCCTAGTCGGGTTGCTAATCGCTGTTTGCTGCTGTTGGGTACGGAAGCGTCATTCGATTTTTTGAATAAATAGCTGCGCGCTACCTGCTCTCCAATTTCTCCGGTAAGGGTCGCCAGGATGCTCCAGTCATCAGCTCCCTGCGCATCTAATAAGCGAAATAAGGGGGCTTCGAATTCTATTCCACCTGCACGGCCAAGGGTACAGATAAGTTGAAACCGCACCCGTGCATCAGGATCATTTTCCAGTTCCAATAGGGAGGCCACCAGCGTGGGGTAGGTGCTGAGGTGTTTTTCGGCTAATAAAATGGCATTCTCCCGCACGCCGGCGACAGGGTCTTTGAGGCCGGTTTCTATATCAGAAGCGCTGAGTTGAGCGAGTCCATCGAGCGTCCAAAGTGCATGTACACGACCTTGTGGGAGGGTATGTGTCTGGATCATTTCTGTCAGGATATCCGTGGTCGCGATATCTTTCCTGTCGAGGATCATGCGTTGAGCATGTAATCGATACCAGCTATTTGTATGGCCGAGTAAACCAACTAATTCGGCCGAGGAAAGCTGACTCAGGTCAGGGGTTTCCCATTTAGGAGATTGGTCCTTTGCGGTGATCCGATAAATCCGCCCCCGGCGTGTTCCTTCATACAATTCTCCTGATTGATTGACTTCATCCGACATCCACTCCGGGTGCTCAATGATTTTGCGGTAATAGTCGATGACATACATTTCCCCCGCCGGGCCGACATAAAAACTCACCGGCCGAAACCAGGGGTCTGATGAACTCAGGAATTCTTGATTTTCGACAAGCCTGCGCGCGGCAAAACTGGCTCCGTCAGGATCCAGGATATCCGCATGGACAAGGTTATGAGTCGGCTCCCCGGTAAACACAACCTGCTCGAAGGGCGCAGGAAATGCACCCCCTTGATACCAGGTGATTCCACAGGCCGAGGTTACTGTTCCTACATCGGTCAGGAGCTGGTGCTCGGGCTGGTCGGTGAGGGGAAAAACGTCAGCTGGTCGCCCATAAGACGGGGTATATTGCAATGCGCTGACCGCCCATAATTCAGATTTTTGATTCAAGTAGGAGGCTCCAATTACTTCATGCCACAGGTGGGCGGCATTACTGGTATTGAAATGATGGCCCCAGGGATCAAAGGTATGGCCATATTGGCTATTGCCGGATCGCATTTCCAATTCATGGGTATCGGGTCGGAAACGGACATTTCGATTCCCTCCATTTTGGGGGAGGCGAGGGGCATCCGCATGGCTGGGGAAAAAAATCTCCGTGCCCTCATCCCCTAAAATATCTTGAAAACCGACTGAGGTAATGGCCTCTTCATTCGCAAGATGTACCCAATTGTCCAGGCCATATTTGGGGCTGTTAAAATTGTGTTGAGGGTTGGATAGGGCAAACCCTGTCAAAACAACCTCGCGTACATCTGCACGCCCGTCGGAATTGGTGTCTGCGAGGAAGAGGACATCTGGCGCATCTGTTACCAGAATCCCGTTTTTCCAACGCATGATTCCGGTAGGCAGGGTAAAGCCTTCTGCAAAAATCTGGCTGTGATCCCAGACGCCATCCTGGTCCCGGTCTTCCAGTAATTTTATTTTGCCACTTTGACTGAGATCGAGCGGATAGCCCGGCATTTCTACCACATAGATCCGGCCTTGTTCATCGATTTCCATCGCGACGGGATCTTCAATCAGGGGCTCTGCTGCAACGAGACTGATTTCAAAACCTTCCATCAATTCCATACTGGCGAGGGAAGCGGTGGGACTTAAGCTGTTTTGGGGTGCCTGGTTGCATGCCAGTAGCCCCATGAGGAGGAAGGACAAAGGGAGAAACAGTTTACAGAACATAAGCATAGGATTGGAGAGTGGAATCGGTCAATACATCCGCTTTCGTACCCGAATGGCATACGCTTCGCGCGGATTTTTAATCAAGAGTTGGTCAAGTTCTTCCTGGCTAAATCCCAAACTGTCAAGTGCGGGTATCAGCCGGGTAAATATGTCTGTATGGGGTCGATACTCCCCTCCGGTAACTTCTCCATGTGTGTACCAGCCTGCATCATGTGAAATGAGCAGTCGATTCAGGAGCTGATGTTCACGTAGGTTTTGAATTCGGTCGATATATTTGGTCAATGTCATGGCACTTTCCTGCTCTGCGGAGTCAGGAGCCATCCATCCCATCCCATCCAGAGATATCCATGCGCCGCGTTTCGCCAATTCCACATGTGCCGCTGGAGTTCCTCTTTGGGCATGCGTCCAGACAAATGCTTGCGGGCCTATACCTTCTTCAGCCAGGATTTTTAACTGGGCAAAGGCCGGTGCATCCGGTCCGGTATGACTGACGATGGTCAGCCCCGTAGCTTTATGGGCGCGGGCTGCAGCTCGTATGAGTTTTTTATGTTCATTGGAAAGAAGTGAATCTGCATCCACCCCAATCTTCATAAAGCCTGGGCGAATACCCGTTTTACCGATTCCTTCCTTCGCTTCCCGGATCCATTCTGCTGCTAGCTCATCTGCACTCAGGAGATAAGCACTTTTGGGAACATGCTTGTTTTTGCGAGCGCCATAATAGCCAGTATTGGTTAATATATATAGACCGGTCGATTGGGAAAGACGCTGGAGTAGTTCAGGATTGCGGCCAAGATAGGCGGGCGTACACTCCAGAAATGTCTGTACACCGTGCTGCTTCATGGCCTGGAGCTGTGGTAAAATCTGCTCATAAGCTTCTGTCTCATTCCATTGACTCGGGTCGATGCTGTCTGCACCGGTCCAATCCAGAAATACATGTTCGTGGATGAGGGTGGTTCCTAATCCGTCGGCTGATACGGGACCTGTTACGGTCATGATTTGTAAGGGCGGATGTCCACAGCTGCATAATCCTGAAGTCAGGAGTATTAGCAACAGATACTTGAAAGGAAGTCGGAAGAAAGGGAGCATGCGCATTGACCAATATGAATAGGTTAAATTAGCAGGAAAAGGTAGAATTATCAATGCCGGAAGTAGCGGGAATAAAAAAACGCAACCCGATTCTTTTCTGAATCAGATTGCGTCTTGTTTTTGTTTGTGTTATGCAATCCCTGACCGAGTGTTCAGGAAAGCAAAGGAGCTGAGAAAAGAATAGCTAACCGATAGAAGGTTCAATTCCGGATTCAGTATCCGGGAATCGTAACCTGAGAAATTTTTTCCAGGCCTTCGACCAGAATGCCAAACTGATCATCCTTCATGGTTTGCCGCATACGGGTAGATAATTCCCGGAGGAAATCAGCATAATCCGCCAGTAATTTCTTGCCTTTGTTTGAAATATGAACAAATATCGAGCGGCGATCTGTTTTGGAGTTGACACGCTTAACCAATTTTTGCGACTCCAGTCGATCGATGATATTGGTCAGGTTACTTAATTTTACCCGAACACGCTCGCCGATATCCTTCATTTTTTTATCCCCCTCAGCGTCCAATAACTTGAGGATCTCAATCTCTACGGAGGAAACCTTGAACCTTCTTTGAACAATTTCCTGATGCTTTTGAATGACATCCGTCAATTGAAAGAGGCTCTGCTCAAGTCTGTCTAGACGGTCCGTCTTGGACCTGGTACTCTCAGTCATAATATTGGGAGGTTAAATAAGGTTGATGGTCAATAGATAAGTAATAATATTTATCGGAACGCCTCAACCCCAACTGATAAGCAGGAGGTTCAGGCAAAGCTATTCTTTCAATTCTTTCGATTAATGAATATGAAAACCTTTCAGCCAGCCTATCTTAACAAGGGTTGTTAAGTCAACATCAAAAATAATATGATGTTAGATTATTTACAAAATAAACACTTTTCCGATGAAAACGCAAATGTTGAAAGTTTTTTTTACTTAAATCTTTTATTGGTAGATAATTCTGGTTTTAAATATTTCCTGAAGTCTTTTTAATGAGTCGTTTTTACTCGTCATTACGTTCAGTTTTTCTTCCTCTGTATAGGGCATTGCCTCATCCGCTCGGGCGTGGCTGCTTTCTATTTCCATATCCATAAACAAATCTGGAACTTTCAGGCGATTTCGCATGAAAGGGAGCAGGGATTCTTTCTCCCGTTCGACCACATTGAAGATGATATTATTCTCTACTTTCAGTGTCCAGTGGTTGTGGTGCAACGTGTAATCCGGATTCTGAAAAGCAGATATCAGGTTCATTTTATTGCTTTTCTTGGCGGTTTCGGCAAACTCTGCTATAGCGGTATCAAAGAGCGATTTATCTATCTGAACAGCAGGATTGAGGCTATAATCAATGTCTTTCTCAAGTTGATCCTGCTTGGCTTCAGTAGTGTGAGCCAATTCAGCTTCTCCGATTTCGTGAATCGAATTGCTCAATTTAAATTCTGCTGTACGCTTTTTTAGCCGGTTGGGCGCGACAGGAGGCTTGACCTCAGGCTGACTCACTTCCGCAACCGATTCTTTTTGTATGACTTCCGCTTTGGGAGCGGGCGAAATTTCTTTTTCAGGCTCCTGAACTACCGCCTTTGGGGTAGGAGGAGGGGGCTGATTTTCTGTAGCTTCAGCGACCTCATTCAGTGGCTTTTTTTTTTCAGCTGTTGCGCCATTTCCTACAACAGAAATGGCAGACTCCAAATAGGCGAGTTTCAATAATGCTAACTCCACTACCAGGCGAGGATGAGATGCGTACCGCAATTTTTGTTCTGCTTCGGTGCACAGGTTAAAGGCATTTA
Organism: uncultured Bacteroidia bacterium; assembly: GCA_964352745.1. Taxonomy (GTDB): domain Bacteria; phylum Bacteroidota; class Bacteroidia; order J057; family J057; genus CAYGTH01. Next base: position 6,026 of record CAYGTH010000060.1, read on the forward strand.
GCAAAACAGTTGGAGGGACCTGGCCACTTTGTGCCTGGTATTTCTCCTTTACATTTTCCGAAGTCTCTAATAATTTGACAGTCTCGGGAGTCTGGCAAACCAGTAAATTTCTGAAATGCTCCGTCAGGCCTGCCATGAAATCTCGTGGCTCAAACCCATTCTCAATAATTTCATCCAATAGTAAAAGCAGGTCTTTATGCGATTGCTGCTGGATGTGATCCACCGCTTTGAAATAGTAATCGTAATCGAGAATATTCAAATTCTCCAGCACTGAAGAAAAGGTCAGTTTGCCAGAAGAATAACTCACCAATTGATCGTACAGGCTCAGAGCATCCCGGAGGGCACCATCGGCTTTTAGGGCAATTTGCTGAAGCGCTGCATATTCGTATTCTATTCCTTCTTCTTTGGAAATGTGTTCCAAATGACCCGCAATATCATCCACTTTTATCCGGCGAAAATCAAATTTCTGACAACGGGATAAAATGGTTGGCAGGATTTTATGCTTTTCGGTAGTCGCCAGGATAAACAGGACGTGCGGTGGCGGCTCTTCCAGGGTCTTCAAAAAGGCATTAAAGGCTGCCTGAGAAAGCATGTGAACCTCATCAATGATATAGACACTCCGTTTTCCATTGACTGGAACATAACGGGTTTGTTCGATCAGGTTCCGAATGTCGTCAACGCTATTATTAGAGGCCGCATCGAGCTCATGGATATTGATGCTTTTGCCTTCATTATAGGAATTACAGGAATCGCAGCTATTACAGGGTTCGCCCTCATCTGTGAGATTGAGGCAATTAATGGCCTTGGCCAGGATACGGGCACAGGTCGTTTTCCCAACTCCACGAGGGCCGGAAAACAGGAATGCATGCGCCAACTGGTCCATCAAAATGGCACTTCGGAGGGTACGGGTGATGTGGGATTGTCCCACAACGGACTCAAAAGTGCTGGGCCTGTATTTTCGCGCCGATACGATATAATTACCCATATATTGTAAAGCTAATGAAAAAATTTGAAAGAATAGTTTTTCTAAGCGGAAGATTTTCTGAAAAAAAAGAAAAGAAATTCAACTTTCCGAAAAAAAATGTGATAAGTATTTATGGGCTTATGAAAGTGTTCTTTTCTGCTCCCAAAGGCGATAGACTACGGTAGTTTTTTGAAAATTGAATCCGTATCTTTACGCGCTCAAATAAAAAGACATGTCGGAACGGATACAAATTCAATTGCCGGATGGTTCAGTCAGGGAATACGCAAAGGGTATTACCGGATACGAAATCGCCCGGGACATCAGCGAAGGTCTGGCTCGAAACGCCTTATCTGTAAAGGTAAATGGAGAAGTGGTAGAAACCAATCGTCCGATCGAAACGGACGCGAAGTTGGAGATTCTTACCTGGCGGGATCAGGATGGAAAAAAGACCGTTTGGCACTCCTCTGCACATATTATGGCGGAAGCCATTGAGGCTTTGTATCCAGGCGTGAAGCTCGGGATTGGTCCCGCAATAGACAACGGATTTTATTACGACATCGATTTCCTGGACTACGAATTTGGAGAACATGACTTCGCCAAAATCGAAAAGAAATTTATAGAACTGGCCAGAAGTGGAGAAACATTTGAGCGGGAGTCGGTTTCCAAAGCCGAGGCCATGGACCACTATGCGGGGATCAACAATGAATACAAGGTAGAATTGATCGAAGGCCTGGAAGACGGTGATATTACTTTTTATAAGTCGGGAAATTTCACCGATTTATGTAAAGGCCCTCATATCCCCAATTCTAAGGTCATCAAAGCGATGAAGGTCTTGAAGACCGCAGGAGCCTATTGGCGGGGAGATGAGAAGCGGAAGCAACTCACCCGGCTATATGCCATTTCATTCCCCAAGCAGAAAGAGCTGGAGGAATACCTGCATATGCTGGAGGAGGCGAAAAAGCGCGACCACCGGAAGATTGGAAAAGAGATGGAACTCTTTACCTTTTCCGAAAGAGTCGGTCTGGGGCTGCCGCTTTGGTTACCTAAAGGAACCCGATTGCGGGAACTTCTCGCAGATTTTCTGAAAAAAGTACAGGAAGAAGCCGGATACCAAGCCGTATCTACGCCGCATATTGGCAAAAAAGAATTGTACGAAACCTCCGGGCACTGGGAAAAATACGGAGAAGACAGCTTCCGTCCCATTGATACACCGAATGAAGGGGAGCAGTTTATGCTCAAGCCGATGAACTGTCCGCACCACTGTGAAATTTATGCAACCCGGCCCCGATCCTATCGGGAATTGCCCTTGCGACTGGCTGAGTTTGGAACGGTCTATCGTTATGAGCAACATGGCGAATTGCATGGCCTTACCCGCGTGAGGAGTTTCACTCAGGATGATGCGCACATTTTTTGCCGCCCGGATCAGGTAAAAGAAGAATTCAAGGCCGTGATTGATATCGTCTTATATATCCTGGGGATTCTGGGTTTTGACTACACGGCGCAGGTTTCCTTGCGTGATCCCGACAATCCTACCAAATATGTAGGCGATACGGACCTATGGGACCGCGCAGAGAATGATATTCGGGAAGCTGCTGCTGAGAAAGAACTGAAAACAATAGAGGTGGCAGGAGAGGCCGCATTTTATGGCCCGAAGCTAGACTTCATGATCAAGGATGCATTAGGGCGTCAATGGCAGTTGGGAACCATACAAGTAGATTATAATTTACCCGAGCGATTTGAGCTTGAATACATCGGTGCAGATAATGAGAAACATCGGCCGGTTATGATCCACCGCGCGCCTTTTGGTTCGCTGGAACGGTTTGTTGCCGTCCTCATTGAGCACACTGCCGGAGACTTTCCGTTATGGTTGGCACCGGAGCAGGCAATTATCTTGCCCATCAGTGGAAAATTCAATGACTATGCAATGGAGGTTCAGGCAGAGATGAAAGCCAATGGTTTCCGGACTGAGATTGATACCCGGCATGAGAAAGTGGGGAGGAAAATCCGGGACGGAGAAGTCGGGAAATACCCCTATATGCTCATTATTGGAGAAAAAGAGGTCGAAAACAGAACTGTTTCCATTCGCAAACGTAAGGACGGGGATCAAGGATCTATGCCCTTTGCAGAATTGATTTCTTTCTTCACCGGGCAACTGACAGAGTCCTTGTCATAAATATTTGCAAGGAGAAAGGCGATTTTTTATTTGTCTTTTCCTAATAAAAGCAGTAATTGGCTTTTGTCTAATTTATAAACGAAGCGTATATTTCAGCTACGCAACTGAAACTATCAGCTGAAACAACTTAAAGATTCAATAATTTGGCTAAAAGAAGACCACGAAAACCTTTTGTAAGAAGAAGAGAGCGAGAGCATCGTCTTAATCAGGAAATCAGAGTGCCGGAAATCCGCCTGGTAGGCCTGGAAGCAATCGAAGGATTGACCGCAGAAGATGGCGTTTTTAGAACGTCAGACGCCTTGAGAATGGCGAATGAAGTGGAACTGGACTTGGTTGAAGTAGCACCAAAGGCAGTGCCGCCAGTTTGTCGAATCGTCGAGTATTCTAAATTCCGCTATGAGCAAAAAAAGCGGGAAAAAGCGAATAAAGCGAAACAGCATACTGTAGTGATGAAGGAGATTCGGTTTGGACCCAACACCGATGATCATGACTTCAATTTTAAGCTTAAGCACGCACAAAAATTTTTACTGGAAGGAAATAAGCTGAAGGCTTATGTGCAGTTTCGCGGTAGGAATATCATCTACAAAGACCGTGGACGCGATATGTTAGCCCGATTTGCAGAAGAACTGGATGAAATTGCGAAAATTGAAATGGAACCAAGAATGGAAGGACGAAGAATGATTATGATCATGTCGCCTGCCAAAAAGAAATAAGAGAATTCATATTCTTAAAAAAAGCCCGCTCCTTCGAGTGGGCTTTTTTGATTGAAATGGGGTAAATTTTGGGGTTCGGGTACTCTTATATTAAAAAAGAAACTATGCCCGTATTCAAATCCGCTGAGATTCCAGCTCAAACGGTTCGCCCCGGCCTCGAACGGAGCCTCATCCATACCGGAAATCTCATGACTGTGGTTATTGATTTGACCGATGGTCCCTGGGAAGAACCCGAGCCTCCGCATAAGCATCCCCATGTACAAACTTCCTATGTCGCCGAAGGCGAAATTATTTTCTATTGTGAAGGAGAACCTGATGAGCACTTGAAGGCTGGAGATATGTTTGCCGTACCTTCCGATAAGCTTCATACCGTCAAACTCCTGACTGAGCGGGTTCGGCTTGTAGATAGTTTTTCTCCTTTACGAACTGATTTTTTGACCTGATTCTTATGTACTTATTTAACTATTTTGTGCCGATCGGCGTGAGCCTGATGGTGTTTTTATTCAGTTGCCAAACGCCGGAACCAGAGGCTGCTCAGCCTCCCAATATCATTTTTATCATGGCTGACGATCTGGGCTATGGGGATCTCGGGAGCTATGGGCAGCAAGTCATCCAAACCCCTAATTTAGATCAGTTAGCAGCAGAGGGAATGCGGTTTACCAATTGTTATTCAGGCTCTCCGGTTTGCGCGCCTGCGCGCAGTGCGTTGATGACAGGACTTCACACAGGCCATACCACCGTCCGTGGGAATTTTGGGATAGGCGGGGTAACGGGTCTGGGAGGAGGCGAAGGTCGAATTCCACTGAATGATAGTGATCTTACCGTCGCGGAAGTCCTGAAGGAAGCTGGCTATGTAACCGGGATGACCGGAAAGTGGGGCCTCGGCGAACCCGGTACAAGTGGATTGCCCAATGATCAGGGATTCGATGAATGGTTGGGATACCTGAACCAGCGGCGTGCTCATAGCTATTATGTGTCTTACCTCTGGAAAAATCGGGAAAAAATGATGCTTCCAGGTAACCAGGACGGGGCAGAGGGTACTTATACCCATGATTTGTTTACTGACTTTGCACTGGACTTTGTCCGCCGTCATGCCGATACCAGTTTCTTTTTGTACCTGCCGTATACCGTTCCGCATGCTCAGTATGAAATTCCCGAAACAGATCCTTACCTGAATGAAGACTGGTCGGCTGATGAACGGGTACATGCTGCGATGGTCACCCGGCTGGATCGCGATATCGGGCGACTGATGGCTGTACTTGACTCCCTGGGGATTGGAGACGAAACGCTGGTGCTGTTTTGTTCGGACAATGGTGCTGCGGAGCGTTGGGAAGGCAGGTTTGATAGTTCCGGCCCTTTGCGGGGGCGTAAGCGCGATGTGTATGAAGGAGGAATCCGGGTGCCAATGATCGCTCGTTTATCCGGCAAGATTCCGGCGGGCACCACGCACGGTATTCCCTGGTATTTTCCAGATGTCCTGCCCACCTTAGCATCCGTTGCAGAAGCACAGGCGCCCAAAGGGATCGACGGAATCAGCATTTGGCCCTGGTTACAAGGGCAGGATATTCCCATTCCGGATCGTCATCTCTATTGGGAGTTTCATGAGCAGGGAGGGAAGCAAGCCATTCGGAAAGGGAAATGGAAAGCCGTCCGGAGAGAGATAAAGTCCAATCCGCCCGGTACCCCCATCGAACTCTATAACCTCGAAACAGATCCGGCTGAAACGCAGGACCTGGCTGCCGATTTCCCTGAAATGGTGCAGGAAATGGCTGGATACATGCGTGAAAGTCATTTGCCAAGCCCGGCATTTCCGTTACCAATGGATTCCCTCTCGACTCTATAACTGGAGGTAATAACTATCTCCCTTTTTTCTCCCGCATCGTTGACATGCGTTCGATTTGAGCAGCAGCTCCCTGCATGACAAATGCAGCATCGGAGCCGCTGGCAAGTACCCGAAAACCAAGGTCGTAATACATTTCGTAATCATCGAGGTTAGTCATCATAACCCCGGCAGCTTTCCCGGCTTGCTGGGCTGCTGCGACTGTTTTTCGGAGTGCTTCCTGGTATAGCGGATGCTCATATTGATCGGGAATGCCAAGGGAAATGCACAAATCCATGGGGCCAACAAACAAGACATCTACTAATTCGAGTTGGGCAACTGCTTCTACCTCATTGAGAATTTCTGCTGTTTCGACTTGAGCCATACTGATCAGAAGATCCCGTTGATTGTCAGCATATTCCCGAAATGTCTTGCCGAACTCTGCCGCACGAACCAAACCAGCAGCCCCTCGTGTACCTACAGGCTTGTAATACATCGCGCGGGTTGCGGCTTCTGCCTGGGCCAGCGTTTCCAGCTGAGGAAACATGATGCCCTGCACCCCCATATCCAGAACGCGCTTGACCCGCTCAGGAGCTGCCCCTTCCAGCCGGGTGATGGGAGTGGCAGAGCTGCTTTGAAGGGCTTGAAGGACATGATAGAGTTCGGTCTCGGTTCCTGCGCCGTGCTCAAGATCAATTAACACCCAGTCAAAACCAGCCCGGCCCATGATTTCAGCAGATACATGACTGCCCATATTGATCCAGCTGCCGTGTACGGCTTCACCTGATTGAATGCGTGCTTTGAGTGTGTCCATGTCAAGTGTTGAGGTAGCTAATAGGTGAGGAAGAAATTAAAAATACCAGCCCCCGGCAACATGCACCAGGCATTCCTTCGGCCAGGATGAGTCCTTGGTGGGAGCAGCAGCTTATGGGGTATAGTTTGGCAGTTACTGCAAAGGGAATATAGCGGTATTTTTTTTGGATGTCACTTTTTTCAGCTAAAGAGGATGAATGCATAATAAAAATAGAAAGGGCTTCCCTCTTTTAGATAAAGCTCATTTTTTTTCTAAATTTTGAATATATGCGGCCTACCCAAAGTCAAATAGCAGAGATTCGCATTACGCCGATCGCAATATCTGATCCTCCTTTGTTGAATGCAGCGGGCCTTCATGCCCCTTATGCCCTCAGGATTATTGTGGAAATCATTACCCGAGGCAATGTCCTGGGCCTGAGTGAAATCCCCGGAAGTGAGAAGACCTTGAATGGCCTACGGGCGGCAAGGGAACACCTGATCGGAGAAGATGTATTTAGTTTGCCTCGTATTCGACAAATTCTCCTCAGCCGATTTGGGGAGTTGGAATCCGAAGATCGCGGTGATACCCCCTGGGATCAACGCCACCTTGTCCATATCTTCAGCGCCATAGAGGTTGCTTGTTTGGATATTATGGGGAAGGAATCGGAACGCCCAATAGCCGATATATTGGGGGGAGTTGTTCGGGAACGAGTACCCTTTGCCGCCTATCTCTTTTACAAATATGAAGGGGCTGGGGGAGCATTGGAATTTGGAACCGACCCCAATGCTGAGGGATGGGCCCAGGCCCGGCAGGCAGCTGCCCTGGATAGTGGGGGGATTGTCGCACAGGCAGTTGCCATGTGCAAGGCTTTTGGGTTTGAATCAATCAAATTGAAAGGAGGGGTCTTCGAGCCAGCTCAAGAAGTGGAAGCGATCCGAGCTCTAAGAGAGGCTTTTGGACCGGAGATTCCCTTGCGGCTCGACCCCAATGCCATTTGGAAATTAGAAACAGCCATTCGGTGGGGGAAAGACTTAACAGGTCTGCTTGAATATTATGAAGACCCGGTTCGGGGCCAGGAAGACATGGCAGCATTGCGGAAGGCGGTCGATATTCCCCTGGCTACCAATATGTGTACAACGGCATTTGAGGATATTCCGGAGAGTATTCGGCTGCATTCCGAAGATGTAATCCTTTCCGATCACCATTTCTGGGGAGGGCTCCGCGCCAGTATGGAACTCAATCGGCTATGCCATACCTTCGGTCGGGGATTTTCTATGCATTCCAACAGCCACCTGGGGATTTCCCTGGCTGCTATGGTGCAACTCGGCGCTGCAGTGCCTCATCTTGACTTTGCGCTGGATACCCATTATCCCTGGCAGGCAGATGAAGTGATTGTCGGTGGAAAAATGACCTTTGAAGCGGGATCGGTCGAATTACCCAAAGGTCCGGGACTGGGAGTCGAACTAGACCGGGAAGAACTCGCGCGCTTGCACGCCAATTACCTGAAGTGTGGCCTCACATATCGGAATGATGAAATCGAAATGCAAAAAGTGGAGCCGGACTGGAAATTTGAACGGACCCGCTGGTGACAGATCCTCTGCGCGACTCATTGGTTATTTCGCAAAGAGCACAAAGCAAGCACGGAGATTCACAAAGCCTAAGAAAAGGAGAAATAACTCTGTGCACCTTTGAGATTCTTTGCGCAACTCTGTGGCATAGGCTCAATGTTAT
>CAYGTH010000060.1:14318-17987 GCA_964352745.1 uncultured Bacteroidia bacterium
CAACTCTGTGCACCTTTGTGTTTCTTTGCGCAACTCTGTGACATAGCCTCAATGTTATTCCACAAAGAGCAAAAGCTGGCACAGAGGTACACAGAGAAAGAAATAGATCCTTTGCTCTGTGCACCTTTGAGATTCTTTGCGCAACTCTGTGGCATAGGCTCAATGTTATTCCACAAAGAGCACAAAGCAAGCACGGAGATTCACAAAGCCTAAGAAAAGGAATGAATAACTCTGCGCAACTCTGTGGCATACCTCTTCGGCTATTTCACAAAGAATCACGGAGCAAACACAAAGGTGCACAAAGTTATATAGTCAACTCTGTGCACCTTTGTGTTTCTTTGCGCAACTCTGTGACATAGCCTCAATGTCCCGCTTTAGCCTCATCTTTGAGTAATTCTGGAAATTTTGCTTTGAAACGATTCAGGCGAGGGACAGAAACAGCCATTACATATCCTTGATTGGGGTTTCTCCGCTCAAAATCCTGGTGATATTCTTCAGCCTCATAAAAAATTTCAAAGGGCACTACCTCGGTTACGATGGGCTGAGAAAATTCACCGGAAGCTTCCAGCTCTGCGATATAATCGCGGGTGAGTTGCTTCTCCGTTTCATTCTGATAATAGACCATGGAGCGATATTGAGGGCCACGGTCCGGGCCTTGGCGATCAGGAGTCGTCGGGTCATGCGAACCAAAAAATACCTTGAGGAGTGTTTCGTAGGAAACGACTTCCGGATCGTAATAAACTTCTACAGCTTCTGCATGACGGGTGGCGCCAGAACTGATTTTGCGGTAGGTGGGATTTTTGATTTTTCCGCCAGAATAACCGGAAATTACCTCTCCGACCCCTTCTACGGATTCAAAAATAGCTTCCACGCACCAGAAGCACCCACTGGCAAAATAAGCTTTGGAATACCCGGATAAATCAGTAGCCAGCACAGGGCGACTCACTTCCTGGACACTGGTCTGGCTATCCCCTTGCGTAGCGGAACAGGCCTGTAAACCGGCAAATCCTGCCGTCAGCAATAAGGTGTAGAACAATCGAGCGATTAGCGTATTCATATATAGTTTTGTGAATAATGATTCAATAGACAAAGAAACGAACTGAGTCTCACAAAACTGTAACGAATGTTTCACAATAAGTGTTTTCGTTTATTGAGGATATGCGATCAGGAATTTTCGGCCTGAGGCGGCGCAAGGTGGTCGATCAGCCGATCCAGGGTGAATCCATTGGCCTCCAGCACATACCTGGCCACATTGTCTGATTTTTCATTGTTGAGGATGGCCATGAGAAAATGAATGCTTCCGGGAAGGGCTTTCTTTGCCGCCAGGGCCAGTTCATTCGCCTGACCCAATACATCTCCCATCGCATGAGAAAGGGTGATAGGCGTTTGGCGGGGATCAATACCCGGTGCCAGTTCATCTCCCATTTTGCCAAGATTGAGCATGTTGCGCAAGGCTTTGCCTACGGGGTCGTGCTCCACAGCAGCGATAGCATACAACATGTGTTGTGTACCGAGTGTATCAGACTGCTGTTCCAGTGCAATACGTCGTGCCGCATCAATGATCTGAAGTGGGTCAGGTTGTGTATTCATCTCCGTTTGTGTTTTAGTTCGCTTGCTGTCAAAAAAGGGCGGTTCACAAGGTCGGATCATGCGGTTCGCATTTCCAAAAGCGCATCTGATAGGGAGAGGTGGTTCAGGCTACGGGCTTGTCCGGCATGTTGGGGGCAAAACCAGTCTCTTCCGGCTGGATGACCCACTATGGGGCCTTTAAAGCGTTCGTTGTAGGATTTCTCCTTGTCGGTAAGGTAAAAATAAATCAATTCGGGCTTTTCAGTTCCACGCCGAAGATCCTTGCCGCAATACGCACATTTAGGGGGTCGCATGATATTCACAATTAGGCCGCTGATAACGAGCGGATTATTCCTTTTTCTACTACATGCTCATCAAATATTCCCGAGTCCTGACCCGCTAATATACAGATTTAATTCTGTATTTGGAATATATTTTTTCGGAAATTTGGAGGAAGTGGCTTGGGGAGGACGATGATTCCCTGGAATCACAGGGAAGGGTATTCATAGGGGGGTATGAAGGTGACATATCCGAGGGGCTTTTCCGGTAAGTTGTAGCAGGAAGTCCTGCTTATAGATTTTCTATTTCTTCTTTTGAAAGTCCCGTGGATTTCATAATTATTTCAATGGGAACCTTATTCTTTTTCAATTCAATGGCAACTTCTATTTTACCTTGCTCTATTCCTTGCTCTATTCCTTGCTCTATTCCTTCCTCTAACCCTTCCTCTCGAGAAGTATCAACCACATTTTTTAAGTCCCTATAATATTTCAAGCTTTCTTCGTAGGCTTCCTTTTCTTCTGAAGTGAATTTTGCTATTTCAGCAGCCTCAAATAATTTTTCAAATACTTTCTCTTGCAAAGCCTGAGGCCGGGTATTCAAATTTGCTAAATGCCGAAACACGTATAACCATTTCTCGAAATGAGTCGCTAACTCGTCCTCCGTTTTCCTGAATTTTGGCAATTCAATGTATATGAACTTTAACTTATCGTAGAAGACTTCACCCCGTTGGTTTTTCAATTCAACCATGTGTAATAATTCAGTTTCATGCTTATGATCGTCAAAGATGAAATCTAAAATTCCTACTGTATATACTGGATCTAACCGATAATCCCAATCTCCTTTTTGGGCCTGCTCCTGGATGGGGAAGGACGAATAATAGATACTTCGATCTTTAAAGAAATTTTGCTTTGCTTTTTGAATTTCTACGATAAAACGCTCCCCACTCTTTCCTTTACAATACAGATCAAATATCGCTTTCCGATCTAAATCCTGATTGCCTAATTGCTCATTTTTTGAGTAGCTCAGATCCTCTATCTGATGATGCACGGGTAGTATTTGATTCAGAAAGTCGATCAACAGTACCTTATTCGGCTCTGTCCCAAACAACTTCTTGAACCCGAAATCTGTTAGCGGATTTACATATTTCCCTTTTACATCACTCATTAGCAGCTACTTATTCAATATCACTCAGATAATCATTCCCATAAAGATAACGATTTTTATCCTTTTATCAGCCGCTCAATTCTGTATAAAGATGGCGAGTTCCCATATATGATATGCCGTAGTTGGACGGCGAACATGCTTGGTGGGGTGCCTTTTTCAGCTATGGGTACTATATGGATTGTGCGTAGATTTTTTTATCATCATGACGTGCGGAATTCACCTTGTACGAATTGAATCGTTTTCGTGATTCCTGCCAATATTCCAAATATAATCAATGTCATCATTGCTATTTCAAATAGATTTAGATATACATTTTCTACTCTTTCATCAAAATCCAAAATAAATCCGATTATTGAAATAGCAATTGAAATCCCGAATAGCAGTTTTAACGTGTGATTTTTCATGTTTAATAGGTTGTCTTAGAAATACATTGCGTCTTTTTATATTTACTCGAAGGCGTAAATGGTAACGTTAAAGTCATGCGCTATTATTAAGCTTACACATGATCTTCTATTTCAACAAATTGAACTTCTTCTGATTCAGATTCCCTCCTGATTATATCATTTCCTCCATTCTGCTTCAAGTTCATTCCATTTTTTGAAGCTGCGAATACTAACCCTTTTCCCAAGTCGTCAATATCGTTGTATATGAATGGTT
>CAYGTH010000060.1:18087-22839 GCA_964352745.1 uncultured Bacteroidia bacterium
CGCACCTAACAGGCCTTAGGCGAATCTTTTCTCTCATCTGCCAGGAGAAACTAAATATCGCCAAATTCCATGAAAATGCCTATCTCTGATATTCCGGTCCGGCTAGCCCTGAATGTTCGCTTTGCGAATCTAAGCAGGCAGATCGGAATCCGCCAATAGCCAAAAATAATGCGAATCGCTTTTGACTGAAATGGATGCTAAGGTTGGCATTGCCATCTCGATATATGCCAAAACAGATCTCCGCCAAATACAGGGTATTTTCCTTCTTGAGCACCTCAAAAATAAATGTTAGGGAAGTAGTATATTTTATGAATAAAAAGACCTAGCTTTAAGTAGGGCATTCATTTTTATCTGTTTGAGTCCCGAAAAAATGATAGCAATTTGACTGACCCTTTTTACCTGTTTATGACGATATGAAATAATGCTTAAAAACAAATTTTTAAAAGAAAGGTATGGCTATTGAACATTTTTTTTTAATGCTAAATATGCACTCATGAAGTACGAAGCAAGAATCGGGATCGTATTTGCCATCCTCATATTTTTGATCGCATGTATTAAACATCCTGAGTTCAGTCCTTACTTAATTCCCTCAGCTGATTTTGAGGAGCAGGAATCCACCATGATTTGCTGGAATAAGAGTTATCAAACCATTCTGTTCCCTATGATTAGAATCCTTTCGAAACAGGATCATGTTACCCTCTTCTACAATAAAAAAAATAACAGCAAAACAGATCTGGAGAATAGCCTCATCAGTGAGGGATCAAATATCAATAACATCACATTAGTTTCATTTAAGTTTGAAAAAGATAATGTCTGGATCCGAGACTTCGGACCGCATATAGGTCGCGATACAGAGGGGAATGAAGCGATTTTGGGATTCCAGTATCCTCATATGGAATATGGGGAGTATAACAGTTTTGTAGAGCAACTCTCACCCAAAATGAAAATCCCCTTCTATAAAAGCCGTATTTTTGGTACAGGGGGAGGGCGCGAGATCAATGGAAAGGGCACGATCATTTTAGTCGAGGGGTATGAAAAGTTGATCAACCCATATTTCAGCAAAGCAGAAGTTGAACAGGAATATCTCACCCATTTTAATCAAAAGAAAGTCATCTGGTTAAAGAAAGGCATTCCTCAGGATGATTTATTTGAAGACGGCCCTATAATCGACAATATATATGGTTATGGGGTAAGTGGCCATACGGATGAGTTTTGTCGGTTTATAGACGCCCGCACCATTCTCATTACTCAAGTTGACTCCAATGACCTGGCACGAGACCCTATTTATCAAGTCATCCATGATCGGATGGAAGAGAACTACCAGATTTTGGCAAATGCAACGGATCAGGATGGGCAGCCATTTAATATTATTCGTTTTCCGCAGGCTCCGGTCATTTTTGCAGATGGTAAAATAGGAGATAAGGATATCCTCTACACCCCGGTTACCAGCTACCTGAATTTTGTAATCTCTAACAAATCAGTGATCGTTCCTTGCTATTATGAGGAGGGTAATGAAGAATTCGTACGCGAAAGAGATGAGCAGGCAATAGCGGCCTTTAGACTCGCTTTTCCCACCAGGGAAATACACGTGATCAATGCTACAAAGCTGAATTACAATGGTGGAGGGTTTCACTGTATTACCCTTTCAAAACCCAAGAAACTACTCAAGCTAAAAAGAAAAAAGTCGAAAGTGGGTTAAGCCTGAGGGCTAGGCCCTTTCCGCCCTGCCATTGTCGAAGACAAGGCTTGCGGGCCTCCCTTTCAAGGGAGGTTTGCCCGTGTGGAGGGATGTTCCCGTTTGGACGAAGCCCTGTTTCCCAGCGGGAAACAATATTTGTAGCAATAATGTTCCCTCTTTTTTGCTGTCGGGCGCTTTACAGCGCTCAATCCCAAAATCAGGGGGCGGATGATTCTACAAATATTCAGCCGCTAAGCGGCTGGGCCTTTGGCCTGATCGAACATATCAAATATCGAACTGTTTTTGGACTAAACTTCAGTTCCCACCCAGGCGGGTTGGCCTCAACCCCGAAGGGCTCACGAACGACGAAGTCCTCACGAATGCGTTAAAAGGTAAAATGCTATAAATCAGGCTGTTCATATCCTGTTAATCTTGTAAATCCTGCCAAAAAACAAGCAAGAAAAATTTTGCCTGGTTGTGTGATCAAAAAAGGTAACAAGGCTTATGTATTCCTCGCTGACGTGATAATACAAAGTTGACTGTTTGGATAGGACGCAACGCCTGATGGGAGCTTGTGCTGATTCTATACCCATAGGCTGGATTGCGGAAATGACTTTCTGCCACCATATTTCGTCTAAATGGTTAAGAATCCTGCCCCGGTTTATTGCTTTTTCGGAGTTGGAACCCCAACTTGCAGTAATTTGCTACATTGGCCATACACATTTACAGACCATTATGAATATTTTTCACGGCGTAGTTCTCAGTCTATTATTCATCGTACTAAGCGGCCTGAACGGCCCCGGCGATTCAAATCCACAGGATGACTCCGTTCGTTCCGGGGTTTTGAAAGAACACATGAACCTGGAAATCAAACCAGGAGATGATTTTTTTGAATATGTCAACGGGACCTGGTTAAATGAAACGGAAATCCCCTCCAACCGATCCAGTTATGGCGTGGGATATATTGTAAATGAAAAATTGCAGGAAGATGTCCGGGCGATCATCGAAGAATCTGCTGCTGCCGATCATGAAGTAGGCGCCGATGAGCAGAAAGTAGGGGCCCTGTTTGCCTCCTATACAGATCTCGAAAAGCGGGATGCTTTAGGGCTTATGCCGCTTCAAAAAGAGTTGGACCGGATTGATGCCTTAAAAGAACACAAGGATTTGGCTGCTTACTTCGCCCACGGCGCTAAGATGGGCTACGGCAAGCCATTCAGCATATTTGTCATGGCAGATATGAAAGAACCCACAAAATACAGCCTCTATGTGATGCAAAGTGGCTTGGGCCTTCCGGATCGGGAATATTATTTCCAGGAAGATGAGCGTTCTGTGGCCTTGCGGAAGCAATATGTAGAGCACATAGCCACCATCATGGAAATGGCGGGGCAGGGAGAATCAGTAGAGGCAGCTGAAAAGATTATGGCCCTCGAAACGACTCTCGCTGCTCAGCACATGAAGAAAGAAAAAATGCGTGATATGAAGGCCCTCTATAATGCCTTTTCTGTACCAGAAACAGAGGCCCTGATGCCGGATTTTGATTGGTCGGCTTATTTGGAAGTAGCGGGTGTCGCAGATATTGATCAACTCATTATCACAGGAGCTGATTACCTGAAAGCCCTCAATGGCATCATTCAGGAAACAGAGATGGAGACCTGGAAAGCGTATCTCCGGTGGCGGGTGATTGATGTGAATGCGACCTACCTGACTCAGGAAATGGATGAGCAAAACTTCTCATTTTTTGGCACGGCCCTCTCAGGCGTACCGCAGCAGCAGGAACAATGGCGGCGCGGCGTTTCAGTCGTGAATGCAAACCTGGGAGAAGTCGTAGGGAAAGTATATGTCAAAAAACACTTTCCGCCGGAAGCAAAAGAACGGATGAAAGTACTCGTTGGGAATCTATTGAAAGCCTATGAGGCCAGCATCAAAGAGTTGGACTGGATGAGTGAAGAAACGAAGGTGGAGGCTCTCGATAAATTGTCAAAATTCACCGTCAAAATAGGCTATCCGGATATCTGGAAAGACTATGCTGCCCTCGAAATCAAAGAAGGAGATTTGTTTGGAAATATAGAGCGGTCCCGGATTTTCAGGTATCAAACTCAGATGGATAAACTCGGGGGACCAATCCAGAAGCACGAATGGGGATTAAGCCCTCAGACCCTCAATGCCTATTACAATTCGACTCAGAATGAGATTGTCTTTCCAGCGGCGATCCTCCAGGCGCCTTTCTTCGATTTGTCTGCCGATGATGCAGTAAACTACGGTGCGATTGGACACATTATCGGCCATGAAATCGGCCATGGATTCGATGACAAAGGCAGCACCTTTGACGGCGATGGCGCCCTTCGTAATTGGTGGACAGATACAGATCGCTCAGAGTTTGAAAAACGTACTGAGAGATTAGTAGAACAGTACAACGGCTACCAGGTATTTGATGATTTGAATGTGAATGGAGAATTCACCCTGGGCGAAAATATCGGCGACCTGGGCGGCCTGACCATCGCACTCAAAGCCTATCAAATGAGCCTCAATGGGAAAGAAGCTCCCGAATTGGATGGCTATACGGGTATCCAGCGGGTATTTCTTGGCTTCGGCCAGACCCAGCGACAAAAAGCGAGAGAAGCTACCTTGAGAAGACAAATCCAGACCGATCCGCATTCACCCAAACGCTTTCGTTGCAATGGGGTTGTGCGCAATGTCCCGGAGTTTTACGAAGCATTTGATGTGCAGCCCGGCGACGAACTCTATCTCGCGCCCGAAGACCGGGTGAAGATCTGGTAAATCGATATTCGCAAATTGTATTCCTTGCGAGGAATGCCCAAGACCCTGTTTGAAACGGATAGTTCGTATCAAACAGGGTCTTGGTTTGACTTTCGCGTTCCCCCATTGTCGAAGACAAGGCTTGCAGCCTCCTTTTCAAGGGAGGTTTGCCTGTGTGGAAGGATGTTCTCGTTTGGGCGCAGCCCTGTTTCCCAGCGGGAAACCATATGTGTAGCAATAATGTCTCCCTCCTTTTTTGCGACCGGGCGCTGATGGCGCATGGGAGGGTTTTGTTTGAGAGAGTTTGAAGGTGCGAT
>CAYGTH010000061.1:0-1721 GCA_964352745.1 uncultured Bacteroidia bacterium
GATATTCCCAGCCCCAAAAGGACGAGTATCCCCAAAAAAGCGAGATAAGAAACGGCCTGAGCGACATTTACCCAGCGATTGGGATAAAAGCGTGCTGCTTACCCAACGGAGACGTTGATTTTTAAATGCCTGCCAGGTATTCATGGCATCTGTTTGCACAATTGCCTCTCTGCATTTTGCAAAACGCAGTTGGTATTCTGGCTGGGCATGAAGTTTCTGTAATAAGAGTTCATCATCTCCCGATGCGACAGCATCTATTCCGGAAAATCCCCCTACCGATTCAAAAGCAGCTTTTCGGTACGCCAGATTCGCACCATTACACATATTTGGCCGCCCGGCAGCCAGCGACCCGGCACCAATGGCAACTAAGCCCATGGATTCCAGGGTTTGAAAGCGGGTAAATCCCGTCTTTGTATGCACAATTTCAATGGGGCCAGCAACCAAAGCTACCTGTTCGGAAAAATGATCCACCATACGCGCTACCCAATGGACCCCCATTCTACAGTCTGCATCAGTTTGCAAAATAATTTCTCCCGTTGCAGCTGTTACGCCTGCAGAAATAGCTGCTTTTTTATAGGAATTGATCTGCCCCATTTGCAAATCTAATACTTTCAGGAATGGATATTGGGATGTAAACCCTCGTGCGATCTGGCTGGTTTCATCTGTGGAATGGTCATTTACAACGATCACTTCCAGTTTCCCTGATGGGTAGGATTGTTGCAAAACGGCTTGTAAGCATTTTTCGATATTGCCGGCCTCATTACGGGCAGGAATAATCACTGAAACCGCAGGCCGGTATTCACTCCCTGAAGGACAAGGAATACGGGCAAAAAACCAGGCTGCCCGGATGATAAAAGCAGCATATCCTCCCAGACAAACTAAAAAAAATACTGCGATCCCTTCTTCCATAACAAGCGTTTGTTCAACCAGATGCATGAGCTATTTTTGCCCTCGCAAGAAGCAGGCAGTAATTTAAAATTGCAAGGCGCGAATTAATCGAGTCGAATCCTCAGAACGAATGCAAGACCGATCAACGCTGGTAGAATAATATTGATCAGGTAGAGGAGAAAAGTACTGGCAAAAGCCGTGGTCGCCGGAATCGCAAATGCGCCTAATACTGCAATCGCTACCGTTTCCCGAATGCCTAATTCCGTCAGGGAAACAGAAGGAATCACAGATTTCACCAAAAAAATCAGGCCCACGAGCTGTAAGGCCAACAACAGGGTGTCTGTAAATCCAAAGGCATGTAGCAACAAATAGTATTGAAATGTAAAAACACAGTACCGGGTCAGACTCAGCCCCAGGATTTTTAGTAGAAAAGAGGGATGTATCTGCTGAAGGGCGTCCTGCGTTTTTTGAAGCAAGATATGTTGAAAAGGGATCCGGCGAACCAGTTGATATGCGACCTGCGGAAATAACAATAAGCAGCCCCCAAGCAGGCTCAAGACCCAAAGGGTGTATCGGAATCCCCCCAAAACAGGTACTGAAACCGGGATCATTTCCGCCATTTGCAGGGGATACCAGGCGAGCAGGTATTCCAGTGCCAAAGTGCCTGTCCAAAGGGTAATCCCCATTTGACACAAGCGATCGACAAACATAAATACCACGGATTCCAGACGTTTGCCGGGTTGGAGATACATGACCCTGCCTGCATACTCTCCTACCCTGTTTGGGGTAAAGATACCCGTCGAAATCCCAGCCAGTACTGCCTGGAAAGCCGT
>CAYGTH010000061.1:1821-22779 GCA_964352745.1 uncultured Bacteroidia bacterium
CTTTATCCAGGCCTGATCATTGATCCTATGGTATATTTTAGCTGCTAATGTTTTCATTCCTAAATAAGCGAACGGAAAGATTCTCTATCCATTTGACGCGATCCCCTTCATTTCGGCTCTGGTAGCTCGATATTATTTCGATAATCATCCACAAACTAGGGTGATTCTCAGGACATTAAAACGCGTAGTCCTTCAAATCATTACATCTGAAAGGGGCTTGATCGTAGCCCCCCTTTTCATTTTACCTAAGCCTACATTTCCATTCAGATTTGATAGGCACCTCGTTATGATGGCCTGATTATTTTTGCTTACAAATTCGTATTTTTAGGAACTCGACAGCTATCCTGCCGAGTTCATCCATCCTTAGTCCTACTTATGGCCACAACCGGCAAATCAGGTACACCTCCTTCTGCCCGGATTATTTTAGGGGTTGATCCCGGAACGACGATCACGGGCTATGGGATTATCCGCTGCAAAGGGAAATACATGGAGCTTGTCAATTACGGGATTATCCGATTAGGCAAGCAACAAATGGATCATCCGGCAAAACTGAAAAAGATATTTGAGCGAATTTCGGGATTGGTGAGTGAGTTTGACGTTCAGGAAATGGCATTAGAGGCTCCCTTCCACGGAAAAAATGTACAATCCATGCTCAAACTAGGTCGAGCGCAGGGAGTTGCAATGGCTGCAGGCCTGGTGTATAATCTCCCTATTTTTGAATATGCACCCCGCAAAATCAAGATGGCAGTAACCGGTAGTGGTACTGCCAGCAAGGATCAGGTTGCAAGAATGTTGGAAAAGGTACTGGAATTTTCATTGGGGAAGGATCCCCTTGATGCTACCGATGGGCTTGCTGCGGCAGTCTGTCACTTCTATCAAGGGGTCAATATTTCTACCAAAAGCGGCCACAAAGATTGGTCTTCTTTTCTCAAAAACAATCCGGGCCGCATAAAAGATCGGTAGCCTTATCTGAATGCCTTAGCCTTTGGGTAATTGCGCTCGAATGGTTAGCGCGGCCTGTTCCATCTCTTCAGGGGTGAAGGTGGGTCTTTCTTTTCCAAAATCCAGGTCGCTGATCGAGTTAATAGGTACGAGGTGAATGTGGCAGTGTGGCACCTCCAGACCAATAACAGCGGTACCTATCCGCTCACAGGGAATCGCTTTCTCCACAGCCCGCGCAATTTCTCTGGCAAATAATTGCAACCCGATATACGCTTCATCCCGCAACTCGAAGAGATAATCGACTTCTTCTTTGGGAATAACCAAGGTATGGCCTTTTGTAAGGGGCCTTACGTCTAAAAAAGCGAGGAAATCATCTGTCTCTGCTATTTTATAGCAGGGAATTTCTCCTCTGACAATTTTCGTGAATATAGAAGCCATCCTAGGAACGTGTAATTTCAAGGAGTTCAAATTCCAGGTTGCCAGCTGGTACTATAATTTCAATGATATCGCCAACTTCTTTCCCCAAAATCGCTTTTCCTACTGGAGATTTTATTGAGATCCGTCCTCTTTTCAAATCGGCTTCCTCTTCAGCTACCAAGGTGTATTTCATCTCCATTTTGGTTTTGATATTCCGCAGCTTTACGGTGGAGAGTATATAGGCTTTATTTGAATCTATATCGGATTCATCTAATACACGTGCAATAGCTATTGCATTTTCCAGCTTAGAAATCTTCATTTCCAGCAGTCCCTGGGCATCCTTTGCAGCATCATACTCTGCATTCTCACTCAAATCGCCCATCTCCCTAGCAGTTTGAATTTGCCTGGCAATCTCGGTACGACCTCTTCCTTTCAAGTCATCTAACTGAGCTTTGAGTCTGTCATACCCTTCTTTAGTCAAATACGTCACGTCACTCATAACTGATCAAATTTAAACATTCAATAATTTTCTGGCTTGGTGTAATATACAACATACAAAAAAATAACTGAGTTAGCGGAGAGCCAACTCAATTATTCTTTTTCTTTTATGTTTGCTAAGGCCTACAAATCTATACGCGCACCGATCACAAGGGTTCCGTCAAAAGGGCTTGTAGTTCGGTAGCTCATATCCAGCGCAAAAATGGAAAACTCGGAATTCCCCTCCTCATCTACGTTCCCATTTTTAAAGGGAATCTGAAATGTTGCACCAGCAGCTGCACCGGTAAAAGCGGAATAACGTGTATCCCCGAGGTCTCCGAAAATCCCTTCCTCATACAGAAATGAACCGCGTAAAATTACATATTGTTTGTACTTATAGGCAAGTCCCGCACCAAATTGGTTGAGATAAAAAGAATTTGAAATAAATCCTCCCAACAGGCTAATGGTATTACTGGATCCAAGAAAGAAGTCATACGATCCGCCCATACTTAGCGTAGTAGGTAATTCAAACTTAGATGTTGGGAGGGTTACGGTAGTCGTATAGTCATTATTTCCCTGGAAGATTACACGATTTGCAAGCCCATCTCCTCCAAACTTCATAGCAGGGCCTACATTCCTGAGGCTGATTCCCAATTTGAGGCGATCCTTAATGCCAGTTCGGTATTGGATTCCTGCGTCAAATGCAATTCCGTTTGCATTCACTTCAGGGGTTGATTGACTAATCACCCGAACCGTTGTTCCGACATGAATACGTTCTGTAAATTTTTGTGCATAAGAAACGCCAATGTTCAGATAAGTGGGGCTGAAAGTACCAAGGGTTCCATCAGGCTGATCCACAGTCGTACGGATAAATTCTCCAAGGCTAAAGGAATTAACCAATAATCCAAGTTTTCCGCCTGAAGTTCCAAGGGCTTGCGAAAAACCAAAGCTATTGATTCTGATATCTGTACCCATCAACCAAAAAGTATGAGAGAACATCAGTTCGGTGCTTCGGGTAGTTGCAATTCCCGCTGGGTTGACCTGGGAAGATTCAATTCCATCTATGCTGGCAATATCGATTCCATTAAATGCGGAACTTCTCGGCATGGAATTAATCATTAATTCCATAGCCCCAGCCTGCCCTACACGCTCAGGCTGCGCAAAGGCAGTCCCGAATATCAAGCACGTCCCAAGCACAATGAGTAAACACTTTTTCATAATCAGCTTGTATAAATTCGATTGTTGAATTCTGAATAAGGAATCTTGTAGCAACCGGACTGAGTGTTTTATCTCTCAGTCCGGCTCACAAGTATTTTAGAAATTGTCGAGGTCAATCTGACGCATTACAGCAAATAGCTTCAAGACTTTTTCACCAAGTTCAAAGGCATCTACGTGTACGATGTATACACCGCTTGCAACAGGAACCCCACTGTGGTTTTTCAAATCCCAGTTTTGATCCGGCGCATCTGAATCTTTATTGTACTGACGAACAAGTTGTCCGTTGATGGTAAAGATACTGATTTTGCATCGCTGTGGCAGGTTCGTAACTTTGATGATATTATCCAACTGCCCTCTTTCGTAAGCTGAATAGGCATAATACGGATTCGGCACCACCAATACATCGTCAAGTGCATCTTCCGCCACGTCCGACTGGTTGGTCAGTGCTGCAATATCAATGGTATTGAAGGTGAAAGTCGGGACATCGTTTGTCCCTTTACGAGAGCTGAAAGGCTGATTTACCCGAAGAGAGATACGTGCATCTGTAGGTATCTCCTGTGGGGCAGTAAAGGAATATCCAGGATTCAGGAGGGGAATTCCGACCCAGGTAACGTACTGGTACAAATCTCCCAGGTGGTTCCCCGTTCCATCGAAATTCAATGCATCTGAAAACAATCCTCCCCCTGCTGCTTCATCCGCATTTTGCAGGATGCCTTTCAGGCTATTAAATTCATCATACAAAGTATTGGTTACATAGACATAGTGTCTTCCTCCTACCCGGTCCAGATTGGTACCAAAATCAGTAGTCGGATTGAAGATCATATCGTCTCCATTATTGAGTTTGTCCCACTCACTTTCGCCAAAGAAGATATTTAATCGCTCGCCGGTATTGACATCTATTGCATATCCCGGGAACCAGCTCATTCCATGATTTGTGGCCGTTTTGGCTCCTTCGGAAGAGCCTGCCTGGTCGACATTATCTCTCCATTTTCCAGAGAGCTGCCATGCGCCTGACCCCAAACCGGAGTTAGGACTGGTTTCAACCACCATACAGCGAGACCATTTTGTGATATCGTTTGTAAAGACAATATCCACATCAGCGAGCTTATCCAGAGTAACCACTTCATCGATTCCCATTTGCCGGTTTGAACGGTCATTGGCAATGGTTACTCCGGGAGCGATCTGTCCTCCACCTTGAATTTCATTATTAAACCTTCTCGAGAGTGCCCAAGGTGCCCAGCGGCCCCCTAGTATGTTTGAGAAATTCCCGCTTTTATCATGAAGGCGCTGGCTTCTGAACAACTTATCATCAGTATCGATCCAGTTCCAAATTCCTCCACCCAGGTCATTATTATCCGGAAGACCGGTAAGCCAGGATTGAGAAATATCCGTAAATGCAAGCTCGGCACCGATAATTCCATTATCGTTTAATACATCCAGTGTATCCCCTGCTGTTCCCACATCCTGAACAGCAATTGAGAATCCCCGATCCGGAATCACCCGCTCTGTTCCTACCAGGGGCATAGGCCGGGCTGGCGACCCGTTGTCTCTTTTGTTGTAGGTGGAGACAAACAGCTCCTGAAATGGCCCTTGATCAGATGAGCCTTCGGATAATATCCATTCAGCAAAAATAGAATCTTTTACGATGAGGACCTCTCCTGTAGCAGGATTGGTATCATTTACAATTTCTTCAAGTCGTAAGAATTTATTCCCTGGAACTTCGAGTTGATAATAACTTCCTACGACCGCTTTCGGATCAACTACTTTTACATCTACCGGAGCAGTTCCCGGGAGGTACTTAATATTTGAGGTCAAATAAGGAGGTGAGAAGAGTTCCGCTTCTGTAGCAGGATCAATCCGCACAAAGTTTCCTCCATTACCTACACCCGCTGTCATTGTAACGGGTATTCCATCTCCATAGTCTGCATTAATTACTGTTCCCACATTATCGATTTCTTCCGGGTGCGGCAATGCCGGAACGATCTGGAAAAAGCGGTTACCTTGTACGAATTTACGTCCATCAGAGGCGGTATCGTTATAGGCATAGGCAATGGCGGTAAAATAATAGGTGGTGTAGTTCCGCAGGCGCGTATCTCCGCTGGTAGCAAACAGGTCAGTGGTAACACGTGTCGAAAGGAAAATCCCTTCATCTGCTCCCTGTACCATTACTTCATCGACGATAATCGGCTCATTTAATCCTTCGACCCGCTGCTCAACACGATTAACGATAGAAGAGATTCCATCCTGCACATCACATTGTACTACTGGCCGCGCCCGATCCGGGTCATTCAATTCATTTGGGCCTACTGTTCCATCGATCAATTGATAGACAATATATCCCTGAAATTCAAATACAGAATCCCTTACGTTATTTGCTTTTAGGACAGGGTCTGCCTGCTCATAGCTTTCATTGAAATTATTGCGTACGGTCCGCAGTGCTTCACTGTATCCCCAGGTCAGGTTCAATTCTTGATTGTATTCCGAGATCGTTAATTCAGGCGCATCCGGTCCATCCAGGAGAGTAAACCCACTATCAAACAATGCTTGTGCAACATCATCTGCTCGCTGAAGTTCACAAATAGAACCTAATTGGTCATTGTAAAATCCGCGTGCCCATACTACTCCTGTTACGATTTCATTGACCGCACCCGGCTGTAGTGTGAAAGGGCCTGCACTTTGAAGGAATCGACGGTCAGCTGGCGGATTTCCCTGGCCACCCGGACCAGAGTTTCCTTCTGTCCAACCAGAACTGGTACAAGGATCACCTGGGAACATAAAGTTGGTAGGGACACCTGCGCTGGAAGGCCCATATCCGTTTCCTTCATTTCCATTCGAAAAGTTATCTACGATAGGCGTACCATCTTTCCAGAATCCAGAAAGGTATCCATAATAGTGCTGCGCAACTTCCGGATTCCCTGTAAGCGAGAAGTCATTGTTGTAATAGACAAACTTAGACATGATGATGGTCTCATTGAGTTCATCTGTCACTCCATCTTTGTCATTATCAATTCCGTCTCCCGGATCTGCAAGAGGTCCCTGGAAAAAGTCAACGCCAACTGCTGGTGGATTGGTTCCATACCCGGCCGCTCCATCATCATCAGGATCTCCGTTGTAACACATTCCCAATCCTCTCAAGGTATCACAGCCTACAAAGTCATCATTAAACACTCCCAAATCCGCATCTACCCATTGACCCATATAGGTATCATTGAGTGAGAGATTCGAACGATTGATCACTGTCTGCTGGTAGAAAGTCATATCATTCACGGCATTGGCAGTTGTAAATGCAAAAGCCAGCATGTGAATTTCAATTCCAACGGGTTCTGCACCCGTTTCTGTGTGAATATCGCCTTTGTCGTTGAGTACCCACCAAACTGCCTGATCTCCCCGGATATCGGGAAAATCTCCTGCTTCCGGATTATAGTTAAAGGGATCCCCATCTACATCTACAAATGGGGCAAGGTATAAGACCGTACCATCATTCCGAAATACTTCTACATTCGCGCCATCGGCATTGGTCCCGGTCCCCGGCCACCCCATGACATTGGGATAATTTTCTGCATTATCCAATGCACCATCTGCCCAGTCTGCCCGGAATGCATCGATCTCTGTTTTGTTGATCTTGTACATCCGGTTGTACCGCTGACAGGTTTCGTCATCTGTAGAGGCTTCTCCATCCGTGATGGGGCCTGCCCAGAAATCGATACCGCCCTGTCGATAGGTCTGAGCTGCAACCCGCAACTGACCCGCTTCGTCGATTCCCCCAATCCACAAGGAAGAGGCAAACATCGAGTGCCGATTACTTCCTTTCGGAATTTCATAGCGAGGATCTCCTACGAGGTCCCACCACATATCTCCTCCATTGTGCATCAGTGCACGAACGTTGTTCACGTCCAACTGAGCAGATGCACTGGGAGGCAAACAGGCATCCGCAGTCCGGAACCCATTGGCACGCTTTTTTTCAACTCCGATGGGTGCCTTAGCATAAGAGGCGACTCCCATGAGTCCCATCATCAGCATGAGCATGGAGGCTCTCACAATTCTATTATTCATAGCGATAGCGATTATCAGCAGATTATTGAGTTTCTCGATTTTCAATTCTAGAAATTAAAGAACATTCCCAGACGAATCCGACGAGGAATTGAATAGTTGTCAGGATTCTGAACACGTGCGCTGTACAGGTCGACATAGGCTTCCGGATCGATCTGTGTAAAGGTCGTTTGGAGTCCCTGATCACTTTGAATCCAGCCATCATCATCAGGCAAACCTGTGAAGCGATAGACAGAAACTACATTACGTGTATCCAGTGCATTGAGTAAGAGGACATATACATTGATGTCATACGCATGTGAGGTACCTCCTCCTGCAAGTTTCTTTCCCCCTATCATGAAACTCTTATCTACCCGCAGGTCAGCCCGAAACTGCCAGGGGCGACGAGATCCGTTAGGCGTACCTTGCAGCTGATTCACAATATTAATTCCGCTGGCTACAGAAGGAACAACAACTGAGTTTTTGGAGAATGGCGTACCTGACCCTAACTGGAAAGTTACGTTAGCACCAAAATTGTCAAGTGGGTAAATGGTTTTTCCACCGATATCAAAACCGGGTCCCCGATTACGACCGCCAAACCGGTAATCTAACACCGTTGAAATCCGGTGGCGCTGATCGGTATTAATCGGCAATGGAACCCGTAGTACTCCTACTCCTTCGAGGAAGTTGACTACACTTCTTGCAGAGGAGAAGTCAGAACCGGTTGCGTCAGCAAATTGTAAGGTATATCCCGCTCTCAGCTGTACGTTGTTGGTCCGACGCATATCCAATTGGAAGGAAAATCCTTTTACCGTACCAAAGTCAAGGTTGTCATAGGTATCGTAAGAGAAAGGATATGCATTGGTGAAACGGCGGAACCGGATCATGTTACGCATTTCCCGGTAGTAAGCAGAGAGGGTCAATGCCATCCGGTCGCTCAGCTTCTGCTTAAATCCTGCTTCGTAGTCAATGGTAACTTCAGGTCTCAGGTTAGGGTTATTAACGGTAGCCGTCGGCTGATTTTCCAGGAAGGCATACTGCGACAACTGCCCCGCGAGGAGTGATCCCTGTGTAGCGAGCAACTGTCCCGGACGCTGAGCCAATACATCATAGTGTGCAAAGAATACCGCTTCCGCTGAAATCGGAAAGGAGAAAGAAACACGTGGCATGAAGGTCGTTTGGGGCTCGTAGTCCTCAAAAGACTCAACCCCTACTTCTCCAGATCCTTTTACGTGTGGCTTAGGACGTCCCCCTGAAACCTGAGCAATCGAGTTAGAGGAAACAGGTGCTCCGCTGGTGTTGTACCAGGATTCACCGTTCCGGTATCCCACGATCTCAGAAGGATTATTCGCATCATCCACATATGCGGTCCACTCTCCATTAATCGAAGAAGGCAATGCCTCACCGAGTTGCTGAGCCGTCTCACTTGCCGAAAACGTTGGATACAGGGAGAAGGGATCCTGCAACACCAATTGGTTGGCGTCAAAGCGGTCCACCCGCAATCCTACGTTGAAAATGATATCTTCAAATTCAAATTTATCCTGAATAAATGCCGCTACGTAAGTTGGGGCATAAGGATTTTCCGGCTTGTTTTCATCATCATTAAAGAATGCTCCGGGATCTGTACGCTCCGACTTATTTCCTTTAAAATCGTACCCGTAATAGTTGACGATTCCCAATCCATTATTGAGTAATTCGTCAGCGGAAAACATGTCCAGTGAATAGAAATCCGGACCAAAGGCATCTACATTGATGATGTCCGTTCCGTCAACCGGCAATCCGAGTTTCTGACGCAGTTGCTTATCGAAGAAGCTCTGGTCATCCGCAGAGTAAGCCAGTGGAATGTTGATCGTATCCTGGAATTCACCGCCCCGTACGACATACTCGAACAAGTCAGGATTGTCTTCCAGGCTATTGAGGTGGAAGTTGGCACGGCTACGCATGACTGAATACAGGCCTCGTGCTACCAGGTCGTATCGTCTTTCTACCCGTTGCTCAAATTCAAAACCGGTTTTAATATTGTGGCCTTTGATCTCGGCAGTAGCTTGTCCTGAGAGTCGGTACTGCTCAAAATCAAATTTTGTATAGGTAGGTGCCTGATATCCCAATCCCCGAAAGATGGAGTAAATATCTCCCGGCGTAGAACCGTTGATCAATCCCTGGCGGAAGGCAAATTCATTCAGGTTGGCATAGTTGTTGACAATCGGGTCATTGGTAAATAAACCCGGGAAGAGATTCGGCACTCCATTTTGGGCTACATAATCAAACATTGCCTGATTATGATTTACTGCAACGGCATTGCGTGATCCGCCTGGATCGTAGCTCAGGTTATTAAATCCATATCCTACAGTCTGCCAGTAAGGGCTGGAAGGTCCGTTGCCTAGTGGGTTATCTACATATTGATAAATGGGCACGACATCGAAGTCGAACAAGCCATTGAATCCATAGCTAAAGTAGTCATCTCCATGCAAGTCATTTGAAAAACGACGCTGGTAGATGGAATAGTCAGCCTGTAAAGAATAGAATAGATTTTTGATCGGGGATTCATCTGAACCGGGGAAACTCTGCTGGAAACGCAGCCATCCCCGATAAGAGCCTCCATTGAACTGCTGCTGGCCATTAGGCGCAAAGAGCATATTCCGAATGTTCCACTGATCCACTTCTGATCGCTCAAAGTTACCGCCGAGCTTTAGGAGGATATTGTTTGAAGGTTGAAAATCAAAACGAACGGACCCTCTGTATCGAAAGTCAACGTTGTTGGTTTTTGCTTTTACATTCGTCAGGCTTTCTGCTTTGATGAAGTTCGCACGGCTCCGGAACGTCTGTCCATCAGCGGAAATTTCTACGGGATTGGTTTGGAGGTCATCCAATACACCGGGGGCAAGGTTAAAGATTCCAAGCGCTGCAGGGTCGCTATCTCCTTGATAGTCTAATTCCCCCGCGATAAAGAATCCTAGTACGGTCCTTTTAAATTCAGAGTCTCCAATTTTTTCTGTCCGGGTAATCAGCGGCCCTGTCAGATTCAAGGCTGCGAGGTTGCGGCCAAAATCATCGAGGTACTCACTCGTAACCAATTCAATACCTCCTGTAATTTTGGAAGCGGGATTGGCTGTTGTAATCGAGATGACTCCCCCGGTAAAGTCGCCAAACTCAGCCGGGTGTCCCCCTACGATTGTCTGGAGCTGCGAAATAGAGGATTGTGGCATATTCGGCGTTCCCCGTACTTTCACCCCATCTACATAGTAGGCGGTAGCTTGTGGACGAGCTCCCCGTACCTGAATGGCAAAATCGCCTTCATCTGACTGATAGACGCCAGGGGCAGCAGCAACCAAACTGGTCACGTTTCGGGAACCCATATTTTTCAGATCGTCCTGCGTAAGGGTATTCACTACCTTAGGATCCGTTTCAAACACCGGATTCCCCGCTTCAATGACGACTTCGTCGAGCGTAGAAACACCAACTTCCTGTTTAAAGGAAAGATCAATGTTTCGAGTTTGCCCTGCTACGACAAAGATATCGATGGGCTCGGTCTTATCGCCGGTGAAACTCGCCACTATCTTATAGTTACCCGCATCTACTGGCTGAATACTAAAAGCACCCGACTGGTCGGTCTGAGTACCATGTTTTACTTTATCTCCATCCAGTACGAGCACGGTGGCGAAACCGAGTGGATTTCCGTCAACGTCGGTGACCTTACCGGAAATCTTGGCATCCTGAGCCCAGGAAACCTGCGCAGCGATTGCCAACAAAAATGCAATACAAGTGATTTTACGTAGCATATTTTCTATAGGCTGATTTTTTAAACACTTCACCGGATAACAAACCGCTAAAATTAGGCATTACCGCTTCACAAATCCAAATATGCCGGGAAATATTCCGAGCTTTTCAAACAATTTCAAATATATTTAAAAATAGCTGCGGGACTATTCCGAAAAATGAGAATGGATTACGCGATTTTTACTATTTTTTGAGCTATTTTACCTGCTACCCGAATGCACGCCATTTATGAAACTGATCTACGACATCGTCAAAAAGCTTAAAAAGCAGGAAATACGGCACCTTAGGCATACAATTAAGCACTCATCTTTCGAATATGAAAAGATGGGTAAGTTATTCGAGTTGGTTACGCGGTATGACGAAAGAGAAGAATCCTTCTATTCCAAGAAGCTGTATGGGAAAGAACCCAATAATACCTTTCGGGTGACCAAGTCCCGGCTCAAACGGATGCTGGAAAATGTAATTCTGAATGACAAAAGCCTGACTGGTTATAGTGCGGATTCAATTAATGCCCGATTACAATCCAAAAAGAAACTACTTCAGGGAGAAATCCTGCTCGGACGCGGGGCTTACCACGCCAGCAAAAATTTATTATTACAAGTCATTTCTACCGCCAAGCACTACGAATTCCACCATGAGCTTTTTCTTGCCGAATTATTGATGTATCGCAATAGCAGTGTTCGGACTTCTGTAAAAGATTTTGAAAAACGTACGCAATACCTGCTGGGCCTCAACGAGCGATATTCCCAGATCAACGAGGCGATTATCCTGAATTATTCCATTGCGAATCTCCTGGCAAATTTTACAGTAGAAGAAGAAGAACTCCTCGAGGTCCGGAAAAAAGTGGATCGCATGGAAGAGATTTCTACCCTTACCTCTCATCCGCTGGTCCTGAATCTCTACTACATGAGCGAAATCGCGTATCTGCAAGTCGCAGGGCAGTATGAACGCGCGCTGGATTTTTGCAAAAAGTATCTGGCACTGATCAATGAAGACACCTCTCAATACTCCGAGCAACGGCTTGCAGCTGCGAATGTCAATCTGGCGCAGGTTTCTCTACGACTCA
The DNA here is from genome assembly GCA_964352745.1 of uncultured Bacteroidia bacterium. Lineage (GTDB taxonomy): Bacteria > Bacteroidota > Bacteroidia > J057 > J057 > CAYGTH01. The sequence goes on from CAYGTH010000061.1 coordinate 13,748, forward strand.
ATAAGACAGAAGATGCTGAGCGATATGCGGAGGAGGCTTTGGCCATTTATTCTTCAGAAGAGATTAATTACCTCAAGGTACTTGAGTTGAGTTTCCGAATTGCCTTTTCAGCGGGTGATTTCACCAAAGCTACTACCCACATCGAAACGGCGCTCAGCCACCCTCAGTTTGAAGCTTCCAAAATGCTGGCAGCACGCTGGCATTATTTCCATGCCTGCCTCCTGTTCAGCATGCAGGAATACCGGAAAGCTTATATGAAGCTCAATGATACTTCGCCGTTGCTGGCAGACAAGTATGGAATGAATCTGTATATCCGAATGCTGGAAATCATGATCATGTTTGAATTGGATAATTTTGATCTGATGGAGACCAAAATCCTAAACATGCGCCAATTCGTTAAGCGTACCCAAAAGAATCAGGAAGCGTATCGCCCCATTTCCCTCACCAAAGTGATCATGAAATGGTACAAAAATAACTATGATTTTCAGAAGACCCTGGCGGGCACCAAAGCTCAACTAGCGGAGTTGGATGCCCTACAGGCTTTATATCCAGCGAGTAATCCCGATCAGGAATTGATCCGGATAGAAACGTGGATGCGTATTCACGCAGGCGAGAGTAGGTAAAAAAAACCTTATAAATTAGGCTTAAAGTGAGTGTCCTCCAGAATGATGACCGTTCCGCCACCTGCGCGGCTTCTGGGAGTTGCTTTAGGACGTACCGGCGTTGACCGGGTTAAGGGTACTACACGCTGTACATTTGACTGGCGAAAAGATTGAATCTCGCTGGGTGGAAGGTCTGCATTGAAGCCAGACATCCAAAAGAGGAAGGATAGAAATAAGTTCATAGCCGTAACATTAACTGATGAAAAACAAGCACCGTATGATATCAAAGTACTGCCAAAGTTGCTTAAAATCGACTACAAAAGAAAACGAAGATTACTAACAAAAGGAAGCTTATCAGCCCCCATACGAGGTTAACTATCTGAAAATAAGCAATTTAAATGGGTAATTTCATTACACGGATTCGGCGAAAAAATCACAAGTTCTCCAGATTCTCTTTCTGCATCCCGCTTGCTGTCGCTCCCTCTCATGATTTTCCAAAGATCAAGGTATTCCATATATAATCGAACTACATTTGTACGTTAACTCCAATGAGAACCTAATCAACTGATATGAAAAAGCTAATTATCTGGTCTTTTGTTGTACTATTTGCAGCCTCCTGTGCAAAAGTTCCCTTTACCGGAAGAAAACAAACTAAGTTATTACCGGAGTCAACGTTGAATGAAATGGCATTAGCAGAATACAAAGCCTTTTTGACAGAAAATATCCCTACCACTACCGGGGATGATGCTGCCATGGTCAAGCGGGTAGGCACCCGGATTCAGCGTGCACTGGAAAACTACTATGCTGTTCAGGGCAAGTCGAAAGAACTAAAAGATTATAATTGGGAATTTAATCTGGTAAATGATCCTACTGTCAATGCCTGGGCCATGCCTGGAGGAAAAGTAGTGGTGTATTCTGGCCTCCTTGCTGTCGCCAAAAATGAAGATGGACTCGCGGTAGTAATGGGACACGAAATCGCCCATGCCATTGCCCATCATGGAAATGAACGCATGAGTCAGGGGGTAGCGGCACAACTCGGTGGCGCGGCACTGACTGTGGCGATGAAAGACAAGCCCGCGCAGACGCAGAATCTCTTTATGCAAGCTTATGGTCTTGGTTCCCAGGTCGGGGTATTGCTTCCTTTTAGCCGGAAGCATGAATCAGAAGCAGATGAAATTGGCCTGTACCTCATGGCCATGGCCGGATATAATCCCGATGAAGCAGCCCCATTTTGGCAGCGGATGAATGGATCCAGCAGCGGTGCGCGTCCGCCAGAATTTATGAGTACTCACCCGGACCCTTCACGACGCTCGGAGACCTTGAAATCATTGGTGCCAAAGGCCAAGGCATATGCGCAAAAATATCCGTTGAAATAAGATTTTAGATTTTAGATAAGAGACGAGGATCTCGGAACCATCAAACTCTTCTCGAACATTCAAACTCTTCTCGAACAAAACTTGACTTTCGAATGTCATTCGCATGGTTGTTTTGTTTTGTTTTGTTTGACAGTTTGATTGTTCGGGGTTTGAAGGAATAGGACGAGTCCGCAGATCGGGGTCTGCGGACAACGGAAAATACATGTTGCGGATCGGAATCCGCCAATAGCCTGAGAGACGAGATTCTCCCTCAAACGGCAAGGCATTCTTTACGAGTGCCTTGCCGTTTTGACTTGTATAGATCGCTATATACTTGCAAATCAGAATCCGCAAATAGCAACCAGTTAGCTATGGTATTTGGCCCAATGGCGAAACTTATCTACTGCTCCCTGAAAATCGGCTGGCAACTCGCTATCAAACTCCATGCGCTCACCGGTGTGAGGATGCGTAATAGCGAGCGAACGCGCATGCAAAGCTTGCCGGGGCATGACCTCAAAGCAATTGCGAATAAACTGCTGATATTTTTTTACACGGGGCCCTACCAACATACGATCGCCATGATATTCTTTATCGCCAAAAAGGGTATGGCCGATGTGCTTCATGTGTACCCGAATCTGGTGGGTACGGCCGGTTTCCAGTTTACATCGAACCAGGGTTGCGACGCCATATCTTTCGAGGACTTCGTAGTGCGTAACCGCATGTTTCCCGATTTCACCATCCGGATAGGCGGCGTATCGCTTGCGGTCCCGCTTGCTGCGACCAATATGGGCAACAATTGTCCCGGTATCTTCTATCACATCTCCCCATACGAGGGCCACATAATTGCGGTCCGTTGTTCGATCAAAAAACTGCTTGGAAAGATGCGCCATTGCATATTCCGTCTTGGCGATGATGAGGAGGCCTGAGGTATCGCGGTCAATCCTGTGTACCAGTCCCGGACGGGTAAATTCAGTCGCGCCTTTTGCATGTGGCAAATGCTCAAAGTGCCACAGCAAAGCATGAATCAAGGTTCCTGTCCGATGACCGAGGCTCGGATGGCAGACCATTCCGGGCGGTTTGTGCTAGATGATCAGGTGATCATCTTCATATTGGATATCGAGCGGAATATCTTGTGCTTCTAATTCTGGCGGCGGCGGATAGGGCAGTAACAATTTCACCACATCGCCTGCCTGAATTTTGTGGGAAGCTTTTGCAGACTTTCCATTCACAGAAATCGCACCCGTCAGGGATGCATTTTTGATACGGGAGCGACTGGTAAATGCCAATAAGTTAGCCAGAAACTTGTCGACCCGCATGGGCTTTTGGCCACTTGCTGCTTCCAGGGTAAAATGCTCAAACAAGGCATCTTCCTCTTCCCGAAGTACGGCTTCCCCCTCCTCTATCGACATCGTGTGTTTGGTTAATAACTTTTTGGCCATATTGTTTAAAGAAGATGTTAGATGGTAGACAGAAGACAGAAGATTTATTCCGTCACTTGGCTTGCGCTTTCAGGCTTATTGGTGCGGGGTTGTCCTTATTTCGTTTCCACCTAACCGTAGTCAGGTAGAACATAACAATTCCTGCCAGCATCAGGCCGAATGAGATAATTTCTGCCTGGGTAATCTCCGCTCCAAAAATATTCAGCACTGCATTTACACGAATTTTTTCAATCAGAAATCGCTCCAGACCATTGAAGAAGAGGTAAATAGAAAAGAGTTGTCCCCAGTATGGAAGGCGTTTGCGGATGGCCCACAGAATCCCAAAAATGACAAAAGCCATTACAATCTCATAGAAAGGAGTCGGAAAGACCGGATTTGCCAGTTCCATACAAGGTCCGCCCGTGCAGCCTTCGATTGGCACCCCTCTTCCCAGTACATTATTGGGGAATTTGAAGGCCCACATCCAATCCGGGAGGAAAGACATCCAGTCCGGCTTGGGCGCCAGGTTATCAATTCCCCAATCCCCATCGCCAGCAGTTTGACAGCCAATACGGCCGATTCCATACCCCAGAATCAGTGCCGGGGAAGTGGCATCGGAAAAGGGCAATAAGGGATAGCCTTTTTTATTCACATATACCAGAATAGAACCGGCAGCGAGTAAGAGTCCTCCATAGAAGGTCAATCCATCAAAAGAGAGTAAGCTCTCTATCGGATGTTGAATAAAGTCGTCCCAATACTCCAGGTTATGAAAGAGTTTGGCCCCCACAATTCCCCCTACAAATGCCAGGGTGAAGATGGTTCCCATTTCATCAGAAATTCCATGTACCTGTTCCACCATCTTTGCTTTGGTGTCTTTCCGCTTCTGATATTCATAGAACCGAAAACCGCCTGCTATGGCTCCCAGGATCAGGCCCCACATCAAGGAACCCTTAGTGGACAGGATGGCTTCCTGCGGGTTGGCGGCAAATCCCTGATAATCTTCAAACATGAGACCGATCTTGTAACCGACCAGAAAGAAGATCGCAAAATTGATCAGGATGTCTATCTGCTTAATAGGGCCACCTTCTTTGACTTTTACTTTGGTAGTTGCAAAAATTCCTTCTGCCGTTTTTCGCCTAAGTTCATAGTCAATAAAGAAATAGCCTGCGATGAAGCAGAGGGCTACAAAAAAGCCGAAAGTCTGTATCGGCAGGAGAATGTCCGTACCGAGGAGGTCATTTATCAGGTCGCTGATTTTGGGATACATGCGCGCAGGTTCTGTTTTTGCGGTTTAAATTGGGCAAGGAACAATCAGTTAAACTCACAGACATTAGCAAAAAAGACTTTTGTATGTTTTTTCTCCAGTTTTTTCACTGGATGCTAATGTGTCTGTCAACTAAGATCATACCCACAAATCGGCGCACAAGTTACAATTATTTGAACAGGAATCTCCCATCCTATACTTAGATTCAGTTCTGGGAAATCATATAGCGGATCAAGTCAGTAGTAGTCAAGATTCCAACGAGCTTCCCCAAGTCGGTCACGGGCAGGGCATGAAACTCCCGCTCAGCCAGTAAAGTAGCTGCATCTTGTACAGATTGATCCACCTCCACACAGATTGGATTTGACACCATCACCTGCTTGAGCTCCAACATTTTTAAAATAGTATCATCCACTTCTGCTTCGGCATCATCATAAGGGCTTGCAAAGCTTAATCGCTGTATGTCAGTAAGGCTGATTATCCCTACGAGGTGTTCTCCCGAAACGACGGGTAGATGCCGGATATGATGCTTACTCAGCAAGGACGCTGCCTGGTCTATAGATGCGCTGCTATCAATGGTAATGACGGTTGCAGTCATTATATCTGAGACGGGTATGGAGAGATTCATAATAGGTAATTCAGTTTGAGAGATCGGTTAGGCGAAACTTACTGTCAAGGGCCAAATACTCCCATGATTCAGATCACTCTATTCAGTCCCATCATATGATTTATCTCATCCCAATTGAAATATCCTTTCTACAAATTTTTTCATTTTCAACTTGCCTAAGTTGATAAGCTTTCTTACCTTGTTGATCAAGTAAGACAATCGGTCTGTTTGATTCATTCCCTAACCAACTGTTTAACAAAAAGTACTTATCTCAATCTTCATTCGCCACATCAGATTGAGTTAAAATCCCACAACATATTGGTAATCAAACAATTAAGACGTAATCACCTCATACAATTTCAATTTTTCATATTTTTTATAAAATCAATCTATAAATTATCAAATTCATTTAAACAAAATTAAAATCGTACAGTTGTTAATTACAGTATAATCGGACTCTTTATTTCGTCGTATTAAAATACCACTTGATAATCTTAATAAAATAGGTATCTTCATCCTTCCCTTGTTCCCTCTTGTTTTTTTCAGGATTTGTCGGAAAGCGATCCTTTTGATAGCTCCACAGGAATTTTTTATTCAGGCTACCCTTTATTAGCAGGTACCCCCTGAATTTTTCCCCTCCGATATTTTCTTGTCGCATAACCTACTGCACCTTCGGTATGCTAATACCGATCAGGTTATCTGTTTCCGTAACCCAGCTATTACACAAACATATTTAACACCCCTATCGTAAATGATCCACCAGCTCCTTTCCACTTATTCCCTCAAGATTCCTCCTGCTCTTTACTATTCTTCCTCTTTTTTCTACGTCATTCGGTTAATCTGAGTCTAGTCTCCCCCTAATCGATATTAGCAATCTGCAAGGCTGATCAGTCTGCCTCATGTTGTCCTTTCCGGTTTCGAAAAGGATACAGGCGTATCATTGCGCTTATTTTTGAGACTTCATGCAGGAAATTTTCTGATTCAGCCATACGCTTTGGATTGCTGTATCTTCTTTGCTCAGATAACCTGATGCACATGGACCCTGGCCAGAACCTGGGTTCAGAGCCCCCATTAACCTGTTTACTATGCGTCTAATCAGCTAAATTTTGGAGAAATGTACCTACACCCACCCCACTACACTTATTTACTATTTTTACTATTGGTTGTCTCCTTGAATATTCAAGGCCTTACGCAGACTAGCCAAGCCCTCACCCCGCCAACAGCCATATTAACCGACAATTCAAATTCCATAACCATCGAAGAACTATTGGTATATGACCAGGAAACAGATTTGCTACTCAATCAAACCCGCCAATTTCGAGAAGAAGCTTCGATCGACCTACCCGCTTCCTACACCTATTTAGAGCTATATTTAGCAACCCCATCTCCTGATGATAAAGTCGCTTACTACGTAGATGGGATGGATCATGAATGGCAATTGCTGAGCAGTCAGCGGCTGCGCTTATACAAACTCCCGCCTGGAACCTATCAATTGCAGCTCGGACTTGTACGTGCAGACGGTCAGATTGATTCGCAAGCGATACACATTCCCATATCTGTTCAATCTGCTCGCAGCTTACTCAGCTGGCTCATATTAGGGAGTATCGCTCTGGCGCTGCTGGGTACAATCGCCTATGGGATCCGGTATGTATATCTACAAAAACGCGTTCACGAACTCGAACAAACCCGTCGAAAAACCACTGCTCAGCGCTCCACAGCCCTTTCAAAGCTTAATGATTCCAAATCCAATATGTTTATTGATCTGGTACATGAGATCCGCTCTCCCCTGGCCCTGGTCATGGCGTTGAATGAGTCAATCAAGCTGGAGCGATTTGGAAGTGCCAATCATAACATCAAGGGAGCTTCCCGAATCGCCTTGCGCAATGGCAATCAATTGGTCAAACTGACAGATGAGATTTTAGAACTCTCCAAGCTCGAACAAATAGCAGTACCGTTAGAAGAAAGTGCTGTGCATTTTCATTCTTTTATGCAGGGCTTGTATTCCATGATTCAGCCGCGTGCGATCCTAAAGGGGATTGAGATGACCCTTGATTATCAAGTCTGCAAAAACCTGCAGGTATTAGTTGATATTTCAAAGTTTGAGAAAATATTTAATAACCTCGTGGGCAATGCGGTAAAATTCACACCAGAAGGGGGCAAGGTCTCGATCACGCTCCAGGAAACGCAAGAGGGTTCCATCAATTTATTGGTAGAAGACACTGGCCCCGGTATTCCGGAAAAAGAGCTCACCCATATCTTTGAGCGGTATTACCAATCTGAATACAAAGAATTATTCGGGGGGTATGGCACTGGAATTGGACTTGCTTTAGCTAAAAAATACGCGGATTTATTTGAAGGCCAGCTCAATGTAGTGAGTGAATTGGGCCATGGTACCCTGTTTGCGTTTAGTTTTCCGAAAAAGGAGGTTGTCGACGCGCAACTCATGCCTCCTCCTCACATAACATCGAATCATCCGGAACTCAGTCTCGCGACAGAAACAGAGCAACCGGTACTACAGCAGCCAGCGTCCATTCTCAAAACGACTTCTCAATCCACTTCTTCCGCTCATGTTTTAGTCGTAGAAGACAATCCCGATATGCGGCATTTTCTTCAGGAATTGCTGGCTCCACATTATCAGGTGCTCACTGCCGAAGATGGACAAGCTGCTCTGGACCTCCTGGAAACAACCCATACCCAAGTAGATATGATTGTTTCCGATGTTATTATGCCTCGGGTGGATGGGTTTCAGTTACTAACTGCCATACGGGCTCAGGACGAATGGCGCGGGCTCCCCTTTTTGATGCTCACTGCCGAGGTCCGCACTTCCAAGCGAATTGATGCCTTTACCTTTGGCGTGGATGACTACCTGATCAAGCCCTTTTCGGCTGATGAATTATTAGTTCGGATAAAATCTGTTCTCCACAACTCCAGTCAGCGTCGGGGTTGGAACCAAAAACAGACAGATACTCAAGCTGAAAAGGCTCCAGCAGAAACTGAAAGCCAATCAGCAGCGAGAATGACCGCAGCAGAACTCGAATGGCTTAAAAAACTAGAAGAAATCGTCCAGTTGGAAATCAGCAATCGGCAGTTCAACATCCTGGAGCTCGCTTCTGTCATGGCGGTCAGTGAGCGTCAGCTCTTTCGGCAGATCAAACGACTCACAGGCATGACCCCCAACAAATATCTCCGGGACATTAAGCTCTATAAAGCCAAAGAGTTACTGGAAGATTATACCTATGGCACGATTTCCGAAGTATCTTATGCGGTAGGGTTTGAAGACCCCTATTATTTCTCCAAGATTTATACGGCTCGGTTTGGAAAGAAACCCGCAGAATACATGGCCCGGTATTCGGCTGCCGGGTCTTAGGGAAATACCCGTATTCTCAATAAGCGTCTCCCCCCACTATGCCTAACCGGCATGGTGGGGGGAGACGCTTTTCATGTATCAGCAATCCTGCATTTCCTCCATATTTTTCCATTCACCTATATCCATTCCCTCAAAAATGGCCGAAACAGTTCGTATTGGCCACTTTATCAGTTTTTTTGGCAGGTTTATCAGGGCCGGGGAGGGGTACATTTGTTTCCAACAAGACGCTTCCAAAGCGACACACTATTCCCTAAATCCCTAATCTATATGCGTACCTCCACGATCATCGAAACAGATTCTTTGCAAGCTAAAAAGATGCAAGCATCTCCTTCTCAAGGTTTAGATACACAAGCATTTGTTCGAATGATCGTGGAACGTGCATCCACTCCTTTTGAACGATTGGAACCGGAATTTGAGCAGGG
>CAYGTH010000062.1:0-22742 GCA_964352745.1 uncultured Bacteroidia bacterium
AGAATATGAATAAGCAGGAACTGATAGCTGTTTCGATTGTAGAGGATATCAAGGATATCCGGGAGGGCCTTGAGATTGTGCTGAATAGTTCTGAGGACTGTTTTTGCCTGGGGACCTACGCGGATGGTGAATCTGCTTTGCCAGCAATCGTAGCTTCAAAGCCGGATGTAGTCCTGATGGACATTGCTTTGCCGGGGATGTCGGGGATTGAATGTATGCGTGAAATCAAAGCTCAGGATCCCGATATTGATATGTTGATGCTGACGGTTCATTGCGATGATGAATTTGTATTTCAATCGCTGAAATCTGGTGCGTGCGGATACCTTACAAAAAATACTTCTCCTGATAAATTGCTGGATGCTATCCGGGAGGCACATCAGGGGGGAGCACCCATGAGTTCCAATATTGCCAGAATGGTAGTGGATTCTTTTAATCGTTTCAGAAAGCCTTCGGTTGACCTCACGCGTCGGGAAAAGGAAGTGCTACAGCAGCTATGTCAGGGAAAAAGTTACAAAATGATTGCGGATGCCCTCTGTATCAGCGAAGATACTGTCAGGCATCATTTGAAAAATGTGTACAAAAAATTACAGGTGAATTCCAAATCCGAAGCAGTTATCAAAGCCTTGAAAGATCGCCTGATCTAGGAGTATGTTTGGATGAATCCTTGCAACAATCCATTCAAGATAGCCGAAATCCTTTTTTCGATAGCAAGGGATGCCAGGCATGCCGATTATGAATATATCCGGCAGGGAGGAGCCCGGAATCGGTAATGCATGTAGCTTCGCCAGTCAATTGAACAACCGCTTCGGAGAGAAAAATAAAATGGATAAGAGTTCATGGAATCATAGCCAATTCGTTTGAAAGAGATTCAAATTCCTACAATATCATTCTCTTGAAAAATATTGCCTACTTCCAATCCTAAACTTGGTCGTGCATATAGAGAGGACGGTACGCTGATGTCGCCGAGGTACAATGCACCGCGAAAGGGAAGCACTTCCTTAGCGAACAATCCAACTTTTGGAAGGGCCAGGGTTAGGGTAGCTTCTGCCCATATCGTTGGCGAATATGTTTTGCCAGTAGTGAGGCTCACGCCCGATGGTGTATCAAGAGATAAGGTAGGGACCTGCTGGGCATTTGCCCACTCAATCATAGTTTTGGCGGAGCCGTACGGATTCCCTGATAAACTATATCCGATAATTCCATCTAGGATAAGGTCGGTTTTGGGAGAAGTATCAACCAACTGATTGGCATCGCCAATAAGGATACCCATACGATGAAGAATGTCCAGTTGATGAGCTGGAATAGGTGTCATATGGTCTGCATCAGTAAGATAGACTCGTACATCCGCTCCCCAGTTTGCCAGTCGCCTAGCGGCCACAAGTGCTCCACCGCCATTGCCTCCGGAACCTGCCAATACAACTATTGGCTTTTGAAAGAGATCTCCTCCGAAGTAACGGTCCCGAGCAAGGATAGCAAGGCACCGGCCCGCATTTTCCATCATCTGGATAAGCTCAATGTGAAACTCTTCAATCATGAGCCGGTCTACTTCGATCATTTGTTCTGTCGTAAGCGAGGGTATTTGAATAGAAACCTTTGGGATATTCATATTGAAATTCAGTTTAAGTCGGTTATGTATGACAATGACACATATAGACACACCTTTTTGAAGTACAGGTTGCTGTTGGATCTGTAGGACAGGGAATCTGGCCGGGGCTATATTTTTTGATATATAAGAATACTTCACTTGCTATAAGCATACCTACTGGCGGGGCGATAAAATAAATCCACGAACTTGCCCAAACCCATGCAGGAATTGCAGAAGCCACTGTCCTCGCCGGATTAATACTCATACCCGAATAAGGTGCCTCCAGCAGTATAAAGAGAGTGAGTAAGATTCCTGCAAATACAGGAGTAAACCGCATGATTTGTTTCCTGTTGCTGGCAAAAAGGACAACAATCAATAAAATAAACGAAAGCAGCGCTTCAAGTAAAAAAGCTCCTGCTATGCCCCAGCTACCAGGAACTGTTACTGCATACCTGACTTGAGGAATTGAAGACCAGTCCGAAAGCAAAACCTGGAAGATAGCAACTCCTAAATATCCTCCAATAAACTGGAAAAGGATATAGTATATGGATTGTCTTCCATCGATCTTACCCAATCGATAAAAGGCGAGGGTTACAGCTGGGTTCAAGTGTGCCCCCGATCGCTTGCCCCAGGGAGAATACATGATACCAATTGCCGTAAGCCCCATAGCAATACCAATACATAAACGGCGCACCCAGGGAGTTTCTATCAACTGATGCAACGACATATCCGGATGCTCAAACAAAATTGTAAAAAGCACCGCTGATACCATGAAAATGCCTAATCCCCAGGCTTCCATCAGATATTCAGGCCAATTGGCCAGAAAGGTTTTTTTCATTTTTTTGCGCTGTAAGCATCAGGTTGTGAGATAGCATTACTGATAAAATCTCGGAAACAGACCATGCCTGATGAATGGTACCCTTGCCAGACTTGGGTTCATCACCATCAAATATTTCAGATATACCCTGTATGCAATTTTCAGAAAAAAAATGCCCATTGATTAACTCGATCCTTCTGGAAATTTCCTGAAGAATTTCAGGACGCCCTTTTTCAGTATAGATCAATGCTCTGAAGTAGGTACCCAACAAAAATGGCCAGACCGTACCCTGATGATAGGCATTATCCCGATCCCACTGGTTTCCTGAATAGCGGCCTTTAAATTCCGGCTGATCGCCCGAAAGCGTCCGAAGGCCATAATCGGTCAGGAGTTTCTCTTCAACCTGCCTTAAAAGGGCTTTCCCTTCCTGCTTGTTTAGCAGGGGGTATGGAAGACTAAGCGCGTACAATTGATTGGGGCGGAAACTGTCATCAGCCCATTCCCCCGGAAGTATCCGATCATTAAGATATCCATTGGAATTCAGGAAATATGTGCGAAAATGTCGGCGAATTTTCCTATGCAGGCCCGGTGCCAGCCCCGGCGGGGTTTCCAGTTGTTCACTAAAGAAAGAATAAATCCGCAAAGCATTATACCAAAGGGCATTTACCTCAACTGCACAGCCCCACCTGGGGGTAATCACATGCCCCCAAACGCGCGCGTCCATCCAGGTTAGCTGCGTATTGTGGCTTCCGGAGTATAAAAACCCCTTGCCGTCCACATGAATATCAAAGCGGGTGCCTTCGAGGTGCGCATCAATGATTTGCGATAGCTGTGGCATAATCTCCCGGATAAATTCCCAATCCTCAAATTTTTTGGCATATTCATAGGCTGCAACAAACAGCCAAAGTGTGGCATCTACAGTATTATATTCGGGCATTTCTCCTTCGTCCGGAAATCGGTTCGGCAACATCCCTTCGCTCAAATAGGCCAGAAATGTCTTCATGATAGCTTTCGCTTCTTGCTGTTTGCCCATAGCAATTACCAGGCCTCGCATGGCAATCATCGTATCCCGGCCCCAGTCTGTAAACCAAGGGTAACCAGCAATAATACTGGCGGAATTTGTCGACACTCGATGCACAATGAATTGATCCCCTGATTTAATGAGCGCCTTTGCAAAAGGGTGTGTGATACCAGAAGGGATAAGCTGCTCCAATCGATCCGCTTCCTGCTGCAATAAGACAAATGGATCCTTGCTAAGCAGCTCTTCTTCCAATGTAAAACACACACAAGCAGAAGCACCTGCCTTAAGTGTCAGGCGGATAGCACCGGGCGAGAATGTATCTTCAGAAAAATCCTGTCCACGCCTGCGTTCCCATTCGTACGCTAAGTTATGGTACCAGTCTGGGGCAGTCTCGAATTCCCCGTGAGTCCAACCCATAAAAAGAGGAGGGGCTGATTGCCGGGAATGGATCACTACCAGTTGCTTTTCTGAAGACATGCGATAATCTACCCCGTCTGGTGAAAGACTGTGATAATCACGGTCTGTGAGATGAGGCCTGAGTACCAATGACAGATCCTCACTTGCCGGATTATGGTAGCATACAAGGGTAGTATTAGAGCCATGAACCATTGCGATACTTTTTCTCAGCTCAAGGCCTCCAAACCTGAAAGAGGTACAGGGAAAGGGGTCCCGGATAAATTCACTCACATGTTTAAATCCTTGTGGGTGAATGGCTCCCGGATATTGATTCGTACCCAGCTCATATAGATCATCGCCAACGATTACCTGCTCTTCTACCCTGGATACCAGTACCCGTCGTTGGGTAGGAGGATCCAGGGCAGCAACCAACAAACCGTGATATCGACGGGTATTCATACCACAAATACTTGAAGATGCATAGCCGCCTATTCCATTTGAAAGGAGCCATTCCCGTTCTGAGACTTCAGACAAGGCAGGATGATTGAATGATAATCTGTTGTACATAGTAGCGAGGTTAAGTATTGCGGCGATTGATTAATTCGGCTATCAGGCCTGTCCAGCCTGTTTGATGGCTGGCTCCGACCCCCCGGGAAGTATCCCCGTGAAAATATTCGTAAAACAACACCAGGTCCTGAAAGTGTGGATCGTTTTGGTAGATAGTCTCCCGACCATTTACCGGTCGTTTCCCCTGCTCGTCTTTTAGAAAAATACTGGTGATTCGATCGGACAACTGACCAACCACTTTGGTTAGTGGATGAGTATTACCAGATCCATGAGGCATTTCGACTTTGTATTTTTCGCCATAAAACCGGCCAAAAGTTAGGAGAGATTCCAGGAGGAGATAGTTTATGGGCATCCAAATAGGTCCCCGCCAATTAGAGTTGCCACCAAAGAGCGAGGTATTGGATTCGCCTGGCTCATAGGATATACCATAGGATTGCCCCATGATGGTAACAGCATAATCATGAAGAGCGTGATAGCGTGATACAGAGCGAATTCCGCCTGGGGCTAAAAATTCTTCTTCGTCCAACATAGCCTCCAGTAACTTGCTTAGTCGGTCCTGAGGGACCATGGAAAGCAAAATATCGCCTCCAGCCTTTTTCCGTGTAAGCGCACAGAAAGACTTATCTGCCAGAAAATAATCGGCAAACCATTCCAGTCGACTCATAAAGTCTGGTAGTTTTTTCTGAATCGCCGAGGGAATGATCATAGTGGCAAAAAGCGGACTGAGCCCTACCAGGGACCTGACTTTGATCGGAACATAGGCGTCGCCTGGCAACTTCAGGACGTCATAATAAAAACCATCTTCTTCATCCCATAAGCTGGTCCAGTCGCCCCCGATTCTGTTAAGCGTTTCAGCGATGTATATAAAATGCTCAAAAAACTTGGTAGCGACATCTTCATAGGCGGCATCTTCCCCTGCAATTTCAAGTGCCATTTGGAGCATGTTCAGCGAGTACATTGCCATCCAGCTTGTGCCATCTGCCTGTTCCAACTGCCCCCCACCCGGAAGCTCATTTGACCGATCAAATACCCCGATATTATCTAAGCCCAGGAAGCCGCCTTCAAAGACATTATTACCATTTGAGTCTTTTCGGTTGACCCACCAGGTAAAATTCAACATCAGTTTTTGAAATACCCTTTTCAGGAACACAATATCTCCCGTTCCGGTTCTATCCTTTTCTATTTGATATACCTTTAGGGCTGCCCAGGCATGTACGGGAGGATTTACATCCCCAAATGCCCACTCATACGCAGGAATTTGTCCATTGGGTGCCATGTACCATTCTCTGAGTAGCAGGATGAGTTGGCTTTTGGCAAATCCCGGATCAATCAGGGCTAAGGGCACACAGTGAAAAGCCAGATCCCAGGCCGCATACCAGGGATACTCCCATTTATCAGGCATGGAAAGGATATCCTCATTATTAAGGTAGGGCCAGTCATGATTTCGGCCCATTTTGCGGGAAGCAGGAGGAGAAGGTAATCCGGGATCCCCATTTATCCAGGTAGGGATGTCAATGTGGTAATACTGCTTGGTCCAGAGCATACCGGCAAAGGCCTGGCGCTGTACATTTGCCAGATCTTTACTGGCATTCTTTGGGAGGTAGGCAGCATAAAACGCATCGGCTTCAAGCTTGCGCCCACGAAAGATTTCGTCAAATGATTTTTTGAGCGGATTGCGCGTTTCAGCTTTTTGATTCAGCCTCAACCGAATCTCTACAGACTTTCCTGCTGGTATTGAAAATTGGTACAAGGGAGCAAATTTTGTCCCCTGTTCTTTTTCTAAAAATGGAGCGAAATCCTCTGTAACAACTGCTGAATGGAAAGCATCTTTGACAAAGGAATGTTCATTTTCCTGGCCAAAGATTCGCTCTGTATTGGTCTCATTTTCAGTAAAGAGCCGGTAGCTTGGCGGCTCGAAGTGAAGGTAATAGTTTCCGGTCTCCGGATGGTTTACCTGAACTGATTCAAAGCCACTATGAGTCGTGGGGTTCTCGATGAGGGGCCTGTCTTCCATTTGGCCGACACCCCACAAATTTCGAAACCATAGAGTTGGCAGCATGCTTATCGAAGCAGTTTCCGGTCCCCGATTGGCTATCGTAATCCGGATGCACAGGTCCTCAACTCCTGCCTTTGCATATTCTGCATGCACATCGAAGTATCGGTTTTCTTCAAATACACCGGTGTCGAGCAGTTCATATTCAGGTTCCTGCCGGGACCGTTGCCCGTTTACAGCAACCAGCGATTCGTAGGGAAAGGCAGCCTGCGGATATTTATAAAGATATCGCATATAGGCATGCGAGGGGACATTGTCGAGATAATAATACAGTTCCTTGACGTCTTCGCCATGGTTCCCTTCATTTCCTGTGAGGCCAAATAAGCGCTCCTTCAGGATGGGGTCGTTCCCATTCCACATCGCCAGGGCAAAGCATATCCGCTGCCGCTCATCCGATATGCCGGCTATGCCATCTTCTCCCCACCGATATACCCGTGATCGGGCGTGATCGTGGGGAAAGTAATCCCACGCACTTCCATCCGGGCTATAATCCTCACGGACAGTTCCCCATTGACGTTCGCTGAGGTAGGGGCCCCATTTCAACCAATTTGCTTTGCCGTTATGCTGGCTGTCGATTCTAAGCTGTTCTGATGATTCCTGTGCCTTAGTCATATCTCATCCATTAGTGGTAAATCCGGGGTAACAGGTCATGGCACCATCTACAAACAGCGTAGTACCGTTGACATAGTCTGACTCATCAGAGGCCAGCCAGGTGGCAGCCGCTCCAATATCAGTGGGTTGCCCGATGCGCTTATAGGGGATTAGATGATTGAGCTTATCCAGGGCTTCGGGGGTATCCCAGGCCTCGCGATTGATAGGGGTCTGTATGGCGCCAGGGGCAATGCTGTTGGCGCGAATTTTCATCGGCCCGTACTCCTGAGCAATCGTCTGCATCAGCATTACAATTCCCCCTTTCGCGGCGGCATAATTTGCATGTCCTGCCCATGGAATAATCTCATGGACGGAACTCATATGAATAATCTTTCCCAGTGCATGAGAGATTTTTGGACGCATCCCTCTACGCATAAATTCTCGAATTGCCGCTTTTGCGCAAAGAAACTGACCGGTCAGGTTTACATCTATCACAAGCTGCCATTCTTTCAAAGGCATTTCATGCATAGAGTAGTCGCGTTGCAGCCCCGCATTGGCGACCATAATATCAACGGTCCCAAACTTCCCGACCGTCTGTTGAAACATGGCTTCTACCTGGTCTTCCTTGCTTACATCTGCCTTGATCGCAATCGCTTCGCCGCACATACTATCTTGTGAAATCTCATGGGCAATTTCTTCTGCTTTTTCAGCCTGAGATATATAATTGACCACTACATTTGCTCCGTCCTTTGCAAGTGATTGCGCCACTGCCAATCCTATACCGGAATTGGCACCGGTTACGATGGCTGTTTGGCCGCTTAAGCGTTCATTTGGTTTTTGGTACATCTTTTTTGATTGAGTTTTACGAAGCGTTATTTTGGATTTCCTGGCATAAGCCCTCCGGTTTTTACCCGGATCTTATACAGGCTGCTGTGAGCGGCTAAAAACAATGTTTTGCCATCTTCGCCCCAGGCAAAATTGGCTGGCCTTTCAGGTCCAATAATTTTTCCCAGCAGCAGACCATCGGGTGAAATGATCCAGATGCCACCAGGTGCCGAAACAAACAAGTTACCGGCAATATCCACCTTGATCCCATCGATAGCTTCTGATTCATCAGTTTGGTTCATTTCGAAGAAAACTTCACCGGTTCTCAGGGTACCGTCTTTCCTGACAGGGAAGCGCCATACTTCCTTACTTTGCATGACTTCTCTTATGTCCCAATTACCGACATACAGGAAATCCTCAGCCGGAGAAAAAGCAAGCCCGTTGGGGCCTCCCAACGCCTTGCTCAACAATTCCACTTTTTGGTTTCTCACCCGATAGATTCCCTGAAATTCAAGTTCTTTTCGGGGGTCGTCGTAGGCTTTGGGAAGGCCATAGGGAGGGTCTGTGAAATACAGGGTTCCGTCAGATTTAAGCACAAGATCATTTGGGCTGTCAAGTCGCTTTCCTTCGAAATTATCCGCAACTACCGTTATGGGTCCTTTTCGCTCATGCCGTATCACCTGCCGGTTGCCGTGCTGGCAGACATAAAGCAGCCCATCAGCATCGAGGGTAAGACCATTTGAGCCTGGCTGATGATACTCGCCAATATTCAGTCCACTATAACCGGATTTGGTAATATGCACAGATACATTACGGCTGTCCGGGTCGTATCGGTAGATCACATTAGTATTGGGGTCGCTAAACAACAGGTATCCATTTGGGTGCCAAACCGGGCCTTCGATGAACTCAAATCCAGTAGCTAATCGCTCCATTGTGGCCCTGGAATCTATTACCTGATCCAACGAAGGTTCAACCCGAACGATATGCCCCAGATTCTGATTGTTTTCAGCAACCGGGTATGATTTATAGACATCCAAACTTGCTGATCGAAGCCAGATATAGTTAGTTGGAATATCCGCCAAGGGTCCGTTAATCCCCAGGATGGCAAGTTGAAACTCCTGTCCAGGCTTTGCGTTTTGAGTAAGGAAGACCCGGTTTCGGGAGTTGAATCCACTGATCATACCGTTTCCTGCCTGTCCAAATGCCTTCTGTAGGGTACCATTTACCCAAATTTCCGAATAGTCGTCCACAACCACTTCAAATACAAGGGTTGCACCAGTCGGATCTGTTTTTCCAATTTTCTCCGGAACAGTAAGCTTGATACGGTACCAGTTAAAGGAGGCAAGGCCATTGGCCCGCCTTTGTTCGAGGCTACGTGGATCCAGTATTTCCCAATCGCTATCATCAAAGGTAGCAGATCCGGCTTTGGGGGCCAGGTTCTGGGTACGAATCTTTTTCCCGGTTGGATATAAGGGAAGGGGGTCATTTCCTTGTGGACCAGGTGCCTGAAAGTTTTCAGAAACAATCTGAGCATCGTGATAACGCCATTCGGCTCCAAGTAACTGAACGCCTTCGGCTGTACGGAGATCGACGATAGCATCCGCTTGCCCGATGGCTAGTTCCCGGCGTTCCTGTGCTGAGGATATGGACAGGATAAACAGGCCTGTCAAAAAAATGCATGTGAAGACTTTAATGAGCTTCATAAATTGAGATAATCAATTGAAGGTGAGTGATTAATTCTGGCCCAGGCCAGCGCGGGCAATTTCCATATCCTGGTCTGCGCTTGCCGCCCCGCTTACTCCGATAGCCCCTACTACTTCTCCTTTGAAATAGATAGGAACCCCACCACGCATCATGTTATAGTTGGCAGTGATAAGGGAATTGCGGCCTGCTAAAATACCGTCTTCGAGTTTTTTGGTGTCGAAGCCAAATAAAGCTGCGGAACGGGCTTTTTGTGTCGAGACATCCGAGGCTGCACTGAAAGTACCGGTAGCCCGGAGGAGATAGATTGGAAACCCGGCATCGTCAACAATGGCAATCGCGCCGCCGGGAGCTTTGTTTGCCTTCAGATAGTCAATTGCCTTGTCTCCGATTCGACGAGCCGCTTCAAGCGTAAGCTGGCCTTGGGAAACATCTTGCCAGGTGAGCTCTGAGCCATATTTTGTTACCAGTTCAGGCCAATTAGTAACCGCTTTTGGGATAAAGGCGCCTGACCCTTTCTGATCCCACATTCCCTTGGCTTTCGCATTCCGTTGAACATACAGTTTTCCCCCTACGACTGACCATGTTTCAACATTTCCAGGCTCCAAATGTCCCATGGAGGTGGATACTGCGCAGAAGCCCCCAAATTGAGGTGCATACTTGGATGAATTTTTGTCAAATATAGATTTATTTTTCTCAGAGGAGAATCGATAAATCGCACTTTGATAGGTAGATTCATAGTTATAGCTACCAGCAATCGCTTGATTTGATTGTTGAAAAGCAACAACATCGTACCCATCGAGGATCACCCCTTTTTCGTTAACATTGACCAGGGACTGGGCATGCACACCTATGGAGAACAGGATTGCGGATAGGAAAATGATGAATTTGTTCATGTTAATAACAATGTCTATGATTGATAAGCCTTAATTCTTCATGGTTTCGTAAACATACAAGACGTGCCCATCAGGTCCTCTCATCAGAAAGGCCCGATGGGTGCCCAGATAGGGATGAATGGTACGGGTCCATCCATCAGAAACAAGGGAGAAACCGGTTTCTTTCACACGTGCAAATATTAGTTCCAGCCCTTCTACTTCCAGATAAGTCTGCCAATGCCATAAATCCTGTGGCCGGCTGTTTGGGGGGAAGGGGCGCCCTCCTGGAGGGGCAATATAATCGAGAAACTCCAGTCCTATTCCGGCTTGAGCCCTAAGTCCGGTTATGAGTAAACGTGCACCAAAAACCTGATTGAGATGCGCTTGTTCCGGCCCGAAATTTTCACTGTTGCCTGCTACAGAGAGTCCCAATATATCCCGGTAACAACCAAGGCTGGTTGAAGTCTTTTCAATGCCTATAGCAGTATGGTCGATTCCTAAAAATAATTGATCCGATTTTTGCTGCCAGGTTAGATTCCCTTTGTCCGCAGGAAAATGTATGAGTTCCAGGTTGTGGCCATCCGGATCCCGAAAATAAAAAGCTGAAATTCCTGAAGCTGCTGGAATATATTCTGGTAGGGTTTGGGGTGATGTTGAAACATGGGTAACCCCTGCTTCCCATAAACGCCGATAGGCTAATTCCATATTACTGACAACGAGTGCAATGTGCTGGAACCACAGGTCATTGCTACGCGAATCAACAGGAATTTCACGCCCTGCATTTTCCGATTTGATCTGCATTAGTTCTACTACTTCTCCGCCAAGTTGCAAACGACTTATCCAAATCGTGTCGGTTTTTGCGTTTAATCCATATAAGACATCTAGAGATTGACCGCTCAGATAATAGCGGTTAATTTCGCGAAATTCGAGAAGTTGGGTGTAGAACCGGACTGAATGATCAAGATCCGATACCGAGAGACTCACTTGAGAAATATTCTGCGCAGTTTGACTCCGAACAATATTGCTTGTGCTGAGAAAAATAAGGATCAGGATGGTAGATATGCGAATTGTCAACAGATAATGCATACAAGGGTTTTGTTTGTTATTAGCAATGCATGCTGCATGCCATTTTCTATTACAGGCTGATTTACAGGCAGTTAGCTATTTAAGTAAAACACCTGTAATTCGAAATAATTCTGATAAATAAGAAACATACTGAAATATAGGAAAGTACTAAGCCTGAAGAATTTGATCTATGCGGGCATATAATTCCTTCCGACTTACGAGCCCTTCTTGCTGATGGACCAGATTGCTTCGCTGGAAAAAAAGAAGTGCCGGGTACCGGGTGATAGCAAAATCAGATTCAAACTCCGGGTCCTGGCCTTTAAGCATTTTTACAAGTTGGATTTCCCGTTTGTAATCAATCTTCATATCTTCCAAAACGGGATTCATTAGCTGGCAGACACCCAGGTGCTCTACCTCAATACAAACAAGCAAGAGTTGTGAAGTCTCAATAGAGTGATTCAGTAATTTCATAGGTACACGCTTCTGATCTTCAATTTCCGCATTTGCTATTCGTCGTTGACCTTTCCAAGGGTAAAGAAAATCCCCGCTGTCAGGACATTATCTTTAAATCTATGTGTGACATATTCATACTCTAAAAAAGTAACAAAATACCGACCTGCCAGATGAGCACCACCTCCGAGGTTGCCTCCGACCGCCTCTTCAATTTCGGACATGTTGTGCGAGGGCTGATTTTGGAGGCGCTTGCGTTCATGGGAATAATTCAGCCCAATTACCGGGTATATGCCTACCCGGTGAGATAGCTCAAAGATGTAGTGTATATTCAGATTTGCTTCCCAAAGGAAGATTTTTTCACTTATGCCCTGTTCGGATTCCGTAATGGGCAGGAAAAAAGCTATCTCAGGCCCAAAACAGATTTTTTCTCCGACATTATAGTAGGTTCTCAGATTAATGCCCAGGCTGGAGAGTGTTGCATTATATGCCACACCTCCGCCTACGCTTATATGTTGCCCGCTTAGCCCTGCAACCGTGCTTGCAACTAATAAAGCTGTAATAAGGTAGTTTCTCCAATTAATTAAGCCCATGGTCTAAGAATTTTGTTGAGTCAGATAGTCTCCCACCCGCAGGGCATTTGCCATAATCGTCAAAGAAGGATTGACAGCGCTCGATGAGGGAAAAAAACTGGAATCTACCACATAAAGATTTTCCAGGTCATGCGCCTTGCAATTAAGGTCAAGCACTGAGTGAGCGGGATCGTTACCAAATCGGCAGGTTCCGTTTTGATGTGAAACCCCGGAAATACCAAGCTTAAAGCCAACATAGGCCGTATCTTTGCAATACCCCTCCTTGCAGCCCAATTCATCCATCATGCCAACGAGTTTTTTTCTCAAGCGCTGGTATGCTTCCAGATTGTTGGAGGTATAAGCCAGGTGGATATTGCCTTTCTGGTCAACTATCACCCGGTTTGCAGGATCCGGAAGATCTTCGGCAGTGATAAAAAAATCGATAGAATGCCTTGATACTTCCTCGAGACTCATTTCCTGGTCGGGTTGGATTTCTGTTAGCTCCGAAGCAAGAGTGGTCGGATCAGTTTTACCCATCATTTGAATCGTACCCAATGGATAATCGGAATCTTCTGCACCGTGATAAAAGTCTGTTACAATCAACGATTTCTGGAACTGCGAATCATTAGGGCTAGTTGAAATGGCCACAACAGTACCATTATTGTGTATCATTAAATTCCTCCCGACGAGGTCAGAACTATTTGCCAATCCGTTAGGATGGTGTGAGTTAGCCGATTTAAGCAATAAAGCAGCAGAATTAATAGCACCACAGGCAACAATAACCGTATTCGCCTTATAGACCTTTTCTTTACCTTTAGGCGTTTCCGCGACCACGCCATTAACCCGCCGCCCTGATTCATCGGTCAAGAGCCGGATGACCTTACGTCGCGTACGCAGCTTGACATTCTTATGGCGTAAGGCACTACGCAAGGCTACTACCTGTGCATCAGCTTTGGCTTCTGTGGGATCAGGATATCCGTCAAACAGGCTCAGATTCATCTTCGCGGTCCTTCGCTTTTTATCTTCAGGCAATCTCACTCCAATAGCAAGCGGGGCAGGATTGCAGCCTGCTTGCTGGAAAGCCTTATAAAGTTCTTTCATTCGAGACTCAAACCGAAGAGGAGGATGAGGATAGGGTTGAGAGGCAGGAGGCTCGGTGGGATCCACTCCCCGCTTTCCATGAACACTATACAGGTACTCGGCTTCAGTATAATAGGGCTCCAGCGTCTCATAGGATACTGGCCAGGCTGGCGATAGCCCCCCATAATGTTTCACTTGCTGAAAGTCACTTTCACGCATCCGCAATAAGGCCGCTCCGTACATTTTAGTATTGCCGCCAACCCAGTAATGCGTAAACGGCTGGAATTCCTTTCCACCCTGGTTATGGTCATGCCATTTTTCCGGAGCAAGGTACCTTCCCTCTCCAAACACGGCTTCAGGATCCCAGTTTTCCTGCTCAATAGGCAGAAAATCCCCTCGTTCCAGGATTAAGATTTTCTTACCACTCTTGGCCAGCTTATATGCCAGGGTACTTCCACCAGCACCCGTACCGATTATTATGTAATCATACATTTGTGTAAACTTAGGTTGTCATGTTACTACTGAGATATATCTAAGCGAATGCCAAATATTTTATTTCCGCAACCTATTGACAGTCAGTGCCTTGTGAGTAATCCTGATATTTCATCCCCTCAAAATATTCTTATATATGGGAATTCTTCTTATATGCAGGAAAATGTTATCAGGAGATCAATGACCGAATACCCGGAGAAATCTGCTACCTCCTGCGGTCGTGCATTAGGCATGCACCAGGGCTTTCCCTTGTTCTTTTAGACTATGCGTTGTTATATAATTTGTATACCGATTGACGCATCATCTTCCCTGTATCAGAAAGAATAAACGCAACAGTTTCCGCCACAGCCTGAGTTGGCACCCAGTCGGCTGGGTTTGCATCCGGCATCGCTTTCCTGGTTGCAACTGTATCAAGTGTACTCGGCACAATTACTGAGGCTGAAATACCAGTTTGGTTGGTCTCAACATTTATGTATTCTGCCAATTTAAACAGCAAGGATTTTGAGAGTCCATAAGCAACTAATTGATTACCCGATTTTGGATCAATTGCGGGTCTGGCACCAATGAAGATAATTTGAAGTGGAGTTTGCTGCTGCCTGCAAATCTTAATAAGGTGATGTGTTACCAAATAAGCAGTCTCAAAATTTAATTGAAGCATCTTGTGAATATGTTCAATCGTTGTGTCTTCAATGCTTCCTTCGGTATACCCTCCAACAATGCAAATAAGCGTATCTATGCGCTTATTTGCCGAGTTTGTATGTGCCTTTGAAAGAAATGTTTCCACTTCTGCCTCTACGAGCAAATTTACCAAAGTACCGGTAAGGTTCGGTTGAGTTAAAAAATCCGGACTCTCTCCGGGCCCCACTGCTACGTGAACATGACAGCCTACCCGAAGTAAATTTTGGGTAATGGCGCGACCCAGGTTTCCTCCGGCACCCGTAATGATAGTTGTATTTTCCATTGGTAATCTTGTTACTGCATTTCGTTTCGGCATTTTGCTGGCTGAGACAAGGCCTTCAGGAGCTTGCGATCAACAGATATATCGGCAATCGGATATGTTCTCTTCTATGTGCCGGGGGGATATATCGATGCCAACATCTTACCTGATTATTCTTGCTATTTAAATGGTTAACCATTGCTTGACCATTTTGAGAGGCAATGGGCAATCATTTGAGTATGCTATAGAACGATAGTATGCCCGCCAATACTGTTGATATAGCCAGGCAAGTGCCAGTCTGCTAACATGCTGAAAATCAGGTTTTTATAGACGAATCGTGAAATGTGGAAGATAATATTATTCCGAAATAACGGAACCCTTCCGAAATAACGGAATGTATCATCTGCGAATCCCTTTTTGACCAGAAGAGAAGCTTGGGCTTATTGCTGTTTGGGGAGCACTATCACGAACTGCGTGCCTTCTTCCGGATTACTCTTTACTTCAATATGTCCTTTATGATTCTCTATGATTGCGTAGCTGATTGACAATCCCAGCCCAGTACCTTTCCCAGCTTCTTTGGTCGTAAAAAAAGGCTCAAATAATTTGGGAAGAATATCAGCTGGAATCTGGGGCCCATTATTGGAGAAGCGAATCCTGATATTCCGATCAAGGTTTTCGGTCTGGATCTTTATTAATCCTGATTTATCAGTGTCAATCGCATGAATGGCGTTGATCAGGATATTTAAAAACACCTGATTGAGTTGACCAGGATGGCAAACAATTTTGGGGAGATCGGACGCATAGTATCTGACAAGACTTATGTGATCCCCAATTTGTCTCTGCAAAATTCCCAAGGTAGAATCCAGACCTTGATGAATATCAGACAATTGCATGTTAGGATGATCCGTTCTCGAAAAAGTACGCAAACTTGTGACGATATCTCCGGTCCGTTCCGCTCCCTCCTGGATAGCTAGCATCAGCTTATCTATATCGGCGATTATTTCCGCTATATCAAGCTCGGACTTTATGGCTTCTATATTTGGTTTGCGCTGTTCAAATTGGCCTGCATCGCTAATCTCATCATAAGCGCTAAAGATTTTCATGAAAGCTTCCAGGTTTTTCCGCAAAGCACTGACCCCCGAGTATATGAAGTTGACGGGATTATTGATTTCATGGGCTACCCCAGCTGTTAATTGCCCTAACGAAGCCATTTTGTCCGCGTGCAGTAGTTGCGCCTGGGTTCGGTTGAGTTTTTTCAATGCGATTTTTTCTTCTGTTGTATCGTTTAGCATGACAATAGAATTTTCAGTTTTCTCATTGGATGAGCGCTGGAAACTGACTGCTGCATAAGCATATACGGTACTCCCGTCTTTGTGAATAAGCCGTTTTTCCTTATGATAGATTGCCTGTTTTACATTTTCATTCGCAAGATTAATCATTGCCCTGTCCTGTACGCGATCATCCGGATGGGTCAATTCGTCGAACTTCATTCCGATTAACTCCCGTTCTGAGTAGCCCAGCATTTGACCGAATCTTTTGTTACATTTTTCGATAGCCCGTTCAAGACCGCGGACATAAGCGATTCCGATTGGACTTTCTTCATAAAAGCTTCTGAATAGCGCTTCACTCTGCTCAAGGATAAACTTTTGATTTTTTAGCGTGTGGGTACGCTTATCAACCAATTGTTCCAACTCAGTATTTCGCTTGAGAATTCTTCGCGTACGGATTCTGATAACGAGATAAACTCCCAGCACCAAAATCATCAGAAACAAGAACCAGGCATCTGGCTTCTGCCAGAACGGAGGAATGATTTCTAATCCAACTGAAGCATAGCTCTCAACCGGCTCGCCTGACGCGTGATATGCTTTAACACGGAAAGTGTAGTTTCCTCCTGGGACATTGGTATAAGTCGCCGTCCTTCGTTTTCCGGAATCATGCCAATTTTGATCAAATCCTTCCAGCATATATGCATAGTGGGTGCGGTTGGGGTTACAATAATCAAGTGCGGCAAACTCAAAGGTGATGAGGTAATCTTTATGCGTGAGGTTAACTTTTTCCGCTGGAAGAATGCACCTGCGAATGGGCTGGATGATATCCCTGTTAACAACTTCAAGGTGGCTGATTACAACAGTTGGGGGGGTTAAATTGCGCTGAATTGCTCCAGGACGAAAAGCATTGAGTCCGTGTGTGCCGCCGAAAAACAGGGTCCCATCATCCCCCTTCCATGAGGCATGCGTGTTGTATTCATTGCCCTGGAGCCCATCATGCATGTTAAAATTCTCAAAGAGGCGCTTTTCAAGATCAAATCTGGAAAGCCCTCGATTTGTACCTAGCCATAAATCACCATTCTCCGCCTCCTCTATTGAATAGACAACATCATTAGGAAGCCCATCGGCCATTCTAAAAGATTCAAATGCCATCGCTTCGGGTATCCATCGATTTAGCCCTCCTGAAGTGCCAATCCAGATATCGCCGGTCTTACTTTGGAAAATGCACCTGACAAAATCATGACTCAGGCTTTGTTCATTTTGTGGATCATGGCGAAAAAAATGCCGAATATTGTGCTGATATTCATAACAAATTAGTCCGCCTTCTGTTCCAATCCAAAGCATATTATTGCTGTCTCGCAGTAAGGCGATGACAGAGTTAGCCTTAATATTTTCACCTTCCCTTTTGTGAAATTGATGGACTGCAAATTCACCGGTGGATATATTAAGTTGATTCAAGCCATTAGGGGTGCCTACCCAAAGAAACGTATCGTTTCGTCCCGGGGCGATAGCACGTACTACATTACTACTGATCGAGGCCTTGGAAATGTGCTGCGTTGTGTAGAATTGGATGTTTTGCCTTGTCAGGTCGTATTTCCCCAGGCCCATGCCATACGTGCCAATCCAGAGCTCATTTTGCTTAGCATCCGGATAAATGGTACTGATATTGAGGCTTGAAGGATTAGGGAGGGGCTTAAGTTTCACGGGTTCCACAGCAGTAAGGTTCTCCTCCATACGAAGGCTATAGAGGCCTCCTTCAGTTCCAAACCAGACCATTCCTTGTTTGTCTTGAGCTATTGCCCATATTTTGTTTGATACCTGGTCATTTATTTTGAACTCGTTAGGGCGGATGGTATGGAATTGTGCAAGATATTGAGAATGC
Organism: uncultured Bacteroidia bacterium; assembly: GCA_964352745.1. Lineage (GTDB taxonomy): Bacteria > Bacteroidota > Bacteroidia > J057 > J057 > CAYGTH01. Next base: position 18,178 of record CAYGTH010000062.1, read on the forward strand.
AGATTGAGCCCACTTCCTGTTCCAACCCAGATGGAGCCTTCCCGATCTAACATGAGAGAATGGATAACATCGTTGCTAAGACTTAATCCCTTGTTCCTATCATGTTTTATTCTTTCAATTATCTGGCCTTTGCCATACCGTATTAATTCTTCGTTCGTGCCAATCCACAAAGTGCCATTTTGAACAATCAACAGGCTGCTAACGGGCCGATTGGGAACATCTTCAACGTGCATGAATTTGTTAGCATTTGGATTCCAATACTCCAGGCCTTTATCTGTTCCAAACCAAAGCTGATTATCATGATCTTCTACTATTGCCAGTATGGCACTGCCTAATAATTCATTGTGGGGGAATAAAGCTTGCTGATAAGGAATAAGGATGCCTTCTTCTACATTTATTCGACACAGGCCATCCTCGAATCCAACCCAAACCTCACCTGTTTTGCTTTCATAAATACATCTGACAGCTTGTTTGGCAAGGGAGGGAGTTTCAGTAGAAAGCTGATATATTCTCTCGAAGTCGTTAGTTTCTGGTCGATATATATTTAGTCCGTGTCGAGTTCCAACCCATATATGACCGCTACGATCGGTGAGAAGGGCTGTGATATAATCATTACTGATAGAATTGAGGCTACTGTCTTTTCGATACGCAAAGAATGTATCGGTTTGTACCTGATAGCGATTTAAGCCATTGCCTGTACCAATCCATATCTGCCCGGATGAATCTTCTGCGATTGCGATGACCTCGTTATCGCTAATACTATTGATCCTGGCAGGATCTCGTCGAAACACCTCAAATTCATAGGCATTGAACCGATTAAGTCCATCGGCTGTCCCCAGCCAAACGAGTCCACGGCTATCCTGCAGCATACAAAGTATCGTGCCTTGAGATAGACCTTCGTTAACAGAGAAGTGCAGAAATGAAGTTGGACGTTCCTGGCCCCATACCGTTATCGGGATAGCAAACAGGCTCCAAAGCAATATAGTACGGATTGAACGTATCAAGTTTTTAGGCTAATATACAATGAGGTTTTAGAAAATAATGACATAAACAGGCTGGTTTCGCCCCAATATCCAGTAAACTCATTGTGTCGGATATCATTCTCCATATCTATTATGATTTGCTTATTCCTAATTTGGACATTCTCGAAAACAAGGTTTTGGAATTGATATCAAGTTTTTCGGCGGCACCGCCTTTGCCAGAAACTTTGCCGCCAGAAGTTTCCAATGCACGACGGATGTGTTCGATCTCCATTTCTTCAAGCGTAAGAAAATGTACCGCTTTATTTGTTTTCGAAAGGGCATCCGGATACCAATCGTGGATTTCCAATTGATTACCTGGCGATATAATCATAAATCGTTCAATTAGATTTTCCAGCTCCCGTATGTTTCCTGGGTAATTATAATTTACAAGTTTTTCAAGTGCTTCCTGAGTGACAGAGGCGATTTTTCTGCCTATATTAGCCTCATGCTTTTGCAAAAAATGATTGACTAACAGAGGAATATCTTCTTTTCGCTCTCGCAATGGCGGACAAGTTAAGGGGAAAACATTTAGTCGATAAAATAAATCTTCCCTAAAATTCCCCGCTTCAACCTGAGCATCCAAATCCCGATTGGTAGCTGTAATAACCTAAGGAGTTTGGCTTGTAAAGCCATGGGTAATTCGCCAACCTCATCCAAAAACAGGGTGCCTCCATCCGCTAACTCGAACCGTCCCACTCGTTGTTGCAAGGCTCCTGTAAATGCTCCTTTTTCATGCCCAAATAGCTCACTCTCAATCAATGTCGGGCTCAGGGCAGCACAATTAATCTTGATAAGCGGTTTGTCACTGCGCTTGCTTAGGCTGTAAACTGCACGGGCAAGCAGCTCTTTCCCGGTACCGGATTCTCCACGAATGAGCACGGTTGTGTTTGTGGATGCAACGCGCTCCACCATCGACAATACCTTCCTGAAAGCTCGACTCTGGGTAATGATTTGCTCAAAATTATGATCACTTTGAATCTCTTCCCGGAGGTATTCATTTTCCGCTTGCAATTTTTCATTAGCATTAGCCAATTTCGCAAGCAATTCTTCCTTATCGCGTCTTAATTTGTATATCTCCAGCGCACGGTTCATCACTTGTCGCATTTCCTCCTCTTTCCAGGGTTTGGTCATGAACTGGTAGATTCCGCATTCATTGATGGCACGTACCACTACTTCCATATCCCCATAGCCGGTTAGGATTATTCGGATAGGATCTTGAAAACGTTCTTTTACCCGTTTAAAAAACTCTATGCCAGATAATCCGGGCATGCGCTGGTCAGAAATAATCAAATGGATCGTCTCCTCTTCAAGCACATCAAAGGCTTCAAAGGCAGACCTTGCGGTAAATATCTTATAATCCCATTTGAACCCCGCCTTGAAAGTCTGAAGGTTGTGCTGTTCATCGTCCACATAGAGAATATGATATGGGGAGTTTGACATAAGGTGTGAAGCGATTTAATGTATAAAATTTCTAATATTATCATGAGCCCTGGCTTTCTCGACTGAAAATTTGACCAAAACCGAGAAAAAGACAGAGAAAGCTAAGGCTTTTACTTTCATTTGCATACTTCTTTGCTAAAATGGTCTATTTTAAAACTTCTCACATAATCGCCATACGTAGTAAAACTCAAAAAATAACTTATGTAGTTCGCTTGACCTTTTAGACCAGTCCTGCGTCATAAAAACGCTCATTTGGCTCACAAAACTCACTTCTTCCTCCTCGTTCCAGCACAAAATTCCAACGCAAATTGCATGTTGTTCTTTCGATTTACTTAAGAGATTTACATTACCCTAATGAAAATATAGCGGCCATGTCCCCTTGCCTTCATTGGAAATACACAGCGTAGCGTTGGCACCGAAATACATATCCTAAAACTATAGGAGCTATTCAGAATCAATGCCAGTTAAGTGGAAGTCTGTGTTGGGAAAGTAATTGCCTCTTAATCAATGTAATACCGCACTAAAATCAGATCTATGCTTGGCAAGGTGGCTGGTCCACAATTCTGAAATACCAGAACACTTCTCATATATAGGAAAAACATCTATGCTGCAAACGAAGTTTGTCTGTTGATGTGTTGGGCCTGCTAATAGGGATTCATGTGGGAGCTGCTATTGAATATGATGAAAATGCGGGAATCGAGCTGCTCTGGCAAATCGAACAGAATTCCGCTCGAGTGGGCTCATTATCGCAGATTATGCCTATTAGGGAGAATTTGTGGATTTGACAACCGCGCTATTGATGGGAGATAGAGATCGCTCAAAAGCCCGAATCTGATAAGGGTTTTGTATCCCAAAAGAAACGCAGGCAAGTCGTGAGAGCCTTTGTCTGGTCCGACTATGTTAGAAGATTTGAAGGAGATTTTGAAAAATTACCCGAATCGGCTGGCATGTTTATCCAGTTGCCTGGAATTTTTGCCAGATTTGGCCGAACCTAACTCTAACCATACATGAAGAACTGGTCGACTAACAAGATTCTTGCTCAAGGGGCAATCAGGACCGTGGAAAGGGTTTGCACCTTTTGTCCCATTTGTAAAAAACAGGAAGCCGCTTGATAGCCCGAATATTCCCGGACAACTTCCCCATCTCCGTTTACATACAGCAATGCGGGAACTGCCTTGATGTTATAGTTGCTGCCAAAGTCAATGCCTTCGCCCTTTTCTACATCGAGTTTGACATTGATGAAATTCTGATTATAGAATTTCCCCACCTTCTTGTCCGTAAAAACCTGCTTGGCCATCAGTTTACAAGGGCCACACCATGAAGTGTAGGCATCTACAAATATGAGCTTGTTCTCAGCTTGTGCCTGAGTAAGTGCTTCTGACCAGGAGCCTTCAAAAAATTGTATCGTAGATTTCTGAGCCATCAAATTATGGCTCGCAGAAAACGATAGAAATAAAAGGATTGCCAGGAAGATGCTGTTAGTCGTCGGTCTCATGTCTGGGAAAATTTACCAGTAAGTTCTATTTGTTAGCTCGCCTATTAACTTATTTCTTTAAAGCGAATTTGACCAGCTAATTATTGCCTATTATTTACACATGCAAAAATTAGCCCATTTTTTCTCCAGTTGAGTTCCCTTCCATTTTTACCATCAAGTGATAAACTGAAAATAATCCATTTTTGTTTTCCGTGCTGTCCGGCAAAAATCCAGCAGATCATATTTTGATTACCCATGCAGGTCGCTTGTGTTTCATGTTGATGAAGAATTGATTTGTTGATATCTCTCATTTCGGTTAATAAAAATGCACATCCGTTTTTTAGAAAATATCGATAGGTATTTTGTACAATTGATTGATATTCAGTTTTTTATATTTGATTTTTTTACTGTATGCAAACATAATTAACCCATATATTACATTACACAAAGATAATAATTTGATAAATGTATATTTGTGGTATGAAAAATAGTTCCCAAAAACTGTTTGCTTTGCTTATTGCTACATTATTGGTTTGTGCAGCTCAAGCGCAACCCGTTGCTAACTTTCAGGCCAATGTAACACAAGGGTGTGCACCGGTGATTGTTACTTTTCAGGATTTATCAACCGG
>CAYGTH010000063.1:0-2126 GCA_964352745.1 uncultured Bacteroidia bacterium
CGATAGGTTTCGAGATCCTGCTCCAGCCATTCAAAATAATGGGGATGCGTCTCCCAAAAATGATTGCGTAATGGGTCCGGAAACACAACGATGTGCCATTCTCCGATTTCAAATGAGTAGAGGAGTTTTTCGAGGCCATTTACGGCTTTTTGAGCGGCAAAAAAATTCGCAAAGGCCGACATATTATAGCCCGGTGTAAAGACCGATCGGTAGCGGGTTTCATGATTTCCCACTTCAAACAGGAGGGGCGTCTTCAGTTCCTTAAAAAAAGTCAGCATGGCCGCAAAATTTCGTTCCTGCCCCTCGCTGTCCACGATATCTCCATTTACAATCGTAAATGCCGGGCTTGGGCTCAGTTCATTTACAACGCGGATGCTTTCTTCAATAAAGGCATTATGAATCTTCATGCGCGTGGGTACGCGAACCGTAGGCTCTGCCGGATCTCCGCCCTGTGGGTCGGCCATTATGACGAAAGAAAAGTTCTTGCCGGGGTCTGGAATTCCCATTTCGGTAAGTTCCAGGTGCCCGATTTCATAATCGAGCAGGAGATTGGCCTGTACCTGGGTTTCTCCCCACATGTGGGTAAGGGTGTTAGGCCCTACCAATTCGCCCAAACTCATGTTCCAGTCTCCATCCGGATGTTTCAACCGGATTTCAGTCTGTTCATCAGCTCCTGTTAGCTTCACGACCAGTACATCCACACTTTGAAGAGCGGCTGTACCTTGCCAGTCCCGTGTATCCGGATTGAAATAATCTTCGCCCTCAAAAAACCAGGTGCGGATTTCAGATGCCTTAGCTCCTTTTATGGCTATTTTCTCCGAATAATGACCGATTGAGTTCGGCGAATCACTACTCAGTTCCAGACGCACACGCAGCCAACCATCCTGCATCACAGCATCTGAGAGTTGCTCAATTACAGGGTAAGTATATCCGGGAATCCCAGGAGAGGTATCTGTTTCGGCTAGCAGCATCGCAGGGACAACCAGACTACTCTGTTTGAGGAAATTGCGGCGGGAGGTTTTCATATCGAAAGAATTTCCTAAAAAATCAGAAATTCTGTACCCTTCTTTATCCTGTGCTGTTGGGAAATTAACGGTTCTCGACCAGCAGTTAGAAGGCAGCTTTTAGCCCCGCTATTTCAGTGGCTCGTTCTAATGCAAGCTGTATCAGGTGATCCAGTAGTGCTGCATAGCCGGTACCGGTGTGTTCCCACAGCTTGGGGTACATGGAAATATTGGTAAATCCGGGCAGGGTATTCAGTTCATTTACATACACCTCATCTCCTTCGCAGAGAAACATATCCACCCGGGTGAGGCCTTCGCATCCACACACCTGGTAGGCCTGCCGCGCTACCATGAGCAGTTTCGCATGGGTAGAGGCCGAAATACCCGGAGCCGGAATACTGATTTTGGCAGCATCATCGCTGATATACTTCGATTCGTAATCGTAGAATCCTGCTGCCATTCCGACTTCACCTACACTCGTTGTCTCGGGCGTTGCGTTGCCCATGACTGCACATTCGAGTTCGCGGCCCACGAGCATTTCTTCTACTAATATTTTGCGATCAAACTCAAATGCTTTCTGAATAGCGGCATAAAATTCTTCGGCATTCTCCGCTTTGGAGACCCCAACCGAAGAACCCATATTCGCAGGTTTGACAAAAACCGGACTCCCCAATCGATTCACCACTGCCATATAATCTATGGCATCCTTTTCATGCAAGTGAAATACATAGCCCTGCGCCACCTGAATCCCCGCTTCCCGCAATACTCGCTTACACATATCCTTATCCATCGAAACAGCGGAGCCCATCACATCCGGACCGACAAAAGGTAAATCTATCTGCCGCAATAGCCCCTGCAAAGTTCCATCCTCTCCATTAGGCCCATGCGTTATCGGAAATACAACATCTATATGTGGAAATGCGCCTTTTTCATCCAAATAGATAAATCGACTTTCGCCCGGCACTGCTGCCAAACGACGTCCCCGACTGACAACAAGAAAGGTGTCTTCCAAAAAGTCATCGGGAGCAATGTGGTACCAGCGTCCTTTGCGATCTATCCCTATGAGGGTGATCGTGTATTTATTTTTATCCAGCGCAGCGTAAATATTTCTCGCAGAACGAA
>CAYGTH010000063.1:2226-22574 GCA_964352745.1 uncultured Bacteroidia bacterium
CTACTTAATCAAATTCCCCACTTTAAATACGCCCAGAATCTTTGTCAGAAAGATCATTTGATTGATCTTGCGATCAACCTTACGTTTGTACCGGGGCACCACATCTATCAAATCCCTTGCATAAGGCTGCGTTATGGCATGGGCCCCAAACTTGAGTTTTTGTCCTACGGTCATTCCCTGTTGCCAGCCCTCAATATCTTTTATGATCTTCTCGATATCCTTTTCATTTTGCCTGGTGAACTTCTGAACATGCTGGACATTCTTTTTGACGCTGCCAAACCGAATTGCCTCTTCCAGCACTTCTACCATCGTCGTGGCGAGTCCATCAAACTTTTCCTGAGGGGGGACATTTTCTCCGGCGAGTCGTTGAATTTCAGCACGATGATCCGCGAGCCACTTGGTCGCATTACAGCCACTCAAAACAAACAGGATCAGCAGGAGAGAAAGGGGAGTAATCAGATACTTCATAAGCTAAGAATTCATTCGCTGGTTAAGTTACAAGTATCCCGAATCATGTGAAAAAAATCTTTCCACATTTACTATATTTGCACTCACTTTACCAAAATCAACCAAAATGTCCCGAAAGTACCCGGAATACCAGCAACTTTCTCTTCCTGATCTCGACAAGGAGGTGCTGGCCTATTGGGAACAACATAAGACCTTCCAAAAGAGCGTAGATTCCCGCGAAGGCAAACCTGGATTCACCTTTTACGAAGGACCTCCCTCTGCCAATGGCATGCCGGGGATTCACCACGTACTTGCGCGAGCGATTAAGGACATTTTCTGCAGATACAAAACCCTGCAAGGCTTTCAGGTAAAGCGAAAAGGAGGCTGGGATACCCACGGGCTTCCCGTTGAGTTGCAAGTAGAAAAGACACTTGGGATCACCAAGGAAGACATTGGTACTAAAATCAGCATCAAGGAGTATAATGCTGCTTGCCGTAAAGATGTCCTGAAATTCAAGGACGTATGGGATGACCTGACCGTCAAGATGGGCTATTGGGTCGATCTCGATGATCCCTATATCACCTTTGAAAATAATTACATCGAATCCGTCTGGAACCTGCTGAAGCGGCTCCATGACAAAGGCCTGATGTACAAAGGCTTTACGATACAGCCCTATTCGCCTGCTGCAGGTACAGGCCTGAGTTCACATGAGTTGAATATGCCCGGCACCTACCGGGACATCAAGGATACGACGGTTGTCGCGCAGTTTAAGGCCAAGGGAAAAGAAGATGAATATTTCCTGGCCTGGACGACGACTCCCTGGACCTTGCCTTCCAATACCGCATTGGCAGTAGGCAAAAACATCGCCTACGTTAAGGTCAAAACCTTCAATCCCTACACCCATTTGCCCGTAACGGTGATATTGGCGAAGGCATTGATGGGGAAATATTTCTCCGAAAAAGCCGCCGAAGTGGCAATGGCCGACTACCAGGCGGGAGATAAACTGATCCCATTTGAAGTAGTTGCAGAAGTCAAAGGGTCGGACCTGGCAGGGATTGAATATGAGCAACTTATGCCCTATGTTCAGCCGGATACTCCTGCATTTCGGGTGATCATCGGCGATTTTGTCTCGACAGAAGATGGAACCGGAATCGTTCACATTGCGCCGACCTTTGGTGCAGACGATATGCGGGTAGGTCAGCAAAATGGAATCCCGCCTTTGATGGTGATGGACGAAGAAGGGAATCCGGGTCCCCTCGTCGATAGAAAAGGCCGATTTGTGAAGGAGGTTACTGATTTTGCAGGTCGCTATGTCAAAGACTACGGGCAGGAAGAAGCCCGCTCGGTTGATATTGATATCGCGATTCGTCTAAAAGAAGAAAATAAGGCCTTTAAGGTTGAAAAATACGAGCACAGTTATCCGCATTGCTGGCGCACAGATCGCCCAGTCCTGTATTACCCGCTGGATAGCTGGTTCATCAAAACAACAGCGGTTAAGGACAAGCTGATCGCACTCAACAAAACCATCAACTGGAAACCCGCTGCAACCGGTACGGGTCGATTTGGCAACTGGTTGGAGAACCTCGTGGACTGGAATCTCTCCCGCTCCCGCTATTGGGGGGTTCCATTGCCCGTTTGGCAAACCGAGGATGCAACAGAAAGCATTTGCATCGGATCTGTAGCAGAATTGAGAACTGAAATTGAAAAATCAGTTACAGCAGGTCTCATGACAACTGCACAGCAAGCTGAATTCCTCGAAGACCTGGACCTGCATAAGCCGATGGTCGATGAGTTGATACTTGTTAGCGAAAGCGGCAAGCCCATGAAACGTGAATCCGACCTCATCGATGTGTGGTTTGATTCTGGCGCCATGCCTTTTGCTCAGTGGCACTATCCGTTTGAGAATAAAGATAAATTTGCGGAACATTTTCCGGCAGACTTTATCTCAGAAGGGGTTGATCAAACGCGAGGCTGGTTCTTTACGCTCCACGCGATTGCCGTTATGCTGGAAGAGAGCGTGGCGTTCAAAAATGTACTGTCAACCGGCTTATTGCTGGATAAAGACGGCCGTAAAATGTCCAAGCGGATTGGGAATGTGGTCGATCCTTTCACAACCATTGGTGCCCACGGCGCTGATGCGACCCGCTGGTACATGATCGGCAACTCTGCTCCCTGGGACAACCTGAAATTTGACCTGGAAGGGGTAAAAGAGGTTAAGCGGAAATTTTTCGGCACTCTCTACAACACCTATAACTTCTTCGCACTATATGCCAATATCGCAGGTTTTAGCTATGAAAATCCGATTCCTGCGGCGGAGCGAAGCGAACTGGATCGCTGGATTTTATCCGTGTTGCATTCCTTGACACGGGATGTAGCAGGCTATATGGATGATTATGAGCCGACTCGTGCGGTACGTGCCATCGATTCTTTTGTCAATGATCAGTTATCCAACTGGTATGTACGTCTTTCGCGACGCAACTTCTGGGAAGGAGATACAGCATCCTTCCAGACTTTATATGAGTGCCTGGAGACCGTATCGATTTTGATGAGTCCGATCGCGCCCTTTTTTGCGGAGCGTCTCTATCGGGATTTGACAGAATCGGAGAGTGTACACCTCACCTCTTATCCTGCCTGGTCGGAAGCTGCCATAGACCCCGAACTCGAAGAGCGGATGGATATGGCACAGCGAATCACTTCCCTGATTCTGAGTATCCGCAGAAAAGAAAAACTCAAAGTGCGTCAACCACTCGCCAAGGCTATGGTAGCCGTTATGGGCAGCGGTATGCAGACACAGCTCGATAAAGTAGCCGAATTTCTGAAGAGCGAAGTCAATGTCAAAGTGGTAGAATATATCGCCGAAGACAATGAGTTACTGGTCAAAAAAGTAAAACCTAACTTTCGCTCTCTCGGGCCGAAAGTGGGGAAACTCATCAAAGAAATTGGCCCTGCACTTGCCAAGCTCACCCAGGATGATATTCGTTCACTTGAGCAGACCGGTAGTATGACGCTGACGCTCAGTACACAATCCTTTGAAATCGAAACTACTGATGTGGAAGTCCTGAGTGCAGACATTCCGGGATGGGCGGTAGCTTCTGATGGAAAATACACCGTAGCACTGGACCTTACCCTTACCGAAGAACTCAAACACGAAGGAATTGCACGTGAATTTATTAACCGAATCCAGAACTTAAGAAAAGATAAAGGATTCGAAGTAACCGATAAGATTCAAACTCGTATCACGGAACATGTCGATTGGGATGTGGCTGTAAATGCGTTTTCAGCCTACATTTGCAAGGAGACACTGACCCAGGAATTGCACTTGGTATCGGAACTAGTCGAAGGCGATGAAGTCGAGATCAACGGCATGAAAGGAAAAGTTTCGCTACAAAAGAATTAAATATTACCTTTGTATTCGCTCAGGGACTCCGGACATATTTTTTTTGCGCACAACCCTATAATTTTGACGTTTATGGAAGATCGCATGTCCAAGAAATTTTATTCTAAGCAAGAGCTCGAAGAATTCCGTCACATCATCCTGAAAAAGCTGGACGAATCTCAGTCTGAGTATAAAAGACTGGCAGAGAGTCTGAAAGCACTCAGCGGTAATTCCGCTGATAGTTTCAACTTTACCGAGTATGGAAACGAAAGCCGTGAGAAAGAACAAATAGAGATTCTGATGGCACGCCAGCAAAAATTCAGTCGTAGTCTTGAAAATGCGATTGTTCGGATTGAGAATGGTTCTTATGGGGTATGCCGGATTACCGGTGATCTTATTCCTAAAGAACGCCTCAGAGTTGTTCCGCATGCGACTACTACGGTAGAAGGCAAAATGCGACAAAACAATAACCCCCACGGCCGATAATATCAGCCGCCTCTCACTTACTAAGTACTTTTCATGATTTCAAAGTCGCTAATAAATTCGGAAGAATCTCAGCCAGGAAAAACACTGTTGTATTTCGCTATAGCTGCTGCGGTGATCGTAATCGATCAAATTGTGAAAGTAATCGTGAAGCTGAATATGGTGATGGGAGAAGCCGGACAGATTCAAGTAATTGGCGACTTTTTTAAAATCTATTTCATCGAAAACAATGGCGCTGCCTTTGGCCTTACCGTCGGCAAGCTCCTCAGTCCTTTAGGCGTCGATATGTCGGAAGAAACCGGGAAATTAATCCTCTCGGTTTTTTCTATTATTGCTGTTGTAGCCATCGGATATGTTCTGTACCGGCTTGCGACCCACAAATCGCCTCTCCCGATATTCGTAGCTCTTATCTTTGGGGGCGCATTGGGAAATATTATTGACAGGACTTTTTATGGATTATTTTTCCACGACATCAACAACTACGAAGGCGGACTTTTTCTCGGTCGGGTAGTGGACATGTTTTACTTTGACATGGGCCGGCTTACCATCGGAGATTGGCACATGGATATGTTTCCGATCTTTAATATCGCCGATAGTTGTATCTCAATTGGGATTGTGGTAATCCTAATCCTCCAGGGGAGGTTCTTTAAAATGGATGAAGTAGCACGTGGTATTCATCCCGAATCAACCGACGCAACCCCTGCACAGTCTCCTTTCGAAACCCTCCATTCTGAAAAGGAAATCACCCCGGTACCTGACGCACCGGATACCCCCGAAGAAACCCTGCCTTCCGACCGTTCGGATCAGGCATAGATTTCCTCCCATTTCATGAACATTCTGCATCAAACCGGAGTTGTGCTATTATAAAAAATGCGTAACTTGGTCCCTCATTCATCATGCCTTTAGTGGCGTGATTATATTCTGGATAACCCTTTGGATTGCATGGAAAACTGGAGAAATTATCAAAAAGTTCTGTTACCGGACGTACCCAATTTGCATAAGATTGATGTCTATGAGAAAAACGACGGATACACAGCACTCCGTTCGGTTCTTTCTGACTCCAAATGGACACAAAAAGCGGTAGTAGATGAAGTCAAGTCTGCCAATATCCGGGGAAGAGGCGGGGCAGGATTTAATGCAGGCCTGAAATGGTCTTTCATGCCTCCAAAGCAAGAGGGAGTTCCGCGTTATTTGGCCTGTAATGGCGATGAATCAGAACCCGGCACTATCAAAGACCGTCGGATTTTTGAATACAATCCACACTTATTCATTGAAGGAGCCATCATTGCCTGCTACGCAATGGACATGGATGCTGCCTATGTGTATATCCGTGGTGAGTATGCCGACTGGATCGACATGATGCAAAAGGCAGTTGATGATGCCTACGCAAAAGGATATTTGGGTAAAAATATTCTCGGCTCTGGTGCTAACATTGATATGTATGTGCACAAAGGAGCAGGAGCATATATCTGTGGAGAAGAGACGTCCCTCATGGAATCTCTCGAAGGCAAGCGGCCTTATCCCCGTTCCAAACCCCCATTTCCCGCACAATTTGGTCTTTGGGGTAAACCCACTACCATCAACAATATAGAGACGCTGGCCAATGTACCCCTGGTCATCAATAAAGGTGCAGACTGGTTCAAAGGAATTGGAATAGCTACGCACCCCGGACCGGTATTGTACGGAATTTCCGGACATATCAATCGGCCCGGTGTATATGAATATCCAACCGGCATGCTGATTACCGACATGATCTACAAAGTAGGTGGCGGTATCAGGGGAGGTAAAAAACTGAAAGCAGTTGTGCCTGGAGGGTCTTCGGTTCCCATTCTTACAGCAGAGATGATCGAGGGTATCACCATGGACGCAGACTCGCTTCGCACCGTCGGAACCTTCATGGGTACCGGTGGCATGTGCATTCTGGATGAGGATACAGATATTGTAAAATTCCTGATTCGGGTTGCCCAGTTCTATGACCACGAGAGTTGTGGACAGTGTACGCCTTGTCGCGAAGGAACAGGCTGGTTTGTCAAAATGCTGAAAAAGATTGACGCCGGACAGGGAGAAACACGCGATCTCGATACTCTGCTCGAATTGTGCGATACGATGGAAGGCCGTACCGTTTGTGCCCTTGCAGATGCTGCGGCATGGCCCGTTCGGAATACGATCAACCGCTTCCGTGGAGACTTTGAAGCCAAGATTAAAGCAAGTGTTCATTCGCTCGCCTGATCCTGTCGAATATATCATTAATAACAACAGCCGAACGATGTAAAATCGTTCGGCTGTTTTCGTTTTCAGGCATGAAAAAAACCCATTTGCAAATCAGCAAAGGGGTTTCTTTATTTTTTAAACAAACTACCTGACCGTCAGGGAAAACTCCCTGTCAGAAATCTCTATGTAGCGTTTAGTCTTTATTCATCATCTTCACCGGCCATGACCTGCTGGCCACGGTAGTATCCGCTTTCGAGGCAGACACGGTGGTACAGCGTAGGCTCACCACTCACCGGATCGATATAATACGTTCTGGACTTCAGCTTAATATGCGTCCTGCGCTTGTCTCTTCTCTGTTTTGAGATCTTTCTCTTCGGGTGCGCCATTTTCGTCTTCTATTAGTTATCAGTTAGTATAGTTAGATCATCCTTCCGGATGTTATCCATTCAATTTATCTTTTAACTCCCTCAATTTCTCCCAGCGGGGATCTACAGGGGGTTCTTCTTCTGAGACCGATTCTTCAATGAGGGGATTTCCCTTTTCATCGAGTCCTAATACTTCCAGGACTTCAGGAGCACACAAATGCACTTCGGCTTCAGGAACCTTGCGAATGGGGATAGCAAGTCGAACAAAATCATATAATTCCTGGATCAACTTAAGTACTGGCTCTTGCGAATCACAATACAATACTTCTCCCCCTTCAAAATTCATATCCGGGTCAAAGGAATAAATAATTCGTTCATCTAATTTCAACGCATAAGGATAGGGATCGGAACACCTATCACACGGTAAGCTTACCTCACCAGAAAGATGAAAAACCGCATCCAAATGGGTTTCATACTTTTCCAACTCCACGATCACCTGAATGTCAGCCTTAATCGGATCTTTTTGCTCAACCTGTGCAAAAAAATCATCATCCAGATGGAAGTCATCTGTATGCTTTCCGAGGCCTAGTCGGGCTACGTTGATGGAATATTTTCTCTCAAAGGACTTGTCCATAATTACAGGATCCTCATTCGGCTTGCAAAGTTAGATAAAACTCCGGGGAAAACCCAACAAAGTTTAACTATATTGCTCATAAGATGCAGGATATCAGGGTAATATTTGATATGGATGGTGTTGTCATTGACAATGACCGATACCATATTCAGGCATGGATTCAAATTTGCGCGAAATACGGGGTCGAATTGACCCTACAACGATACCAGGAAGAACTCAATGGTCGAACGATGGCCAATTGCATTGAAATCCTCTTTGGAGACCGGGCAACGGACATGATTCAGCAAGGCTTTGGGCCTGAAAAAGAGGCACTCTATCGCCATATCTACCAACCGCACATACAGGCCACTACCGGTCTGGCAAGTTTATTACACGAATTGCAGCAAGCCGAGGTCCCCTGCGCACTAGCGACTTCAGCCCCTCCTTCAAATGTCGAGTTTGTATTAAAACATACAGGTTTTCGGCCCTATTTTCAGTCTATCATTGATGATTCAGGCGTTAGCAAGGGAAAACCAGATCCAGAGGTTTTTCTTAATTCTGCGATTCGATTACAAGCAAAACCGGATCAGTGTATTGTCTTTGAGGATTCCCTCATGGGCATACAAGCCGCCCGAAATGCCAAGATGAAAGTCATCGCGCTGGCTACCACCAATCCAGCAGACAAACTTACCCACGCAGACCTGGTTATTGCTGACTTTTCTCATTTAGCACTCACAGACCTCATTGAAGTACTGGCAACTCCCTGATAAGCTCAGGAAACTACAGGATGATTTCTCGGTTGTAGTTAATAAGTTGGTCATTCACATTCTACTCCCAAATCTATGCACAACTTCTTGCGGACACCCTTTGCACTGGCATTGATTGTATCTCTCTTTGCCTGTCAACCATCGACTCTCACATCCGATGCGGAACTACCAGCTGAGGCTTATACAAATTGGGATCATTACCTCGGCGACCCCACCAGCAGTCAATATTCTTCGCTTGATCAAATCAACACAGAAAATGTTGCTCAGCTAGAAATCGCCTGGACATATGCCTCAGGAGATAAAGACCCGGCAAACCGATCCCAGATTCAACACAATCCACTGATCATCAATGGTATTTTATATGGTGCATCTCCCGGTTTGAAAGTATTTGCCCTGGATGCTTCGACGGGGAAAGAAATCTGGAAATACAAACCCCCTACGAATGTCTCCTCACTGGGGGTAGGCAGAGGGCTTGCATATTGGGAATCAGGAGATGACAAGCGAATATTCTGTACCGCTGGCCCCATTTTACGTGCACTGGATGCCGAAACCGGCGAACCGATTCTCACTTTTGGCGACAGTGGCAAGGTAGATCTGCATGATGGACTCGGGCGGGATGTTTCCGAATTGTTTATTAATTCCAACACACCAGGGATCATTTATAAAGACCTATTGATTCAGGGTTGCCGGGTTGCTGAGCGGTCGCCTGCGATCCCGGGTTACATCCGTGCATATGATGTGCGGACTGGAGAAATCAAATGGGTTTTCCATACGATTCCCCATCCGGGAGAGTTTGGCTATGAAAGCTGGCCCAAAGATGCCTGGAAATCAGCTGGTGGCGTGAATGCCTGGGCAGGATTTACCCTGGACGAAAAAAGGGGATGGGTATTTGCTCCGACCGGGTCTGCTTCTTTTGATTTTTATGGAGGAGATCGACCCGGCAAAAATTTATTTGCCAATTCTATCCTCTGCCTGAATGCAGAAACGGGTGAACGAATCTGGCACTACCAGACAGTTCGACACGATATCTGGGATCGCGATTTGCCTGCACCGCCCAATCTCGTTCGGGTTCGGCAGGGCGGGCAGTTGATCGACGCAGTAGCTCAGGCAACCAAGTCCGGTTATGTATTCCTACTTGATCGCGAAACAGGAGAACCCCTTTTCCCGGTTGAAGAACGCCCCTTCCCCCCCTCTGATCTGATTGGGGAAGCTGCCTGGCCTACCCAACCGATTCCCACCTTGCCTCCTCCCTTTGCGCGGCAGGCATTCACAGAAGCAGATATTACCCATATTTCTCCGGAAGCGCATGACTATGTTGCTGACATATTCAAAGATATTCGCTCAGCAGGACAGTTTGTGCCCCCCAGTACACAGGGAACGGTGATCTTTCCTGGATTTGATGGAGGGGCGGAGTGGGGCGGCTCAGCAGTAGATCCCCACTCAGGGATCATGTATGTGAACGCCAATGAAATGCCATGGATTCTCACGATGATAGAGATCGATGAATCTATGAGCACAGCCGCCGGAAGTGCAACCGGAGGCCTTCTTTATGCACGACAATGCATCGGCTGTCACGGCCCGGACCGCTTAGGCAATCCCAATCAGGGAATTGCCTCGTTAATCGGGGTGGCAGATCGACTTTCCAAAAGGGAAATGTTGGAAGTCCTCAATTCCGGCAGGGGGATGATGCCAGCATTTAAACACCTGAATGATACCGAAAAAGGAAAACTAATTGCCTTCCTGTCAGAAGAGGAAGCCGAAACCGATCTTGACGGTCATGCTTCGCAAGTAGCCGTTCCCTCTGGAGAAAGTCCGTATGCGCACACGGGCTACAACCGGTTTCTGGATGAAGAAGGATATCCGGCGGTGAAGCCCCCCTGGGGCACCTTAAATGCCATTGATCTAAATGCGGGGAAAATCTTGTGGACAGTTCCACTGGGAGAATTTGAGGCATTGACTCAGCAGGGAATTCCCCAGACGGGAACAGAAAACTACGGAGGGCCCATCCTTACAGCTGGGGGATTGATTTTTATCGGCGCTTCCAAGGATGAGAAATTCAGGGCTTTTGATCGGGAAACGGGTGCTACCTTATGGGAAACTCAGTTGCCTGCGGGAGGATATGCTACCCCTTCGACTTATTCAGTTGGAGGCAGGCAGTATGTAGTGATTGCAGCAGGAGGGGGAAAAATGGGCACAAAATCAGGAGATTTATATGTAGCATTTGCACTTCCGAGATAGAAGACTACTTATTTACCTACCTTCATTTACTTTCAAAGTCCGACTTTTGTGAAAATCACTGCTACTTTTCTCGACGAAATCAGCCACGACATTCCTCATCAGAATTGGGGTGAAAAAGAATGGGACCTCGATTTCCAGGCCATGCATGCGGTTGGGATTGATACGGTTATTTTGATTCGGAGTGGCTACAAACGTTGGATTACCTATCCCTCACAGGTGCTCATCGATCGGGAACAGGCATATCGTCCCCCTGTTGATTTGGTCGCCCTGTTCCTCCAACTCAGCGAGCGAT
The DNA here is from genome assembly GCA_964352745.1 of uncultured Bacteroidia bacterium. Classification (GTDB taxonomy): domain Bacteria; phylum Bacteroidota; class Bacteroidia; order J057; family J057; genus CAYGTH01. The sequence goes on from CAYGTH010000063.1 coordinate 13,019, forward strand.
ATGGGTTTGATTTCTACTTTGGCCTCTACGATTCAGGTGCTTACTGGACTTCTGGCCAATACGATCGGGAAGTAGATATTAATCGGGCCGTAATCGACGAAGTATGGGAGAAATATGGCCACAGTACAGCTTTTCGAGGGTGGTATATTTCGCAGGAGGTCAGTCGGAAAACAGGTGCCATTATCGACACCTATGCTGCTCTGGGCAAGCACTGTAAAGCCGTTTCGGACAATTTGCCGACCTTGATTTCTCCTTATATAGATGGCAAAAAGGCCCTGCTTTCCAGCCAATCGGGCCTCACCAAAGCGGAATCTGTCGGGTTAGCGCAACATGAAAAAGAATGGGGGGAAATTCTTTCGGGCCTGAAAGAGGCTGTTGATATTGTCGCCTTTCAGGATGGACATGTGGAGTTTCACGAATTGGCTGATTACCTCCGGGTCAATAAAGCACTCGCAGACCGCTATGGCCTCCAATGCTGGACCAATGCAGAGTCTTTTGACCGGGATATGCCCATCAAGTTTCTCCCCATCAAATGGGAAAAGCTCCTTCTCAAGCTTCAGGCAGCCGAAGCAGCTGGAATGGAAAAGGCCATTACTTTCGAATTCTCACATTTTATGAGTCCCAATTCCAGCTATGTGCAGGCCCATCACCTGTACAATCGCTACCGGGAACATTACCAGGTCTAGCGCCGGGAATAATTCGGTGCCTCTTTGGTAATCATGACATCGTGGGGATGACTTTCCTGCAAACCGGCATTGGTAATTTGGACGAATTGTTTTTCCTGGATCTCCTCAACCGTTCCTGCCCCACAATATCCCATACCGGCGCGAAGTCCCCCTTCCAATTGGTAAATCACTTCGGAAGCCTTGCCTTTATACGCTACCCGGCCTACAATCCCTTCCGGTACGAGTTTTTGAATATCATCTTCCGCATCCTGGAAATAGCGATCTTTGCTCCCGGCTTTCATGGCTTCGATGGATCCCATACCCCGGTATGTCTTAAATTTTCGCCCTTCAAACAAGATCGTTTCCCCAGGGCTCTCGTCTGTACCGGCCAACATTCCCCCAACCATCACAGAGCTGGCACCTGCCACGAGGGCCTTTACCATATCCCCGGAATATTTAATCCCGCCATCTGCAATGACAGGTACGCCTGCGGGCTTTGCCGTTCTAACCGCCTCCATAATAGCGGATAATTGCGGCACGCCGACTCCTGCAATCACACGGGTCGTACAAATACTACCCGGACCCACTCCGACTTTCACGCCATCAACTCCTACTTCAATCAGAGCCGCCGCACCAGAAGCTGTCGCAACATTTCCCCCAATGAGTTGCAGATCTTTAAATTTATTTCTCAGCGCCTGAATCGTATTCAGCACGCCACGGGAATGCCCATGCGCCGTATCGACGGTAACGACATCGACCCCGGCTCTTTCAAGTGCTTCGACCCGATCAAAAGTATCTGCACTTACGCCTACTGCTGCTCCTACCCGCAACCGACCCAAATGATCTTTACAGGCATTGGGAAAAGTGCGTTTTTTGATAATATCGCGATAGGTGATTAGGCCTACAATTGTACCAGATTTGTCCACAACGGGTAGTTTCTCCACTTTGTGCCGCCGAATTATATTTTCAGCTTCTTCCAGCGTAGTTCCTTCTGGTACTGTGATCAGATTTTCGGAGGTCATCAATTCGCTAACCCGACGAGCATCCGGCGTTTGAAAACGCAGGTCCCGATTTGTGATAATCCCAACCAATTTGTTGTTTTTATCAACCACGGGAATTCCTCCAATGTGATTCTCCTGCATAATCTCGGAAGCTGTCTGGAGCGTATCTTCCACTGTCAGGGTAATCGGATCGACAATCATACCGCTCTCTGAGCGTTTGACCTTGCGGACCTCATCGGCCTGCTGTTCGATCGTCATGTTTTTGTGAATAATGCCCAAGCCTCCACTAGCGGCCACCGTGATGGCCATTTGGTGCTCTGTAACCGTATCCATAGCAGCACTGACAATCGGCAGATTCAGGCGAATTTCTCGCGTGAGCCAGCTGCTGGTTTGTACATCGCGGGGGAGGACTTCGGAGTAGGCAGGGACCAATAACACATCATCGTATGTGAGTCCCTGGTAAGCAATTTTATCGGTATGAGACATGGCAAATATCGGTTTCAACATTTGCCGAGTAAAGTTAGAGAGAAAAAACGAGACCCAAAGGAGATTGGTAAAATTTATTTACAATTCTCTTCAGGGAATCAGTACCACTTTCCCCCTTACTTTCCGGTCTAACATCTCATTAAGTGCCTTTGCGGCATCTTTGAGGGGATAGGCTGCGTGGATATGGGGCTTTAATTTTCCCTGATAGTACCATTGGAAAATCTGCTGAAAGTTGGCCATGTTCTTAGCGGCTTCTCGCTTGGCAAAATCCCCCCAGAAGACCCCCACAATTTCACATCCTTTTAAGAGGGGCAGATTGAGGGGAATGGAAGGAATGTCTCCGGCCGCAAAGCCTACCACCAGGTACCGTCCTTTCCATGCCATTCGACGGAGCGCAGCTTCTGTGTAGTCTCCTCCTACCGGGTCATAAACCACATCGACTCCCTTTCCATCGGTGAGGGCCTTGAGCCGTTCCTTCAGATCTTCCTCTGTATAGTTAAGGGTCTCACTAGCCCCATATTCCCGGCAGAGAGCCAGTTTTTCTGTTGTGGAAGCTGCTGCAATTACGCGTGCCCCTAACAAATTGCCCAATTCTACTGCTGCGAGGCCAACCCCTCCCGAAGCTCCCAATACCAGCATGGTCTCTCCGGGTTGAATATTCGCCCGATCTACCAAAGCATGGTAGGAAGTTCCATAGGTCATGACCATGGCTGAAGCTGTCTCATAGGGAATATTAGGGGGCATAGGCATCACAAAACCTGCGGACACAACGACTTCCTCAGCAAATCCGCCCCAACCTGTCAGGGCCATCACATCCTGTCCTACTTGCACATGAGATACGCCCTCTCCTACAGATTTGACTACCCCTGATACCTCACCTCCTGGCGAAAAGGGGAATTCCGGCTTAAATTGATATTTCCCTTCGATGATGAGGGTATCCGGAAAATTGACGCCACAGGATTTTACCTGAATCAGGACTTGTCCTTTTCCCGCTATCGGACTTTCTGTTTCTTCCAGCACCAGATTCTCAGGGGGCCCAAATGACTTACATAATACAGCTTTCATGAGAGCTAATATAGGAAAAAACCGCAGGCGTATCCTTCGGCTAGGACGGATTTTCTTATATCCCTAGCTTTGCTTACCAAAAATCCATTCATTGAATAGCCCCCCTCGCTCATCTCCTCTTGCCCACATTGCCATGTTGGCTGTTGCGCTCTTTTACGCGCTTAATTTTTTTATCCTGAAAAAAACGTTTTTAGAGATTCCCCCGCTTGCCATTCTATCGGTGAGAGGGTTCATGGGCGCATTGTTATTCACCTTACTCAGTCGGTTCATTGGCAGGGAACAAATTCAATCCCGCGAAGATTATATCCGCTTGTTTTTTTGTGGACTTATTGGGGTTGCCCTCAATCAATGGTTGTTTTTATGGGGACTTTCACGCACTTCCGAGGTCAATGCATCTGTCCTGATGATCACCACACCGGTATTTGTTTTTCTGTTTGCGTTTCTCATGCGGGCAGAGCAACTTTCAGTCCTGAAAATAGTGGGATTGTTACTTTCATTTGCCGGTGCAGCAATGATTAGTCTGGGCGGCCGAACGATTATAGTCGATGGAACTACCATTAGTGGAGACCTGATGATTATGGGAAATGCGGCATGTTACGCCTGCTATCTGGTACTGGTGCGCCCTCTTCTCCGGAAATACCATGTTTTTACGATCATTTCCTGGGTCTTTATATTTGGTGCTTTATTCGCTGTCCCCGCCGGTTTTCCGGCCATACTGACAGTTAAGTGGATGACTATTAGTTCCTTTGCCTGGTTTGGCCTTATTTATGTTGTCCTATTTGTAACGGTACTCGCCTATGCTTTCAACGCCTGGGCTATGCAAAGTGTACCCGCTTCCTACGTGGGTATTTATATTTACCTCCAACCTGTTTTAGTAAGTTTAATCACCTGGTTATTTTTCAAGGAGGTGATGGAAGCAGCCAGGTTCGGCTACATTTTCGCAGTATTTGTTGGGGTATTTTTAGTTACTTATAAAAAAATATCGAGGTAATCCGTTAATTAATCTTCAAAAAAACAGCTAAAAAAACAGGGCATTTTGAAAAAATTATATTCCCATAAGGCTTTGATTATCAATTGTCTGATTTTATGCCATTCATAAATATGTGAAATCCAGCCTTACAGAATATCTCTATATTCCGATAGAACGCAAAGCAAAAAGTGATATCAGGCAATTGAAATGGACCAAAAGTCCTGTTATATTTGGGAAGAGTCGAGCAGATACTACGGGGTAATTGCGCCTGCTTTTCAGGGGAACACACATGCAAGAGCACTTCGAACATAACGACTTTGAAGAACGCCAGGCACGAAACAGTGCCGAGGAGTTCGAGCAAATGCTAAATCGGCAGGAGTATTATTTTATTGACTTGATGAAAGTCGATGAAATTTACAACTATTACCTGGGCGCAAACGCCTGGGTAAAGGCTGAGCGCCTCCTCGATTTTGCCATTCAAAGTCATCCTTCCAGCAGTGATTTGTACTATAAGCAAGCCCGTATCCATTTGGAAATGGGGCGAGTCGAAATTGCAACAGACTGCATAGAGACCGCCTTGCAACATAGCCCCATGCGGCCTGAGTACGTTTTCTTCAAAGCCAACCTCCTCGCGCAGGACAATCAGTATGAAGAAGCCGTAGACCTCCTGGACGACTTGCTTACCTTTGCTGAAAAGCCGGAAGATATCCTTTTGCAAAAGGGTAACATCGCACAGATATGCGGAATGGCTAAGGAAAGTGAGCGATTTTACCGGGCCGCGCTGGAATTGGATCCGGTTTTTGAAGAAGCGCTGTATGAGCTGGCTTTTCTCCTCGAATCTGAAGATCAGATGGAGGATGCCATTGGACTTTATACAAATTTCCTGGACAACCATCCTTATTCTCCCACCATTTGGTACCACCTCGCCGTTCTCTACAAAAAATCAGGGAATTATGAGATGGCAACAGAAGCGTTTGATTATGCGATTCTGATTCGGGATGACTTTGCTGCTGCCTATTTCAAAAAAGGACAGCTCATGCTTGAGATGAGTCGATATCAGGAAGCTTTACAAGCCTTTCTCGAAACGATCAACCTCAACTCAGAAGACGTTTATACGCTTTACCACATTGGCGAAAGCTATGAAGGGCTGGGCCTGTATCACGAAGCGGTGCGGTATTACAACAAAGCCAGCCAAAGAGATGGCGACTTTATTGATGCATGGATCGGTATGGGGTTTTGCCTGGAAAAGCGGGAACGCTATCTCGAAGCCATACATTTTTATCGAAAAGCATTTAAGCTAGATGAGGATAATGCGGATTTATGCTTATCTCTGGCCATCTGTGAATACAAACTAGGCAATAAGCGAAGTTCGTATGCCTACCTCAAGGAAGCAATCAGCCTGAATTCAGCAGATTTCAATCTCTGGCAGGATTGGTCTCAACTCCTGTTTGAAAAGGACAATATAGAAGGCGCCATTGCCTATCTCGAAGAAGGAATTCGGCTCAACCCTACCTTCAGCCGGCTGTACTACCAGTGCGCTGCTTATTGCTTTGCAAGTAATCACCTGGATAAAGGCAATAACTTCCTGGAGAATGCTCTGCTACTCAACTATGCAGATCATTATCTCTTATTCCTGATCCAGCCTGACCTGCGCAATGATACGGGGCTCCTTCGCCTCATTCAGCGATATGCACCGAAAGTTTAGGAATAACCTGACTTTTCTGCTCAGCAGATTTGCTATGCAAATTTGATTTCTTACGCCAGTCTTGTAGTTTGCGCCGAATATTAATCCATCATCGGAATAATGTCCTGACACAAGGAGTATGCGGTATATGCGTATTCTTTTTCAACGGCTAACTTAAATATGATCAATTATCCATTAAATTCCCTCCCGACCCGAGATACAAAACCCCGCAAAAAAGGGGTTACCATGATCATGGACAAAGGGTTGAGCATCCGTGAAACAGAAGATTTTATCAGTGTTGCCGGTGAGTACGCCGATATTGTCAAACTAGGTTGGGCCACTTCCTGTGTGACCCCTAATTTGGCGGAAAAACTGGATGTGTATCGAGAAAACGGAATCCCCACCTATTTTGGCGGTACGCTACTTGAAGCCTTTTACATCCGCGGTCAAATTGATGAGTATCTCCGAATTTTAGATACCTACAAAATGGAATACGCCGAAGTTTCGGACGGCTGCATCGACATTCACCAGGATGAAAAATGCGAATTGATCCGGAAACTCGCCAAGTATGTAACCGTATTATCAGAAGTTGGAAGTAAGAGTACTGAAAAAATCATCGCCCCTTACAAATGGGTAAGCATGATGAAAGCAGAACTCGAAGCCGGCTCCTGGATGGTGATTGCAGAAGCACGCGAGAGCGGTACTGTAGGGATGTTCCGCGAAGGAGGCGAAGTCCGGAGTGATTTGGTAGAAGAAATTCTAAAAGACCTTCCGGGAGAAAAATTATTATGGGAAGCCCCGCAAAAAAGCCAACAGGTCTGGTTCATCCAATTGCTCGGTTCTCATGTTAACCTGGGAAATATAGCTCCTGCTGAAGCGATTCCACTAGAAACGCTGAGACTTGGACTTCGGGGGGATACTTTCCACAGCTTTTTGCCAGCTTAACCCTGTGCCCTCAGGGCACTTATCCATATAGCTCTATGTCCACCTCTTCGCAGCCTACTATCCTTGCGGGGGGAGAATTTCTGGTGCGCCACATTAGCCATCCAGCATATTTCTCTCCCGAATCGTTTACCGAAGAGCAGCGATCCATCCTGGAAATGTGCCAGGAATTTGTTGCCACTGAGATTCTCCCCATCCTGGATCGAATTGATTCCGGGGAAATAGGTCTGATGCCCAGTCTCCTTGAAAAAGCGGGAGAACTTGGCCTCCTTAGCGCGGGTATATCTGAGGAATATGGAGGCTTCGGTTTGGATATTGTCACCCAAATGCTGGTGCAGGAAGGTTTGGGGCATGCACACTCATTTGCAACCGCATTTGCCGCACAAACCGGGATCGGCACATATCCCATTCAATATTTTGGCAATGATGCTCAGAAAGCCCAGTACCTTCCGGGACTGGGAAGTGGGGCTATAAAATCCTGCTATAACCTTACAGAACCCAATTCCGGATCGGATGCCCTTTCTGGCAAAACCATCGCCCACCTTTCTGAAGATGGGAGTCACTACCTGCTTACGGGTCAAAAATGCTGGATTACCAATTCCGGCTTTGCAGATATATTTATCGTATTTGCCAAAGTAGATGGGGATAAATTTACGTGCTTTGCAGTAGATCGGGATAGCCCCGGCCTTACGCTGGGGGATGAGGAACCCAAAATGGGAATCAAAGGTTCTTCGACGCGCCAGGTATTTTATGCGGATGTACCGGTGCCCATAGATCGGGTGGTAGGAGAAATTGGCCGGGGGCACAAAATCGCTTTTAATGCCCTGAATATGGGCAGGATCAAACTCGCAGCAGCTTGTATAGGGGCGTCCAAAAGAGCCCTTAACCTGTCCATTGAATATGCAAAGGAACGGGTTCAGTTTCAACAAGCCATCGCCGAATTTGGGGCGATTCAGTATAAACTTGCGGAAATGGCTTCGCGTATTTATGCACTCTCAAGTGCCGTATATCGGGCATCAGCTGATATAGAGCAAAAGGAACAGGCACTCAGATCTGCCGGAAAAAGTGAAAATGAAGCCCTGCTGGGGGCAGCAGAAGAATATGCAGTAGAGTGCGCCTTTTTAAAAGTATTCGGATCGGAGGTACAAGACTACTGCGTTGATGAGGCCGTACAAATTCATGGTGGAAATGGATTTTCTGCAGATTATCCTATCGACAGGTGCTATCGCGATAGCCGGATTACCCGCATCTATGAAGGGACCAGCGAGATCAACCGGTTACTTACGATCAATACCCTGCTCAAGCGAAATGCCAGTGGCAGGCTAGCCCTAAGCGATGCCCTGGCAAACTTACCAACTCCATCTGATCATCCCGAAACGGGACTTACAGGAATCCGCACCTCTGTGGAATCCCTCAAGGCCGCTACCTTACTCGTACTCGGTACCCTGGCGGATCATTTTCAGCACGAAATGGCTGCCCAGCAACAACTCAACATCGCCCTGGCTGATATGGTGATTTACACCTACCTCGCCGAGTCCGTATTGCTCCGGGCGGAAAAACAATCTGCAGCAGGAGTTGAAGATAGCCAAACTGCAATTGATCTGGCCCAACTATGGGCATATGAAGCAGCAGACAAGCTCTTTAAAAATGGAAAAGACTGCCTCGCTGTCATTTCAGAAAAAGCGGCATATGAGTCTCTCCTTGAACAACTAAGTAGGTATACGAAGACCCCTCCAGTCAATGTCAGCAAATTAAGAAAAAGCCTTGCTCAGCAAGTAGTTACCTCCGGCACATATTGCTTTTAGGTACAATTAAGAAGCAGAACTTACCAGTCATACCTGATTTGGATGGCTTACTCTGATATTTGCTTATCTTCGATTTTCTTCTATCATAATATTATATGGCAGGCGATTTTCAAAAACCGCTTATCCTGTTAGCATACACAGCACCCGCTACAAAAACGGGAGCGGATCAGCAAATACAGAGGCTTACTCAACTCCGCGAAACCCTCCGACCAGGGATCGTAAAGAGTGCCTATGCGGTTCGCATTACAGGCGATACAACCGGTGCCTACCTGTTTGATATTTTAAATGAGCCAACCGTAAAAGAGAATCTTTCGATTCTCCATCTTTCAGGAGAAGTATCTACAGATAATAAGCTTTCTATTTCACGCTCTTCGCGTGATGAACCTGTTGACATGCTAGCCTTTGCGCGCTTGTTGGCAGGGTTTCCTAACCTAAAACTCGTTTACCTGGACGGAACGGGTACAAGTCTTTTTGTTGAGCATTTGATGCGGGTGGGGGTTCCGGCTGTACTCAATGTGCAAACGCATAAAAAAGCGAATGAAATACGCCATAAATTCTATGACAGAGTCGCCCTCAACCAAACGTTAGCACAAGCATTCTCAGCAACCCGGGATCCTGAATTCCCGGAACTTGCCTATAGAAAGGTAGGCTACTATGCCAAAACCAACGTCCTTACCTGGGCAGGACGAACCAAACCTCTGGGAGAAAACGCATTCAAAGAAGGGCTGTATGCAAGGGAAGATATGGCTCATGCACTGGATTGGAAGTTTCAGGTTCCCTTTTTTCTTCCGTTAAATTCCCCTGGTGGAGATCGAGGAGCAAACAGACCCTTCAGGCGGGAAAAAATAGCTAACCGTAAGCAAGATACATCGAGTTCCTATTCACTGATAAAAGTTGGGAGTGTACTTCTTCTATCAGCGGTCTTAATCGCTTTACTC
>CAYGTH010000064.1:0-2079 GCA_964352745.1 uncultured Bacteroidia bacterium
TTTTGTTGGGTTGGCGCAAATTGATCCGCCGACTTTTGAATGGGCAAAGAGTTTTGGGGGATGGGAGAATGATTATTTGATGGATATGGTCGTGGATGAAGAGGGGAGCGTATATGTTACCGGATTCTTCTATGACTTTATTTGTTTTGATACTCTTTGTGTAGCGGCGGCCTCTTCCGATACATCCGATATATTTGTTGCCAAGTATGATTCAACCGGAATCCCGGTTTGGGCTAAAACTTTTGGAAGTAACGGGATAGATGAGGGGCGTGCCTTGGGCCTGGATCATGAGGGAAACCTATTACTAGCTGGCGGATATACGGGGACGGTGGCCTTTGACACCATTTCCCTGACAACATCTGATACGGCGTACAACTATAACCCATCAGAAATCTTCTTACTTAAGATGGATCAGGATGGGAAGATAATCTGGGCGAAAGGGATTCATGGAAATAGTCAGGATCTTGTTAGTCAATTGAGTATCGATGGGAATCAGCATATTTGGATGACGGGTATCTCATTCTCCACAGAAATTAATATTGGGAGTCTTACCATTACACCGGGAAATGCTCATAGCCTGATAATCTATAAATTTAACGAGACAGGGGATGCATTGCTAGGAAAAGCCATGGACCTGTCATCCGCAAATGGAGGGTTTTGTTGTATTTCGGCAACTGCTGACCAAGTTGGTAACTATTATATATCCGGTACGGTGGGTTCTTTTACCCAATCATTTCTCATAGAGGGAGATACGATTATGGGAACCGGAATAATAAAGTTTGATCAAAATGGAGACTATATATGGTCAAAGACCTTTCAAAATTCGGTTGAAAATAATTTTACGATACATGATCTCAAGATTGGAGCCGGGCAATTCTTATACGCAACAGGATATTTGAAAGGAGAAGTTTTGTTCGATACCATCTCAATAGCTGTTGAACCAATGGGAATTGGTGTTCTCTCCTATTTCCTGGCTAGATATGACTTAAATGGAAATATTACTTGGGTTAAAAACTCTGATCCTATCAGCCGTTTCGGCGGAATCAGCCTGATTACCCATCAGGATAAGATATACGTATTGGGAAGCTATCAAACCGAATTGCAAATTGACTCTTTCTTTATTGGAAGCCGGGGCCAAAACAGCGACGATATATTTCTGATCCGGCATGACAGTAGAAGCGGCGATGTTGAATGGCTAAAAGGGATTGGAAGTCCAGCTGCTGACCGGCCCAGGCATATTGCCATCAATTCACAAGGACAGATTTATGCATCTGGTGAATTCCCGGACTACAACACGGTCATTGATAGCATCGTGTTGTCTAATTCTTTTGGGTCCTATACGGATTCATGGGTGGGCCGTCTTACAGATGACATACTGCTTTCTGTGGAGCCTCCCGCTCCCATCAGCCCATGGAGGATATTTCCCAACCCAATTGATGAAGTATTCACTGTTTATGGCAGATTCAGCTATGGAGAAGCAGAGATTGAGTTAATTGATTTGTCAGGTAAGGTCGTGTATCGGGATCAAGCTATGACAACTGTAGATCGGTATCGATATTTATTTAGCCTGCCTAATCTGCCCGACGGCCTTTATATGTTGCGGATACTCCATAACGGTAATTCCCAAACCATTAAAATTCTCAAACAATCTATGTAATAATATCAACCTAATATCAACATGAAAAATATCATCTTGACGTTTTTTCAACAAGGTCTGTTAGTTCTGACTTTGTTGACAGGAATTTCCTTGCTCCCACTTTCCGCCCAACAACATTATGATTTCGATTGTGCCGAAGCTACCTGGTATCCATCGGGGCCATCAACGAACTCTGTCCCTTTCTCATATAATGGAGACATACATACGCCGAAAGGCAACCTGCATATACTAATTGTTTTTGTGCGATATAATAATGGACTTGGTGTACCAAATCCAGGATGGGGTACCTCCTGGCCAGATGGGCCTATATTGCCAGGTTTTGCAGTTAGTAGTGCAACTGGTGTGAATGAATTATTTAATGAGGATCCAACAACGATAACGACTACAAATGAAAAGCAAAACCTCAGTGAATATTATTATCA
>CAYGTH010000064.1:2179-8996 GCA_964352745.1 uncultured Bacteroidia bacterium
ATATGAATAGAGATGCGATTGATTGGATTGCAACAGATAATCCATCATTCAATTGGAGTAAATATGACAATCGGACAAACCTACCATTTTATAACACTGATAATAGCACTTCCAGTGCAGATGGAAAGATTGATTATATCGTATTTATGCATAGAGCCCTGGGAGAGACGGGTGTGGGTACTCCGGTTCAATCCGATTATACGATTCCAAACACGTCATTTATAGTGCAAAATCGGGGTGGGCATACTATGGTTACAAATAAGACTGATAACAAACGAATCTGGAATTTATTTACACATGAATTCGCTCACAATCTTTATTCTTCGGCCCATTACATGGGTGCGAATGGAGTTATTGCAAATAAATATACCAATCAATTTGGCTGGGGAATGATGTCAAGAGGTGCGGCAACATTTATGACAGCAAACGCATGGGAGAGATGGTGGTTAGATTGGTATACTCCAACTACGATCACGAGTCCAGGGCTCTACACCTTAGATGACTTCATGACTACAGGAGAAGCGATAAGGATAGAGATACCCAACACGAATCAGTATATATGGCTTGAAAATCACCAAAAAATTAGTCATTGGGATCAAAAAGCTTTTTATAACGATGTTTCACAAGGACAACCGGTGATTCCAATGGGAATATATGGCTATGTAACATTTGATGGGTTTGATAACAGAGGTAGTCCTTTCTTTTTCCCAAGCGACGCGGATTTCGGAAATGGTCTTCAAGTACTTAGCGCTGAGGGAAACTGGGATATGGCACCAACGAACAGGTTGCTATCCATTTCTGGAGTTTTCAGCGGTAATCCTCAAACAGTCTATTCAAGATTAGATAGGATAAATAATCCAATTGCTGGGAATAATTCCTTTAGAGGGATCGCATTTGACGGATTGAGTGGAAGCCCCTCTACTGGTACCATTCCAATAAATACGCATTGGAACGGTTCATCTGGAACGGAGCGGTATAACATTTTTGCTGAGGAGATAAACTCTGTTGGCAATGACGTTGCAACCTATGCCGTATCCGGGGATGGTGATGATGCTTTTGATGTCGGTGATGAAATTGGTTTATCAGGAATATTTCCAGTGTTAAACTATCCGAAATTTGACAATATACTAGAGAAAAATGACCCATTTATCCTAAATGGTATTAGCATTGAGATAATATCAAAGAATGCGGGTGTATATACAATAGAAGTCAAGTTCGATGAATATCAAATCGATCAGAATACGAGATGGTGTGGGAATATAGTAGTTCCGGATTTAGGTGGAGACGAAATAGTATTGGCCTCCAATAAAGAACTTCTTGTTGATCTTAGCGGTTCTCATGATCGAATTACCCCCAGTTCAATTACCAATACATTCACGAATCCAACTGAGCTAACGCTACAGTCTGGTGCAAAGATGCTGCTTAAAAGTCAGTCTGATATGATCGTGCAAAACCACAGCATTTTCCGTATGAAATCTGGGAGCATTCTCGAGGTTGAAACAGGTGCTGAACTTCGGATTGAAAGTACAGGTAGTTTTATCATGGAGCCTGGTAGTATGGTCGAGGTTCATGGGAATGGCGAAATACTAATTGAACCTGGCGGACATTATTTCTTTGATGAAACGGCATCGCTTGTATTAAATGATAATAGTTCCTGCATTTCAATCAAAGGAAATTGGGAATTGGGCGAAGATGCTGTATTTACTTTTACAGGTAATGGATTTGTATACCTGGGGTTGCCGCAAACTCCAGGAAACGTAATAAATAATGGTCCGAATCCAAATGGTGGGATTGTGTTGCAGGGGAATGGTCCGACTGATAAGGTACTTACCATTGAAAGTAATACCTACCTATATCCTGAAGCTTTCCTCAGTCAATTTAAGATTCTGGATGGGAGAGTGGAAATGGGAGATGATGCGAATATCAGCCTGATTGATGTTGCAGAGATTCATTTGGAACATGTCGATATTCGATCTATCCTACCTCAGGATCAACATGATGGTATTTATATTCAAACCGTACAGTCAATCATAGAATTAATGACATCGACATAGAGGGAGGGAGAGACGGAGTTCTTCATTGGCCGGGAGCGACTCCGAATAGCACACTGTTAACCATCACGAATTCCCGATTTGCAAATAATAGCCATGCGGTACGCACTTTTGGCAACAGCGCAGAATTAGAAAGTGTAGTCATGGATGGTAACGATATCGGTTGGCGTGCATGGGCAGCCACTGGTATTGGAGTAGTCCAAGATGGTTCGGCCGATAATGGAAGCAATGGTGTTCACTATGAGGGAGGACTAGGTGAATTACGCTTTTTGGAATCTCAGGCAAACAATAATGAAGTCGGTATTTTGGTAGATGGAGATGTTACCTTTTTTACTCAATGTGCCGAAGTAAAAGATAACAGCCTGAAAGGATTGAGTATGTATAATGGCTCAATACTGGATCTTTCTAGTTATCCTGTTAATGATGACCCCGCGCAGTTAGATGCCTCGAATAATGAAAATACGATTACGCTTAACCAAGCGGCAAATCTCCGATTGTCAGGCGGGAATAATGATCTGAGACCTGCCAGTCCGGGCTATGGTGATGTGGTTTACGGAAGCCTTACGGTTAATTGCAGTACTACAATTGATGGACTCGGCAATGCATGGAATGCATCAGGAAGTGCTCCGGTGCAGGGACAAGGTGTTAATGATAATTACTATGTTACGGGACTTGGTGGTAGTTGTCTCATAACAATTTCAGATCCCTCTCCAGAAGACCCTGCCACATGTGGCGATTCTGATATTGATGGGGGCGAGTTGGTAGATCCCTTGTTTGACTGTTCGGAATGTGAGAGTGTTACGATATACATTAATCCAGCCATTGACGGGCCGGATGGTAATGGGAGTCCGCAAACGCTTCCGCTCAATGAAAGTCTTCAATCTGCTATGGAAGAAATGCGTCGTTATGACGACTTGAATGGAGATGACCTTGAAGCTACATGGCGTATGTTGCAATTGTTGGAACATAGCTATACCTCTATTTCCATTGAAGAGGCGTACCTCTTGGATTTAGCCTATGAATCTATGAAACGAGCTTTCAGCTCTGCGATTGCTCACGATGAAGTTCAGTTAGGGGATGGTAATAGTGAGCCCAATAATAATCTGGATGATTTGACCACGGCTATCACAGATTATTTGGATATTGAAATTCAAGCGAGTCCAGCCTACCAGGATGGACTTCGCTACCATACTGATCAGGCGATTATTTACCAAGCCCTGGGGTACAGAGATGAAGCACTCGGCTACTTTGATGATGCAAAAGACTGGGCTTCATCTAGTGATGATCCGCCGATTGATACCTGGATTTGTTTACTTAATCATGAGCAGGATCTGGTAGATGGGCAAATCACAATCCAGCAATTTTTTGATGTCATCGATAACTGTGCTGGTGGGGGGTCTTCCAGAATCGCAGCACCAGCTGGCATTGCTGAACCCTCTCTTGAGGCTATAGAAGCTACCCGGAACTTGCTTGTTTATCCGAATCCTGCTGAATACTCAATTACTATTGAAATTCAGCAAGCGGCTCAGAGGAATGTTGTACTAAGTGTGCTGGATATGCAGGGAAAGGTTGTGAAAGTGTTACTAAATAATCAGATATTAAGCAAAGGCAAGAATATATTCACGTTCAAAACGGACGACTGGGCGCAAGGTTTGTATCTGCTGAAGTTTAATGATGGGTTGAATACCTTTAGTGAAAAACTGATTATTGCGAAATAAGTAGTACAGATGATCAATTATAGGACGGCCTCGTAAATGTAGGCCGTCCTCATTCTTCGGGTGGGATCAATAAGATTCTTTGTAACCGGCTATAGCATCCTGCTATATAGTCCAGAAAAGAAGCCTTTGAGGCTTACCCTTCTACAACCTGCCGGGCCAGCCAATCGTATCTATTGGCAAAACCCGGCAGGTTTTTGTTATTTGTTCCTGTTGGTAACGAATTCACAATTATGCTCACAAACTTTTTCATCGGCCTGGGTTCCTGGAAAAAAGCGATGTCATTGATTGCTCGCCACGGACTCTGGGGCTATGTATTGCTTCCGGGAGTCATCAGTCTGCTATTGGCAGCTTTGCTGTTGCTGTTGGGCTGGAATATGGCTGGAGATATTGGCGGCTGGATGCAGGGGATGTATCCCGAAAGCTGGTGGGGAAGAGGGATTGTGGATAATGCAGCCGGAGTGCTGGCCTTTTTGCTGACCGCTCTCTTGCTGATATTCACTTACAAATACCTGGTCATGATCGTGGTCGCGCCCTTCCTGGGACCCCTGTCCGAAAAGGTAGAAAGTGTCCTCACCGGAAAACCGGCCCCGCCATTTTCGCTTAAGCATATGGTCCGTGACACCATGCGTGCCCTTCGAATTACGCTTCGTAACATCATCCGGGAGATTATATACACCCTGCTACTGCTATTTTTGCAGCTGATTCCCCTGATAGGCACAGTGGTATCTACGGTGATGATTTTTCTGGTACAAGCCTACTACGCCGGATTTGGAAATATGGACCCTGCGCTGGAAAGAAGGGCCATGAAGGTGCGGGAGCGCGTAGCCTTTGTCGGCAAAAACCGCTGGCTCGCCATCGGAAACGGATCTCTCTTTGTGCTGCTGATGTTTGTGCCATTGGTGGGATGGTTCCTGGCTCCGGCTATTGGAACGGTAGGAGCGACCGCTTTGGTGATTGAAAAACTGGAGTAGAAGACAATCCATTTTGCCATCACGAGCGGAATAAGTCGTACACCCTTACCAAGAATACCTCACTTGATGACATAAGTCATTTGCAAATATCTTCGCCCTTTTTACCTTCGTCATAGTACCAACAGAGGGTCATATCCAAGGTACAGTGAGGGCGAGATAGATTTGATACCGCTCGGTATTAAATTTTGATCGACTTTGAAGGCAGGCGTTAGTCTGCCTTCTTTTGTTTACATCCAGCCCAGCTTATCCAGTGCTAAATAAGCGGCATCAATATCCGTAAAGGTCTCATTTTCCGGATCCCGTAACCAGGCCTTAAATTCGTCCAGGCTGAGGAGTCCGAATTCCAAAAACTCATTGTCGTCGAGCTCCAATTCTCCGACCTGATGACAACCTGTAGCGAGGAAGCAGAGTTTATCTACATGCGAATAGGCTTCCACGATTTTTTTCAGGAAAACAATCTCTTCACATGCATACCCGGTTTCTTCGAGCAATTCACGGCGTGCAGCTGTTTCGGGGGCTTCACCCTTATCGATATAACCAGAAGGAAAACCAATATTGAAGGCTTCCGGACCGGGGCGATATTGTTTGACCAATAGCACCTGATGATCTGGTGTGAAGGCTGCTACCGTTACGAAAGAACTGCCTTCTACCACATCAAAATCCTCGGATTTGCCATTGGGCATCAAAAAAGTTTTACGGATAATGCTGCGATATCCTTTATAAGCAAGTTTCTCTCCTGTTTTTTCCCAGGGAGTCAGAGAATCATTCATATCAAAAATTGTCAAATAGTTTGAATTGGCATAGTGGCTTGCAAACGGCTGGCAGCAACTACGGTTTGTGAAAGTACAGTGGCAATGGTCATCGGACCCACACCGCCTGGTACGGGCGTATAAGCACTACTCAAGGCAGCAGCATTGGCAAGGTCAATGTCTCCGACCCGGCCGGGATGATAGCCCGCATCGATCAGAACGACGCCCTTACGTAGCCAATCCGCCTGAATATAATTCGGAATGCCACAGGCCCCGACTACTAAATCTGCCCGGCTTAAGATCTCGGGCAAGTCCTGCGTGCGGGAATGACAGATACTAACGGACGCATGGGCATTGAGGAGCATCATGGACATGGGTTTCCCCAAAATCGGACTGCGACCCACTACTACAGCATGTTTGCCTTCCAATGGGATCTTATAGTGATCCAGCAAGCGCATAATCCCCGATGGCGTTGCGCTGCCAAAGGCAAATTCCCCCATGGCCATTTTCCCAAATCCGGCAGAAGAAACACCATCTACGTCCTTCTCCAATCGGATTTGATCAAAACAGGCCCGCTCGTCTATATGGGGCGGGACCGGATGTTGCAGGAGAATTCCATGAACTTCCGGATCCACATTCAGCGCATTGATCTGTGCGATCAAATCTGCGGTGGTGATAGACGCATTTAAGCGAATTGAAACGGAAGCCATGCCCACGCGTTCGCAGGCTCGGGATTTCATATGTACATACGTCTCAGAGGCAGGATCATCTCCTACCAAAATGGTGGCCAGTGTTGGCCGGATTCCACTTGCCTCTTGCAGGAGGTGAATCCGATAAATAAGGTCTTGTTCAATTTCGCGGGCGAGTTCCTTTCCGTCCAGCAGTAGCGGTTCCTTCATAGATGATGCTTCCGTTTCTATGCAGCAAAGCTACGGAATATCAAGGCTTCGTACCGGTCTGTAACCACACAATTCTTACCGCTGATGCAGAAAGTTTCTCACGTTTTGCGCTTTTTCTTCCGCGCAGCGGGAAACAGGATATTATTGAGGATCAGTCTATACCCGGGAGAACTGCGGTGCAGCGAAAGGTCAGTCGGTTCTTCGCCGACAAAATGTCGGTAATCTTCCGGATCATGGCCGCCATAGTAAGTCCACATGCCTTTGCCGAGGTTGCCATGAATGTAGCGGGCTTCGTTATAGGCTTTGAGTTCTCCCATAACCAGTACTTCTGACTTCATGATGCTATTGCGGAAAGAAGTGGTCTGGCCCATGAAGCCTTTGACGGTACGGGTATGATTTTGTGTCAACATAGCCGGAACGGGATCCCAT
>CAYGTH010000064.1:9006-22356 GCA_964352745.1 uncultured Bacteroidia bacterium
TCAAAGAGGGTGAAATAATCCATGTGCTCTGGTACCCGGCGCCCAAAATTGGAATCGATATTGGAAAACTCGTATTGAAAGGGGCTGGTAACGAGTTCATAATTTTTAAATGCAAGCGATTTGCTATAATCCAGCCGCTCTTGTGCATCGCGATCCATAGGGTCTCCATCAAACATGTGCTCACAAATATCTGTGCCTTCTGCTGCTAAAGCGATGTCATAGGTATCTGTTGCCGAACACATCGCAAAGAGAAATCCGCCATTGGAGCAGTATTGATGGATGTTTTTGGCAACAGCCAGTTTCATCTGGCTGACCTTTGAAAATCCGTAGATTTTGGCAGTAGCTTCTTGCGATTTTACTTCGTCAATGTACCAGCCTGCATTGCGGTAGGAGGCATAAAATTTTCCATACTGCCCGGTGAAATCCTCGTGGTGAAGGTGCAACCAGTCATATTCTGAGAGTTTGCCATCCAGCACTTCCTGATCATACAGAACCTCATAAGGGATCTCTGCATAGGTCAGAGCGAGGGTAACAGCATCATCCCAGGGCTGTTTATTTTTAGGAGAATAGACAGCCACTTTAGGTGCCTTTTCCAATTTTACGGCATCCATATTGACGGCTTCAGAAGTTACATAGGCCAGTATCTCACTTGATTTCCCTCCTGAAATCCGCTCAAAGCTTACTCCCCGAATTTGTAATTCCTGCTCGAAAGTGGGCATGTATTTAAACATAAAGCTCCCACCCCGGTAATTGAGTAGCCATTCTACTTCAATCTGATATTCCAGAACCCAAAAGGCTACCCCATAAGCTTTCAAATGATCTGCCTGGGTGTAGTCCATCGGCACTAACAGGTAATCGGCGCGAGAAGAAATCGTCGCGATACAAAAAGAAAGGATCAACAACAGCTTTTTCATATAAATGGAGATTACGTCTTCAATTAGAAGAGAAATTTACACATAATTCAGGGATATATTCCTTCAAGTTAACGTGAAGAGTTGGGGAGGGTTGGGGCAAAAATTTCAGGATTGTGAAATACCTGCTGGAATTCCTGCAATTCCGTAGGCTGAATAGCAGGATTGACTGGAAATATTTCACAATAAGTCAGATTATGTCGAAATTGCTTCGTAAATAGATTAACCCGTTGTACATATTTGTACGGCAGAAGTTTCGGGGAAATACTGCTAGCCAATTGCCATGAACATTTTCCAATTTGTATGGGAAGGAATTAAGATCGCGCTGGGAGCCATTCGCAGCAGTAAGCTACGGGCTTTTCTCACGATGTTAGGAGTTGCTACCGGTATTTTTGCGATCACCAGTATCCTTACGATGGTCAATTCTCTGGAACGATCTATTACAGATAACCTCTCCTCGCTGGGCAATACGACCTTATTTGTGCACCACTGGCCCTGGAAAGATAACAGTCAGGATTGGTTTAAATATTTCAATCGACCTAAAGTCAGTTATAAAGATTTCCAGCGGCTGAAGGCCAATCTCGATGGCGTGGAAGGTGTCAGCTTCCAGGCTTCCTTTGGGGGACAGACGGTTAAGGCAAATGGACAGAGTGTAGAGCAAATCAACGTCAACGGCGTAACCTATGATATGGCGGCTATATCCAGCCTTGAGTTTGATCAGGGTCGTTTTTTCTCTGCCGTGGAGGATCAACTGGGTACCTCCGTTTGCATTCTGGGATATAATGTGGCCGATGGCCTCTTTCCGGGAGAATCTGCCATTGGTAAATTTGTTCGCCTTCGGGGTAAACGCCTGCGGGTAGTCGGTGTCATCAAATTAGAAGGCGGTTTGCCGTTTGGTCCTTCATCTGTTGATGATCAGGTGTTTATGCCTTATCGGGTAGCAGCCCGAATGTTCAACCTTACCAAGCGGTCTGTTGATAAGGTCGTAACGATCAAGGTCGCTGACTACGATGAGATGGCGTATGTCGAAAATGAAATTATCGGCATTGTCCGAACCAGTCGGGGACTAAAGCCTGATCAGGAAAATAATTTTGCCATTAACAAACAGGAATCGCTGATGGAGCAAATCGGTGCTTTCTTCGGCGTGTTAAAAGGGGGCGGCTATATTATTAGTGGATTTTCTATCTTAATTGGTGCTTTTAGCATCGGCATGATTATGTATATCTCAGTGCGGGAGCGAACCAGTGAAATTGGGATTCAGAAAGCCCTGGGGGCTACGCGTCCATTTATCCTGTTTCAGTTTTTGTCCGAATCCATTCTTATTTGTCTCATGGGAGGCGCACTCGGCCTGGCCGGGGTGTATGGGTTATCTATAGTAGCCAGTAGTATTTTGGAATCAATGGATGTCGGCATGAAAATCGCGGTGTCGTCGGAAGAAATAGGGCTGGGGATGCGCTTTTCACTGTTTACAGGACTGATTTCCGGTTTTATCCCGGCATTTATGGCTGCGACGATGGATCCGGTCCGGGCGATTCGCCATGCATAAAACAAGATGAGTAAGTAGGTAGATTTTAGTATGGAGTTGAGGGACTATATCTATTGATAATCAACAGGTTATTCTTTTTTCTGAAATCTATTATCTAAATTCTAAATAATATTTATTAACCCTTATTTTTTTAGTCTGAATGAGAGTAATTGACCATCTGCTTGAGACCAAAAATCCAACTGTAAGCTTAGAAATTATTCCTCCTAAAAGAGGGAGTAATATTGCTCAAATCCACAAGGCGATTGAATCGGTCCTTCAGTATAACCCTCCCTTTATTGATGTAACCAGCCACGCGGCTGAAGTATTTTGGGAAGAGCGTCCCGATGGTTCCTTCAAGAAAAAAGTGAAGCGGAAGAGTCCCGGAACTTTTGGGCTGTGCGCTGCGATCAAGTACAAATACAACCTGGAACCGGTGCCACATATGCTCTGTGGCGGATTTACCCGCGAAGAAACGGAGGATGCTTTAATCGAACTGAACTATCTGGGGATCGAAAACATCCTCGCTATTCAGGGTGATAAGCACATGTACCGGAAAATCCCTGCCGATCGCTCGGTCAATCGGTATGCCATCGATCTCGTCAAGCAGGTGAATTGCATGAACGAAGGACGGTATATTGATGAATTGATCGATGCTGCTAAAACGAATTTTAGTATTGGCGTTTCCTGCTATCCCGAAAAGCACTACGAAGCCCCAAATTTGAAATTTGACCTGGATATTCTGAAGCAAAAAGAGGCTGCGGGAGCGCATTATGCCGTATCACAAATGTTTTATGATACAAATAAATACCTCGACTATATAGCAACTGCCCGCAAGGCCGGGATTAAGATGCCTATTTTGCCGGGCATGAAAATCATGACGTCTAAGCGGCAACTCACCGTCTTACCTTCGATCTTTCACATTGATATTCCGGAAGAACTCACGGATCGGATGCTGAGTGCAAAAGACCGTGCAGCGGAGATTCAGGTGGGAGTGGATTGGGCCTATAAACAAAGCCTCGAACTCCTAGATGCAGGCGTGCCATATCTGCACTTCTATATCATGCAGAAAACCAGCCCATTCGTCAAAATGATGGAGAAGCTCAAAAAGAAGCTGTAACCACTTCATATATCCGAATAACCGGGCAGTATTCAGCAATGGATACTGCCCGATTGCTATCTGATTCTCAGTCTTCAGAAATCCCCAACTCCCGAAATCCCTTTCTCTCGAGCTCCCCTCTGTCAATTTCGGTTTTTCTGCTGTTTTCTCTTGGCCCGCTGACGCTGCTTTCGCTTTTTCTTACGCTCGCGTTGCTTTTTGGTATCGCCTGATTTGATGAGTACATAGCGAATAGAAGCCCCGGCCTGAACCTGAAAGACATTGAACCCGGTTACGCCCAGGACATTGACCACCGGTTTGACATCGATAGACATATTGATTTTTGCGAAAGTCGTTTCTACCCCTAGGATGGCATCGATTCCGGTTGTGCTACCGGTATGCGCACCTGCTCCGTAATAGACACTGAGCCTTCGGGTCATCAGGCTTTGATGCTGTCGAATCAACCCGTGCAGAGTCGTAGAACCGGTTAAGTTGGTTTGAAGGATGCCTTCAATCGTTACTTTGCGAGCGATCCGCTGGTTGACAGTAAGACCGATGGACCGACCGACTCGTAAGCCGCCGGTAGTGGTATATTGCTGGCCGAAAACAGGCCATATGATTCCCAGTAGCAGGGCGAGCCATACTCCTTTGATAAAATGTGACATATTGGTTGGACGAATAAAAACCTGATTAGGTCATGAAATGGAATACAATCAATCGGTCTGAGTGCCGATTACTTGCAGGGTATCTGCATAAACCATACCATCATCGGCCAGGGCCGGCTGGGGGAGGTGCATACACATCAAAGAATTCGCCAGATTGGATGAGCTGCCAATTGGCCTGTACATAAGCAGAAATGCCTGATCCATATCGCGTATCATTGTTGAGCTGATCGAGTTTATCTCGCTCCATAAAGGCATGTGCTACTCTCGTGTCAAGCGTTTGAATGAGCTCAGGAGCATTGTCTTTAAATCCCATTTCAGCATTGTGGGCCCAGTCAACCGGGAAAACGGGTTTCCGCTGGGTCAGGTAATGGGCCATAGGGAAAGCGGGGAAAACAGTAAAGGTGCCCTCGTATTCCTGACTGAATCGTGCCAGTTCCTCACATTTTCGATAGAGGGGTTCGCCGGTGTAGATATAGGAAAGTGCGGGGAATATGGTGCCCACCTTATAGTTCATTTGTTCCCTGGGTACATCCCGATAAGGATATTGGTACAATAAGGCAAAAACCCACGCGACCAGTACGAGTACGATGCCATAAAAATACCGGGGCGCTACGAAATCCAACTCCTGATGTGCGATGTACAAACAGCCAAAGAGGAGTGGCGTAAAAAATAGCATAGGCGAAAGATAGCCCCAACTCAAGCCACTGCACCAGGCCAGAAAAACCAAACTCAGTAAGAGGGTGTGAGATCGGGGATTGATCCACATGCCTTTTAATGAAATCAGGATGGTCAGGAGCAGGCAGGTTTGCCCAAACCCAAAAGATGGCGGGGTGTGAGTTTCCTGGCTTAAGGATCGGAACAGTGTCAGGGCCAGCAGGCTTGCCATGGTTAACGCAAAAAGCAGGAGCATGGGGTCTCGAAACCAGGCGAGTATTTCATATTTATTATTGAGTTCCCGTATCAGGAGCAGCGGTAATACTACGATGAAGAGGGCTTTCAGGTAATGCTGTACGCCTGCTACAAAGAGGTCGTTCCATGAACCCGATCCGCTTGTCTGCTGGACAAAGGCCCGGAGTAATGAAGGATCCAGTAGGTAAATGGAGAGGATCAGTGCGCAGAATGTCAGGCCAAAGGCGATGCTGGATTTGAGCGCAGGCTTACCCCCTCGCAAAATCCAAATCAGTACGGGGCCTGCCAGGAGCATGGGATAAAAAGATTGCTTGCTCATCGCGGCTAGCAGGAGGGCTAATAAGCCTAAATAAGCAACGCTCCAACGTTTGGAAGCCGAAATGAGATAGAGTCCTAGCGACCCAAATAAAATTCCATCTACCGTATGCCAGGGCATGGGCGGGAAATTGTGAACCGTAAATACAAAGGCAATGATGGCAAAAAATTCAGGAGAAATTCCGATTTGCCGAAAGTCAAAGCGAGTTCTGAGGGTAAGCGTCGCGAGCCAAACATTGGCACCACAAAAGAAAAAGAACAAGAACCGCTCACTGATAGTCTGCAGATGCGTAGGGAGTAAAAATTGGCTGATGCTGTGCAGGTATGGGGTCAGGGGTGGGCGGACATATACAAAATCCCGATACGGAACCTCCCCCAGCGTAATCCGATAGGAAAGCGCCTGGATGAATCCATGGTCAGTATCTCCCCAGCCATAAAAGCCATAAAACAGTAAATAGGTAATTACTGCCAGTAATAATAAGACACCGATACGGAGTGATTCGTTTATGCGTACAGGCATGGTGCATGTCCGTTCTCAAGGAACGATTGGGTTGTGGCTTGCAAAGATAGGATATAAACCTGAGCAAGTATAAAGTCGAGCGGAAAAGACTGCTCATGGTTTGAAAAGCCTATTTCGGAGCAAGTCGAATCAGCATGACAGCTACGGGAAAGAAAATAATATTCGGCAGCCATACGCCCACCCACAAAGGCAGGTCTGAAATCTCATACACATACGTCGCAATAAAAGGGAGGGTTATGAGGACTCCAAAAGCAAGAGCCCCGATTATTTTCAGGGTTTTGGTTTTGGTGAAAGAGTCTTTGAGTAATCGGCCCAGGAGGAAGATGGGTAACTCACAGACTGCGATAAGGCCTCCTTTTCCACTGATAATCGCCTGCCCCGCAAAAAGTAGTAATATATAGGCAAAGCAAATACCGAGGCCCATCCCGATTTGGAGGGCGATGCCCCCACGCGATTTGCGGGAAGACATGGAAAATCCGATCAGCGTCAGGATAATGACGGCAACCGGATCCGAATAGCGTCTGTATTTTTCGATATATAACTCATCCAGAATATCAGAGCCCCGCATTTCTTCCAGTCCTATATATTCGAGCAGCTCTGGCATGGGCATACTCTCCGCTTTCATTTCCCGGATAAAAATATCGCCCGGCGTCAGGAGGAAAGTCGTATCTACCTGTTGCCGTTTATACATTCGTTCTCTATCTCCCGTAAACTCCCGGAATCGCGCATTCTGCAAGCGCCAGGATCGGGTGCTGTCCACCCAGGTTATTTTTTCAGAGATGATCTTGGTAATAATATCCCCATCCTTTATACGCTCCAATGCAAAGTTGTACCCGACTTTGTTTTTGTCATTATATGACTTGATGAAAATATAAGTCTCCTCTTTTTTCTCCTGTGTCTGGCCGTCTTTGTCTGTAACGGTATAGAAGTCTTGGGATACTTTTTTATGGATATTGGTTGTGCCGGAAATACGCCGTTTTTGGGCATACATGTACTTGTACTCAAAGTCCATCCGGACTTCTGTCGCATTGGGAACCACATAGGCCTTGAAGTAAAAAGAGAGGCCTGCCATCACCAGTGAGGCGAGCATATAAGGTGCCAATAAGCGATAAAAACTTACCCCGGAGCCCAGCAAGGGAATCAATTCGCTACGTTGCGCCATTTCAGAGGTGAAGAAAATTACCGCCAAAAAGATACAGATCGGCGTAAGGAGATTGGCGAAAAAGGGAATAAAATTTACATAGTACACAAAAATCACCTCGGAAACGGGCGGTTTTTTCTCAATAAAATCATCAATTTTTTCCACGAAATCGACCAGCACCACAATGGAAATGATCAATCCCATGATGAAAAAGAAGGTCGTGATGTACCGACTGATGATATATCGATCGATCAGTTTCATGAAAGGAGTTGAAAATATGCGTGTATAGTGGAATTCATGCGGTCTTGTCTGCCAGAATGTAAGGTGGTAAGAATCAGGGCATACGTTGTATCAGGCTGCAAATTTGCGTTCCAAATTTGTTTTTCCCTATTTTTTTTGAAAACTCAACGAATCTGAAGCGATGCACGTTAGGAAGAAAGCCGGAAGGATAAAAATTCTAAACCGGATTCCAAACATTTTCGTAAATTGCGCCTCGCATGAAAAAAGTGATCTTAGCATTGACGGCAATAGGCTTGGGAGTATTGATGACTTCCTGCTCGGCGGACTTCCGTAAGAATAACCGCTATATCAAAAATGGTACGATTGCAGAAAAGGATTCTGCGGCCTATTTTTTCTTTAATCGCGGTGATTTTGAGAAGGCCTCCTACCTCTATGAAGAACTTCGGGGACCTTATCGCGGACAGACGCGCGGGAAAGATGTGATGTACCAATTGGCGTATTGTAAGTTCAACCAGCGCTTATATGTGATGGCGGCTTATTATTTTGACCAATTTGTGAAGCTCTATCCGAATGACCCAAGGACGGAAGAATGTGCTTTTCAGATTGCCTATTGTTCTTATATGGAGTCGGATCCCTATTACCTGGATCAACAATACACGAATAAGGCAATCGAGCAGTTTCAACTCTTTATTCTGTCGTACAGTGACTCGGATAAGGTAGAAGATGCCAATGAGATTTTGAAGGAGATGCGGGAGCGACTGGCCCAAAAAGGCTTTGAGCAGGCGATGTTGTATTTTCGGGTAGAAAATCACAAGGCGGCTGTACAGGGCTTTCAAAATATGATTCGCAAGTATCCTGATTCTCGCTACCGCGAAGAATCGCAGTATATGTTGTTCAAGTCGAGCTTTTACCTGGCGTCGAACTCCGTAGTAGCCAAGAAGAAAAACAGATACTTAGATGCAATTGATTGGTACGAGCGCTTCGTGGACAAATATCCCAGCAGCGTATTTATCAAAGAAGGAGAAGGTCTATTTGCCCGGGCGAAAAAAAGCCTGGGGAAAATTATGGCAGACGAACCGAATTCCTAGAGATTCGTATCTTTGGTATTCGGAATAGAATTTGAAACATTACATATTCGTAAATAAGGCATAAGCAGATTTATATGAAAGATTCATTTTTGCCCGTTGATGTACCGAAAGTAGGCACCCGCTCAGGAAACCTTTACAAGTCAATAGTAGTGGTTGGGAAGCGTGCTAATCAGTTGACAGTTGACCTCAAAGAGGAGTTGTCTCAGAAGCTGGCCGAATTTGCCCCTACTTATGACAATTTGGAAGAAGTAATGGAAAATAAGGAGCAAATCGAAATCTCCCGTTTCTATGAGCGGAAACCCAAAACCACGCAAGTGGCATTAGAGCACTGGCAGGCCGGCGAAGTGTACTTTCGCGACCCGCATGACAACGAATTGTAAGTCGTGTTGTTAAGATATTGAACATCCGCAAAGCTTGGAAAACCCAGGCTTTGCGGATGCTTGCATATAAACACTTCTGTTTATGCTGACGAATCGAAAAATTATTCTCGGGGTTACAGGCAGTATCGCGGCGTATAAAGCGGTGTACCTGTTGCGGCTGCTCAAAAAAGCGGGTGCCACAGTCCGGGTGGTGCTTACGCCTGCTGTCTCCCATTTTGTAGGAGAACTGACTTTTAGTTCCCTGGCCGATGGAAAGGCATTTTCGGGGTTGTGGAAAGAGGGCTGGTCAGAGCATGTAGAATGGGGAACCTGGGCGGATCTGATGATCGTAGCCCCAGCTACTGCCCAAACCATCGGTAAGATGGCCAATGGCCTCTGCGACAATGCCCTGACGGCTGTGTACCTCGCTGCGCGTTGCCCGGTGATGGTAGCGCCCGCGATGGATGCCGATATGTTTATTCATCCCCGTGTACAAGCCAATTTAACGACGCTGAACTCGATTGGGAATATGGTTTTGCCGACAGGAGAAGGGTTTCTGGCCAGTGGATTACACGGGCCAGGGCGATTACTGGAACCGGAAGAAATTCTCGAACGGGTAGAAGCGTACTTTTCAACTGGTCCGCTGACAGGTAAAAAAGTGATGATTACGGCGGGCCCTACACGAGAAGCAATAGATCCCGTACGGTATATTTCCAATCATTCATCTGGGAAAATGGGCTATGCCATCGCAGCAGAAGCGCAGCGGCAAGGCGCAAGGGTAACCCTGGTCTCAGGCCCATCTGCATTGCCTCCGGTTCCCGGGGTGAAAATGGTGAATGTGGCTTCTGCTCAGGATATGCTGGAGGCAGTATTGGCAGTTGCAGCGGATCAGGATGTGATCATTATGGCAGCGGCAGTCAGCGATTATACCCCCCACACCGTAGCAGATCAAAAAATCAAAAAAAAATCAGCCGAATTCTCGCTGGAACTGAAAAAAACAACCGATATCCTCAAAACCATCGGCGCCCAAAAAGGGAAAAATCAATTCCTCGTAGGCTTTGCCCTCGAAACGGAAAACGAACTCGAAAACGCACTCAAAAAACTCCGGGCAAAGAATCTGGATTTGATTGTGCTGAATTCCCTGGCCGATCCCGGGGCGGGATTCTCCGTTGGCACCAATAAAATCACGCTGATAGACAAAAATGAGCAGGTAGAACGTTATCCCTTAAAGTCAAAGCAAGCAGTTGCAGTTGATATTCTGGCAAGGATAGGGGAGGAGTTGAGGAGAGTTAAGCGTTAAAAGTCAGGAGTTGGGAGTTTTCCTTGAACTTGTTTTTGAACTTGAACTTGATTTTAACCTTAAGGCTCCTTGTTGCGTGTAGCTAATTTTTGACCTTTTTATTGTAGTGGCGATTCACGAATATTGTATTATGAGAAAGGCACTAAAGGTATGTATGGGCTTGTTTGTTTGTTTTGCAGCATTCGCTGAGCTTACTGCACAGGAATTATTTTGTAATCTATCTGTTAACGCCAGTCAGATCCAAAGTGATAAGCAGGTGTTTGAGGATATGCAGCAAAATATATCCCGCTACATGAATTTTCAGCAATGGGGCCCCGATGAGTTTACTATTGATGAGCGGATTCGGGTCAATTTTCAGATATTGGTCAATCAACGCCCTGCACCGGACCGGTTCTCCTGTACCTTCAATATTCAGGTTTATCGTCCTACGCTCAATGCGACTTACGAAACTCTCCTGCTAAATATTTCTGATAAAAGTTGCTCATTTACCTATGTCCCTTTTCAGCAAATGCAGTTTGTGGACAATGCCTATAATGATGAACTGACTGCTTTATTGAACTTTTATGCCTACCTGATCCTGGGCTTTGACTATGACAGTTTTGCCCCTAACGGCGGCTCGCTATATTTCCAGAAGGCACAAGAGGTCGTCAATTTTTCTTCTTCAGCTTCTCCTGAGCGGGGATGGCGTTCCAATGAATCCAATGGCCGAAACCGGTATTGGATCATTGAAAACCTGATGAATAGCCGCTATAAAGGGTTTCGGACTATGTTGTATAAATACCATCGTCAGGGCCTGGATCAAATGGAGTTGAATCCGAATAAGGGCCGTAAGGCGATCATGGATGGCCTGCGGGAAATGCAACGCGTAAACCGCCAAAACCCAATCCTGATGCTGACGCGTGTGTTTTTGGATACCAAAGACGACGAATTGGTCAAGGTTTTTACCAAGGCATTTGTCAATGACAAAAAGGAATTTGTCGAAATCATGCAGGATCTTGACCCCTCCAACATGGCCGAATACAATAAGGTAATAGAGTAGGCGAGTTCTAAAACTCAATGTCAAAGCTAAAAGGCATCAAGGCTTCCCGGACACTATCCACGCGGATAATGGGGCCGGTTTCTCCCTGAGAAAGGACCACAAAATTCCGATCACAGATTTGTTCGTATTCGACCATTACCTGCCTGCATCCCCCACAAGGCATGGCGGGTTCTGTTATTTGGACACGCTCACTTCTTGCACGTATTGCGATTTTGAGAATCTGTTTTGCTTTTCCTGTCGCTCCAATATGAAATAAGGCCGTCCGCTCTGCACACAAGCCGGAGGGATAGGCGCGATTCTCCTGATTATTTCCCAAAATGATCTCACCGCCTTCTAGCAATACAGCACAGCCCACCCTAAATTGGGAGTAAGGAGCATAGGCCTGTTCGGTTGCTTCCCAGGCTTTTTCAAGTAATAAGCCTTCCTCCGCCGGGAGTTCCCCCCGGTTCTTGAAGATGCCATATTCGATTTGCTGACTTTTTTGTTTCAAATTAGAGGATGTAATGGCTCAAATCCCGCTGTTTGACCATGTCGCCGAGCGTATTCCGTACCATTTCCAGTGTAATTGTGAAAGTAGTTTCTGTATTTAAATCCGGGACTTCAAAGAGGATCTCATTGAGTAAATTACTCAGGATCGTATGGAGGCGCCGTGCCCCTATATTTTCCAATTCCTGATTTACCTCAAATGCCATGGCTGCGATTTCGTCAATTGCTTCCTGTTCGAAGATGAGTTCCGCATTCTCGCTTTCGAGAAGCGCCTGGTATTGTTTGGTCAGGGCATTGCGGGGCTGCGTCAGGATTTTGACAAAATCTTCCTGGGTGAGCGAATTTAGCTCTACCCGGATCGGAAAGCGGCCCTGCAACTCGGGAATGAGGTCTGAGGGCTTGGCTACATGAAAGGCTCCGGCTGCAATGAAGAGGACGTGATCGGTTTTGACGCTGCCGTGCTTGGTGTTGACGACTGATCCTTCTACGATTGGCAGGAGGTCGCGCTGTACGCCTTGACGAGAAACGTCAGGCCCTCCTTTTGAGCCACTGGAAACTGCTACTTTATCAATCTCGTCAATGAAAATAATTCCGCTGTTCTCCGCACGCTCAATGGCTTCCCGGGTAACAGAATCCATGTCAATGAGCTTCTCCGCTTCTTCATTAATGAAGTATTCCCGGGCTTCTGCCACAGTCATTTTCCGTTTCTTCTTTTTCTTGGGAACCATGCCACTCAGCATATCCTGAAGGCCATCCATGCCGTCCATGCCCATCGGCCCAACGATCTGCACATTGTGCTGAGGTACTGTAACCTCCAACTCGATTTCCCGGTCTTCGAGTTCTCCTTTTTCCAGCTTTGTCCGGAATTTTTCGCGGGTACGTTCATTCAACTCTGAATCTGAAAAGCCTTTGCCATCTTCCACGTCTGCACTTTTTTCTGTTTCAAAAGTGTTGGGTGTGATGACAATATTTGAACTCCCGGCCTTATGTAAGGGCGGAATCAGGATGTCCAGAATCTGCTGATTGGCATTTACGGAAGCTTTTTCTTTGATCGCTTCTTTTTGTTCAGCCCGTACCAGGTTGACCGCTTGCTCTACGAGGTCGCGCACCATGCTTTCCACATCGCGGCCTACATAACCCACTTCTGTGAATTTAGAGGCTTCTACCTTGATGAAAGGCGCCTCTGCTAATTGTGCCAGTCGACGCGCAATCTCGGTTTTTCCCACACCGGTTGGGCCGATCATCATGATATTATTCGGAATAATTTCTTTGCGTATATCTGTTCGTGCACGCAATCTCCGCCAGCGGTTACGTAAAGCAATCGCTACTGATTTCTTCGCATCTCCCTGGCCGATGATGTATTTGTCCAGTTCCTGGACAATGCGTGCTGGTGTTAACGTGTCTTTCATGTATAGTTCTAATTCTCCATTTAGGAATAACAAAATTAGCAAAAAGCACCACTTATTTCTATTTATTCCCTACGAATCTTGAATTGTGAAGTTGAGCCTTGCTACGCTGACTGTCTTAATCGGTTAGCTGTATTTCGAGTCTGAAAAGTCTTTCGGATATCGCAATGTAAGATATTGGAGATATTATTGCCTTATTGGGTGCCGTTAAGGAAAGGACTTTTTCCATTAGCCGCAGAAATGAGACCGTTCGCGAGAATATAGGCGTTTCAGGCAGATTTGGCCGTATCTTGCATATGTGTTAGATCGGGTGATGATTTGTCTGTTTTGAAGAAAAGGCAAGCTATTTC
>CAYGTH010000065.1:0-22282 GCA_964352745.1 uncultured Bacteroidia bacterium
AGACAAGAATAGCGCGTTGTTTCCCTTTGGAGGAGCCTGTCCCGTACTTGATACGAGAAAACGGGGTGGTGCGGGAAGGGTTTCTGGGGAAGAAGAAAGAGAGAAGACGGAAGACAACAGACTTGAGATATCAGACGTAAGTCTGGATCTTCAGGCTTACAAAAAGAACTCCGGATGCGAATAGCATTCGGAGTTCTTGCTTACAAACAAAATTAGCTTGATGTTACAATGAATTTCGTTGAATGAGAGAAAAAGGATTGCGAATCCGATCCCGGGATTTATCCAGAATCATTTGGGCAGCTACTTTCCCCATTTTGACATGATCGGTAGTGAGGACTGAGATGCCTCCTTCAAGGATTTCCTTGATGGGTGTATCGTCATAGGACAAAATGCCGATGTCTTCTCCCAGGCGAAAGCCCGATTCCCTTGAATCTTTAATTATATCGATCAGGGTATTTTCAGCGAGGGCAATATACGCACTACCTTTGCACAAGGTATAGGGGTCATTTTCGTAAATGATTTCGTGTGGAAATGCGTGGTCCCGGCAAAATTTTATAAAACCTTTTATGATTTCACGGGGGAAGCGCTCTGTTTTTGGGAAAATCAGTTTGATGGATTCATATTTTCGAAGCAAATCAATTCCCTCATAAAGACCATCGACGATATCATTTTCAAAATCCTGATAGATCAGTCCGTATTGGCCACTCAGCCCTTCGAGATCGCGATCCAGGATCATTAATTTATTTCGGGGGATTTTGCTGATGATCTCCCGGGCCTGACTGGTATGTTCGTAGAAATGAGGCATGATCACATAGTGATCGTATTCTCCCAGTTGATCCAGGATCAGGTGCTCAAAAAACTTGAAATTATTATTGTGAACAAAAAAGGTGGTTTGGGCAATTTCACCCAGTGATTTTACAAATGAGTTATAGACAACTTTCTTGTAATCACTCAGCTTGTTGAAGATGACCATGATCTTCATTCTGCCTACATCGGCTGTCGAGTTTACATAAAACCCTTTACCCGGTACGGAGGAGATTACTCCCCGACGACTGAGTTCACGATAGGCTTTTTCAACGGTATCACGAGAGAGGTAAAACTCTTCGCTGGTTTCGTTAATGGATGGAATACGTTCCCCTGTTTTGAATATACCCCGGTCTATGTCAGTAAGAATAGTATTGATGACCTGCCGGTACTTAGGCAACCGAGAATTGCCATTGATTCGGTCGATTTGACTCGTTAGGACTCTCATAGTAGTAGTAGTTCAAGGCTAGGTTGAAATCTCCTTTTACAACATACACAAGCTGGCAAATCAAAAGAAGTAGTTGGCTGAAAAACAAGAGCTTATCTAAAGAATTTTGCCGTTTGCGTATTTTGTACACAATAAATGTAGTGTTCTTTTTGTTGAAAGTCAATCCCTTTGCGTAAAATTTACGCAAAGCTGCATGGAATTGGGAGATAATCCAAGAAAATAACAACTCAATGCAGTGAAGGGAACCCTTTTTGGGATACCCGAAATTATTCCCCTCAATCCAGTTTGGGAATTTCGTTAGGCGTGATATGGTTGTGGTTACCCTATTTATATTAACATATAAATTACAGGATTCGTTGCTTGTTTACAACAGATAAACAGAATCCCTTATCGAAGGCATCAAATATCGAGCAGTGTTTCTATGTGTGCCAATTCTTCTGCACTGAAATCCAGCCGGTCAAGGCTGGCAAGGTTATCCTCCAGTTGGGCAACCGAACTCACTCCTACCAGGGTCGAAGTAACACGCGGATCACGTAGAGTCCAGGCGAGTGCCATTTGGGCAAGGCTCTGTCCGCGTTTTGCAGCCAGATCGTTCAAGCCACGAATCATGCTCAGTACGGAATCGGTGATCTCCTCTTTTTGCAGGAAGCCATGGGATTTAGCAGCGCGGGAATCTGCCGGAATCCCTTTGAGATATTTATTCGTGAGTAGCCCTTGTGCGAGGGGAGAGAATACAATAGAACCCGCTCCGACTTCTTCCAGGGCATCCAGCAGGCCGCCTTCTATCTCACGCACCAGCATAGAGTATTTGGGCTGATGAATCAAACAGGGCGTCCCCAGGTCCTTCAGGATGGCGCATGCCTGGCGGGTCTCTTCGGGTGAATAGCTCGAGATACCTACATAGAGAGCTTTGCCTTGCCGTACCAGATGATCCAATGCCCCCATTGTTTCTTCCAGGGGCGTATTCGGGTCGGGTCTGTGCGAATAAAATATATCAACATAATCCAGCCCCATTCGCTTCAAGCTCTGATCACAACTGGCAATCAGATATTTGCGCGAACCCCATTCTCCATAAGGACCGGGCCACATCAGATAGCCTGCTTTACTTGAGATGATCAATTCATCCCGATGAGCCTTGAGATCCTGTGCGAAAATGGTCCCGAAATTTGCTTCGGCTGATCCTGGAGGCGGGCCGTAATTATTGGCCAGGTCAAAGTGGGTAATCCCCCGGTCAAATGCAGTATGGATAATCTCACGCCCGGTTTCGAGTCTGTCAACATAACCGAAATTGTGCCACAGGCCTAAGGAAATCGCCGGAAGTTGGAGTCCGCTATTACCACAACGGTTATAAGGCATCCCGTCATAGCGGGTAGGGGAGGGGAGGTATGTCATGAAAAAGAAACTGTTAAATGGTTGTTGTCGGTAAATATACCGGATTCAGGAAAATGTGCAAGGAGATTAACGTTCCAAACAGGGGCTCTACTTTTCCTGTCTCCCATCTACCTATCTTAAATCTAACGTCTCTTAGCCCTCCTCATAGCTCACACCCAGGCGGTCGAGAATTTCCTGAGGGGCGCCTGTCCACACAGTTGCGACATTGCCCATGTATTGGAGGTCTTTGGTGCCCATCTCGCTGGACCAGAATCCAGAAGCAACAAAATCCCGAAAGCGGTTGAAAAAAGCTACTCCCTGACTCATTTCAGGCTTGGCTACTTCCGGATAGGCAATGTCGTCGAGCAAGGCAGTCTGCTCTGACTCGCTGCAATCAATAAATGCCTTTTCGTAGCGGCGCAGGGATTCCATATCCATCCAGCGCAGACCTCCTCTCATAGGCACCTGATGTCTTGGCTGGTCCTTCATCATGAATTCAATGAAACCGGGCACCCCGGCATCAGAGGCACTTCCCGAGCGGTCGTCCGCAGGGAGGATGAGGTCTGCCAATACCGTAACGGTTTTCATTTCATGATCCGTAAAAAAGGTTTCGGCCATCAGTTGCTGATCCGCTGCCGAAAGCGTGGCATCGCCGCCATGTTCGTGATGATGCGCATGCTCATCTCCTGTGGTTTTGGGGTCTTCACAGGCCGTTAAGGCTGCTGCCATCCCGGCGGTTACCGAACCGAGCGTAATATATTTCAGGCTTTTTCTTCTGCTTATTTTATCCATAACAATGTACGGGTTACGATTTTTGATTTACGACTTACGATTTCAGATTTTTGATTTACGATTTTGGAGGTACGAATTGCGACAGACAATCTTTCTTCTTCCTGACTCCCGACTCCTGTCTTCCCTCTTCTCTCTTCCTTCTTTCCTCTTCTTCCTCCTGACTCCCGACCCCTCTCCCCTGACTCCTCTAAACATTCCCTCTCTTCCGCTCCTCAATGATGTAATCAGAAGCGCGCCATGCGAGGGCAAGAATGGTCCAGGTAGGGTTTTTGTCGGCTTGCGATACAAAAGCACCTCCATCGACTACGAAGAGATTATTAACCTCATGGGCCTGGTTGAATTTGTTGAGTACGGAAGTTTTGGGGTCATCGCCCATCCGGGAGGTACCGACTTCGTGAATGATCCTACCGGGAGCCAAAAGCCCATAATCGCGATCCTTACCCGGTTTGGGGCCGAGCGGAACACCGCCCATGTTGTCGATAATTTCCTCGAATGTGTCCTGCATGTGTTTGGCTTGCTTGACCTCATGATCGCTCCAGGTATAGTTGAATTTCAATACTGGAATTCCCCATTGATCCACTACATTCGGATCGATTTCGCAGAAGTTATCGTGCCGGGCGATGGCTTCTCCCCGTCCGGAAAATCCAACGAAGGCACCATACAAGCGGCGGTAGTCATTTTTGAGTTCCGCACCGTATCCGCCGCCGCCTTTTTCGCGGGGATTGCCGTCGAGTTCTCCCAAAAAGCTGTTGTAGCCATGAATACCGCCCATAAAGCCATATCCCGGCATGCGTTTCCCACCGCCAAATTCAATGTGATAGCCCCGGGCAAAGTCCAGGTTTTTATTATCCAGCCACCAGGGCATATACATGTGCATGCCGCCGGTTCCGTCTTCATTATGCGGGGGGATGTCAATCATACTCGGAATCAGGGCACCGCGAGAGGCACCGGTAGAATCATGGAGGTAATGCCCCACGATATCGCTCGAATTTCCAAGCCCATTGGGGTGCTGGGCAGATTTGGAGTTGAGGAGAATTCGGGCAGAAGAACAGGCGCTGGCTGCAAGAATGACAACTTTGGCCTTGACCTGATATTCCATCCCATCGTCTTTGTTGATATAGGATACGCCGCTTGCCTTGCCTTCCGAATCAGTCAGAACCTCCCGAACCATAGCATTGAGAAACAGTTCCAGTTTGCCCGTAGATTTCATCGCAGGCCGAATCAGAACCGGACCGGAGGAGAAATTAGAATTGGTGGAACATCCCCGGCCACACTGGCTGCAGTAATGACAAGGCGGACGGCCATTGTGCGGCTCCGTCAGGATAGACATCCGCGAGGGAATTACCGGTACGCCTGCCTGCTCACTGGCACGCTTGACGAGCAACTCATAAGCTCTGGGTTTGGGCGGAGTCAGGTAAATGCCGTCCGGCTCATTTTCGAGGCCTTCCACCGAGCCATATAGGCCGATTAGTCGGTCGATTTTATCATAATAGGGCTTCACATCTTCATAACCGATCGGCCAGTCGGCCCCCAGACCATCAATGCTGTGCCGCTTAAAATCTTTTGGGCCAAACCGCAGCGAAATACGTCCCCAATGATTAGTCCGGCCCCCCAGCATATGGGAGCGAAACCAGTCAAACTCGGTTCCTTTGTAACGCGTATAGGGTTCACCTTCTATTTCCCAGCCGCCAAAGGCAGCATCAAACTCTCCAAAAGGTTTGTGGGTATTGGCGCCCCGGCGCGGAGACTGGTGTGGCCATTTGAACATATCGCCTTCGGCAGCGTCAAAGTCTGGTCCGGCTTCCAGCAAGGCGACTTCCATACCGGCTTCCGAAAGGATTTTGGAGGCCATTCCGCCTCCGGCACCCGATCCGACGATACAAACATCATATACCTTGGGATTTTTTTTAATTTGGATATCACTCATAACTTAAGTAGTAGGAAGAGAATAGAATGAAAGATCAATCACCTGTAAGGCACATTGATTCTATAAGATACAGGAATTGCTTTGAGAGATCAAAATATTCGAAGGAGGAAGTCGCGAAATCCTTTGCAGAAGGCTGTGAATTCGAGATATTGGGATGTCGAGATATCGAGATGTCGGGAGTAGGGGTGGGGGAAGAGCAACAAGAAAAAGCGATAGCTTAGCGGGATTTGCAATCCCGCGACAACCGGAAACCAGGGATTCGGGATTACAAATCCCGAAGGGCTACATGAAAAGCACCAAGAAAAGCAATAGCTTAGCGGGATTTGTCTGCCAGCAACTCTGCATAAGACATTGCCTCCCAATCTGCTACGGTTCGGGTCTCTGATGAGAAACCTATCCCAACAGCCATCAATGATTTCTCCTCGCTGAGGTAGGCCGATCCATAGCGCTTGTCGCGAATCTGGTCGAGGGCTTCCTGCGCCGGGGCGTCCAGTTTGAATTCCATCACATAAATATGATCCTTGGCATGCACGACGGTGTCCACCCGACCTTTGGAGGTGCTGACCTCCGATTGAGTCAGTAATCCCAGACCCTGAAAGGTGAGGTGTAATACGGCATGGAAGAAACTTTCGCGCCGGGCCTCGAAAAGTTGGTAGGGAATCGTCGAAAAGAGGACATCCACCTGCTCGATAAAGGCTTCCATCTCCCCTGCATCGAGGGCATCCTTGATATTGAGCCAGATGGGATAACTGGCCGTGGCAGGCGTCTCCCGGAAAGTGGCCAGCAAATGCTGAAACATCGCCTCTTCGACTTCAAGATTGGGATACTTGAGGTAATAATAGCGGGTTCTGGGCGGATTTTGATCCAGGGTCAGATACCCCGTTTGGAAGAGTAAAGCCAACCAGTCCTGACCTTCCAATTCCAGGCTCTCAAACATCGTATGACTCGCTTTCAAGGCAGACAGGTCAAACTGCTCTTGTTGTTTGAGCAATTTGAGCAGAAAAGTCGGTGTACCACTTTCCCACCAGTAGTTGGCAAATCGGGTGGAGTCAAAGAGATTGAGGACCGAAAAGGGGTTATACACCGGCGCACCGATTTTCCATTGGTAGCCATTGTACCAACGTTTGATGGCAGCGATAACTTCCGGGATGCTCATTTCATTGGCAGATGCGAGGGCGGGGTATTCTGAGCCAAAATACTGATCTAATTCTTCTGGCGTATAGCCTGTGAGGGTTGAATGTCGGGGGTGTAACGTAATGTCCTGTAGGTTATTCAGGTCTGAAAAAAGGGAAACCTTGCTGAACTTGGACACACCGGTAATCAGGAGCATGCGGATAAAACCATCGCTATCTTTGAGGATGGAGAAAAAATTCTTCATCACTTCCCGATTGGCCTCCGCCTGGGGCAGGTCTTCGAGGTAATCCACCAGCGGTTTGTCGTATTCATCTATGAGAATGACTACCTTGCGCGGGCCTGCGCCGATAGTTTGGAGTAACTCCCGAAACTGCCCGGGCAAATCTCTGGATTTCAAATTGACACCATACGCATCAGCAGATTCTTTTAACAAACGAAGCAGTGCCGCTTCCAAACCATTACTTTTGTATCCTGAGCTGCTATATGAAAAATGCAAGACCGGATAGGGCTGCCAGTCATGATCCGCTTCCCGGTCCACCCACAGTCCCTCAAACAAATCCCTTCGCCCCAGGAAAAAGTACTTCAGCGTGGAGAGCAAGAGCGACTTTCCAAAACGGCGAGGACGAGAGAGGAAAAAATACTTCCCACTTTCCAGTAAATTATAGGTATGCTCGGTTTTGTCTATGTACAGGTATCCACCTGTGCGTAGCTCTTGAAAATCCTGTATGCCGATGGGATACTTTTTCATCCAGGTAAAGATAGGAAAAACATTGGGCATAGACGTTGATAGGGGCAATTTTGTCCCAGGGTACCCATAAAGAGGGGAAGTCAATAGGCTGTCAAAAACCTGCGGCAGGAAACGAAGGATTCGGGATTGCAAATCCCGAAGAGCGGCAGAGCGGGGAGAAGAGCAACAAGAAAAGAAACAGCTTAGCGGGATTTGTAATCCCGCCAACCCCAATCTGCTTGTAAACAACCGCCTCTCTCCAAATTCCCCATTTCTCAAACTCACGAACTCCCCTTCTCCCGAAATCTCTCCCCAACTACCAAATATCATCTGGCGTAACTCACCAAAGAGATGCATATTGCGCATTGATCTGAAAACTGACAGCAACCCGGCACATGGCAGCACTGCTCTATTATATATCAATACCCTGGCTGTACCTGATTTCCTGGCTGCCATTTTGGGCGTTGTACCTTCTGTCGGATGGGATGCGGTTCCTGTTGTTTGGGCTGATCGGCTACCGTAAAAAAGTGGTGCTGACCAATCTTCGCAATTCTTTTCCGGAAAAATCGGAAGTAGAAATACAGACCATTGCGCGGCAATTTTATCGAAATTTTTGTGATCTGGTACTCGAAACCCTCAAGACCCTGACCATCGGGCCAGCTGCCTTGAAAAAACATGTCTTGTTTGAAGATCGATCCGTATTTCAGCAGTATTTTGATCAGGAAAAAAGTGTCATCGTGGTCATGGGGCATATAGGAAATTGGGAATTGGGCGGCGCGCGATTTGCCCTGGAGCCTATCCATCCGCTCTATGTCATCTATCACCCTCTGCACAATCCCTATTTTGATCGCCTCGTATATCACATGCGCACCAGGATGGGGAATCGACTCTATGCGATGAAAGATACCATTCGGAGCATGATGGCCAACCGGGATCAGGTAACTGCTACTGCCTTCATTGCGGATCAGACGCCTTCTCCCCAATCTGCGTATTGGACGACATTTTTGAATCAGGATACGCCCATTTTTACCGGAACCGAAAAACTCGCCCGAAAATTGGGATTTCCCGTTATCTACGTGAGCCTGCACCGGGTCAAAAGAGGATTGTATGCAATCAAACCAGAAGTGCTCATCGAAGATCCGAAATCAACAGCACCAAATGAAATTTCCGAAATGCACACCCGGAGATTGGAACAGGATATCAATGCCTATCCCGATACCTGGTTGTGGACCCATCGCCGCTGGAAACATAAAAGACCGTAAGCCGTTATATTTCTTTATCTTTACACTATGCTAGCAGGAAAAGAATTAATTATTGCCACCAAACCCTTTGCGCAGGAAGATCGCCGGCGTAGCTGGCTATTGCTGCTCTCGACATTAGCTGTTTTTTTGGGAGCTTTTGCAGGGGCGTTTTTGTTTGGACACTATATCTTGGTGGGGCTGTTCTTCAGTGTATTGATTGCCTTGACCAATGTACGTCTGTTCACCATCTATCACGATTACCTGCATAAATCTGTTTTGCAAGACTCCGTGATCGCCAAAGGAATCTTCACGATTTACGGCCTGTTTAATCTCACACCCGTCAATATCTGGAAACGATCTCACGACTATCATCACAAGCATAATTCTAAGTTATATACCTCTAGTATCGGGTCATTTCCGATCGTGACACGTGAGAAGTTTTTAGCCGCAAAGTCCGGAGAGCGCAGAACCTATCTGTTTGTCAGACATCCCTTTACGATTCTCCTGGGCTATGTTTTTGCCTTTATTATAGGGATGTGCCTTCGCTCTCTTACTAGCAGCCCTAAGAAACATTGGGATTCCCTCGTTTCCCTGATTGTGCATTTTGCGATTGGCGGTGTTATTATTTGGACATTAGGATGGCAGGCAGCTATCCTGGGATATTTTCTACCCTTTTTGATTTCTCACTCCCTGGGTACGTATCTTTTTTATGCACAGCATAATTTTCCCGATGCGAAGTTTGAAGAAAAAGAGGGTTGGACCTATATCGGAGCTGCTTTGCGGTCTTCGAGCTACATGAAAATGCATCCGATCATGGAATGGTTTACCGGTAATATCGGCTATCACCACGTTCACCATGTCAATGCACGCATTCCATTTTATCGCCTGCCGGAGGTGCATGCGCATTTCCCCGAACTCCAACAAGTAGGGACGACTTCGCTGAATCCATTTGAAATTACCCGTTGCTTACGCCTGAAGGTCTGGGACCCGGAGCGCCAGCGGATGATTGGTAAGAAAGAAATAAAAGAAGCCCGGAGAGAGGTGGAAGAGGTAATGGCTTGATAAAGCGCCTCAACTAAAGCCGATATAAATCACCAAAAAAGCGAAGACACTCAACACGAGGCCACCGATGAAAAATCGATAGGCAGTCGTGAGCAATCCGTATTTTTTCTGCAAGACCAGCCCCAGACTGTATAAATCCCGCGACAATTCATCATAGAGGCGCGACTGATCTTTTTTCAGTTCCCGCAGGTGTTCGACAAACTCTTCTTTTTCCAGGTTGAGAAAATTCCCGAAATACAGCATGTTCTGGCGGGAAGGATTGGGATCCGTATTGGCTTTATGCGTACCGGATATTTTGGGAATTACGGAGAGTACAGCGAAGAAAATCGCCAACAGCGTACTCAGCATCAGGATGATAATCGGAATTAACATCAGCTTATTAGCAAACCAATCCGATTCCATCGAAATACCGGCTGTTCCCACGGCAATGAAGGCCGAGAGGATGGGGGTATTGATATTGATGATCATATTGGCTTTGCCATCCGCAATCGAACTCAGGTTGATGTGATTCCTCAGGGTAATCCGATAGACTGTGTCTACGCCCCGGCCAAAGTTTTTACCCGTTTTGGTTCGGAGATCCTTTTCCTTAGAATCCGCTAATCCCTGGCGGAGTTTAGCCAGATTGAGATTTTTCTGAGAGGTGTATTTTGACTTGCCCCAAGTAGTATAGTAGGGGGTGTTGATGAGGAGATTCAGGAGAAATTTATTCCACTTATGTGGGGAATATTTTTTCGCTTCCAGTTGCTCCTTTTCCAGTCGGAGTAATTTGATCCGTTTCGTAAAGCGTTTTCGTCCCAGGTAAGACCAGCGTGCATCAAAAAATA
This sequence comes from uncultured Bacteroidia bacterium, assembly GCA_964352745.1. Lineage (GTDB taxonomy): Bacteria > Bacteroidota > Bacteroidia > J057 > J057 > CAYGTH01. The sequence continues at coordinate 10,331 of CAYGTH010000065.1, forward strand.
CCTTTTCTGTGATCGTCTGCGGCATGTAATCCGGGCTCGAACTCAGAATGAGTTGAGATACAGCCTGAATCCGCTCCTGAGGTAACTGGGACTCCTCAAGGAAGCCAGCAACAATCTGCGCGCTACGCTGTGCCGTTTTTTTATGGCCGCCTACATATCCGGTTGGCAGAAACCAGGCAGCAACTTCCAGGTTTTCAGTCTCGGTTGAGGATAGTTTTGCGTCGGCTGCATAACCCTTACACACTGTGCTTACTTCTTCAGCGTAGTCAAAATTATGGAAGAGGATAGTGGGTGGAAGGTATTCCAGCAAATATGTCTGAACATATGACCGTGCAAGACTAACTATTTGGCTGGATTTCGACATAGGCATTTACAATCTGAATCGGTAAGATAGGCTTTTACCCTTGGTTTTGGAAGCTAATAAAAGTTAATGCCCTGCTTTGAGCATATCGATACAATGCATCAGGGCCCTCCCGTTATGATAGGCGCTTTTCCAGATATTGCCTTTTCTACCGGTTTGAGCTTGCGGGCTTTCGTCAATTCCGAAAGAATACCAGCCCCCATTTTCTGCATCAATCAAATATTCCTTGATATAATTCCACTGCTTGTAAAAGGCAGTTTTGTATTGGGGCTCTTCCGGATAGAGTTGGCTGAATAAGAGTAAGGCATTTAAGCCTTCTGCCTGCGCCCACCAGTTTTTGCGTTCATCAATAATTCGCAACTGATCTTCTCCGGCATAATAATATCCCTGTTCCAGGAAGCCTCCCTTTTCATGATCAAAGCCGTAGGCCAGGGAATGATCGACCATACGTTTGCCGATTTCAAGGGTTCTGTCATAGTCTTTTTTATCCAAAACCTCCGAGGCTTCCAGCATCAAAAAGGCTGTTTCTACGTCGTGACCAAAGGAAACATGGTCATAGCCATAGTATTGTTTCCGGACTTCTTCGGTCGAATCCTTAAAACTAAAGGGTTCCCATTCTGCTGAGAGAAATAGCTGTAAATAACCGGGTTCCTGAGTGATGACCTCCCGGATCAGGTAGAGCATTTCGCCGAGGCGTTCGCCCAGTACGCTATCTGGCCACACTTGATATAACTCAGTAAATGCCTCCAGCAAGTGGATGGAACTGTTTTGATCTTTGAGTCCGAGCCGTTTGGTGATGGAGGCGCTTGGGGAGGCTTTGAGATCTCTGCCAAAAACCTGACCTTCCCGACTCAGGTCCTGGAAGTAGCCTTTATGGACCGGGTCGTAGGCGTGGGTTTCAAGCCACTGAAAGGTTTTTTGTGCCAATTCGAGAGATTCAGGTGAGCCGGTCAAGGCATGATGTGCCGCAAGCCCATAAATGCCAAACGCATTGCCATAGGCTGTTTTCTCCCCCCGGAACTCAATTTCTGGTAAGTGGCCTGACCGATTAACCAGCGTATAAAAACCCCCATGTACGCTGTCCCACATGGCATGTTGGAGGAAGGGTAAGCCATGATCGCTTGCCGTTCGGTAGTGTGAAACCTCCGGAAAAAAGGCGGCCGCTTTGGCTGACGTCCACATGTGCCGGGCCTGGGTAACAATCATTTTTTCCTGCTGCGGCAGGAGTTGCCAATCATGGCTCAAGTTGGAATAGTAGCCACCTGAATCTGCATCGACAATAGCGGGAAACCAATGGTCCAGTAAATCCCGGGACAAGGCTTGTTCCATTTCTTGTAAGATCACCTGATCGGCTTCTTGTGCGTGGGGTTGGGGGGGCTGACAAGCAACAATACTTGTGAGGATAGCCAAACCCGCAAATAGGGAGGAGAGACTGCGAGACTGTTTCATAGATAACAAGTAGGTAAAAAATTATCAAAATTCCATCAGGGTAAATACCCACAGGTGCAGGACGATGCCTTCTGCGACAATATTCAAATTGAACGACTTTACCTGTTTACGATCATGAAAGCATCTATATGAACCGTTACACACATATCAGTCAGATCCTTGCAGAGACAGCCAGTAGGATGCAGGAAGAGCGGACAGATAACAAGGTGTGGGAATCCCGAATTACAGATCTACTTGCCCGGATGACTCTGGAAGAGAAGGTAGGCCAGATGACCCAAATCACCCATTCCGTATTGCTGGAGGAGATGATTTTGAATAGTGACGGGAGCCCTGGTGATGATTTTTCATTGGAACCTGAAAATGTAGTAACTTTTGTACGAGACTATAAAGTGGGCTCTTTCCTGAATGGAATCGCTGTTTCTCCAGCGGAATGGTATGAATATTCCCGCACGATTCAGGAAGTCAATCTGGAACATAGCCGACTGGGAATTCCCCTGATCTATGGCATCGATCACATGCATGGCGCGAGTTATGTTGAGAATAGTACGATTTTTCCCCATAGAATGAACTTAGGGGCGACCTTTGATACGGCTTTTTCGTCATCAGAAGCCCGTATTCTGGGGATCGAGTCAGCTGACCTGGGGCACCACTGGATTTTTGCGCCGGTATTGGACATCGGGCGCAATCCCTATTTCCCCCGGTTCTATGAAACCTATGGAGAAGATCCGCTATTGTGTACAGAAATGGGCCGGGCTTTCATTATGGCATTGGAGAATAATCCTGATATCGCGCCGTATAAGCAAGCGGCTTGTGCCAAACACTTTATTGGGTATTCAGATCCCCGCTCCGGTTGGGACAGGAGTCCGGCAGAGTTGTCGGATCAGACCTTACAGGAATTCTTCATGCCTTCCTTTGATGCGGCTGTCAAGGCAGGGGTAAAGACTTTTATGATCAATGGTGGAGAAATCAATGGGGTACCGGTTCACGCTTCTTATCGTTTGCTGACAGAGATATTGCGGAACCAGCTAGGGTTCACAGGAGTCGCTGTTACGGACTGGGAAGATGTGATTCGCCTGCACACAGTTCATAAAGTAGTCGCCTCTGAAAAGGAAGCAACCTACCTGGCCATTATGGCTGGCATCGATATGTCGATGACGCCTTTTACGACTGATTTTGTTTTCCATCTTCGGGACTTGGTTGAGGAAGGAAGAATTCCAATGGAGCGGATCGATTTGTCCGTATCTCGGATTCTACGCTTGAAATGTGAATTGGGCCTGTTTGAGAACCCTTTCCCCCGAAATGATCGCTTCGACCGGATCAAAAGGCCAGCACACAGGGCCGCTGCTTTGAAAGCTGCTCAGGAATCTTTGGTGCTCTTGAAAAATGAAGGTCTGCTCCCGATTCCTGTAGCGAATAAGCTCCGATTGGTCGTAACCGGAAAAACCGGAAATATGAAACGTGCCCTGTCCGGGGGCTGGACCCTGCGCTGGATTCCCTCTACTGATGAGATTTTTCCAGAAGATATGCATACCGTATATACCGCCCTTGCCGAAACGTTTGAAGGGGCTGAAGTGAGGTGGGCTGAGCCGGTGGAAATAGGAGACGCAGCAAAGGAAGCTGATGTGCTCATTGTGGCAGTAGGGGAGGAGCCCTATTCGGAAGGCTCCGGAAATATCCGGGATCTCACCCTGGAGGAAGATCAACTTGACCTCGTACGCGCTGCTCAGGCCACTGGGAAGCCGGTAGTCCTGGTCGTGATTGCAGGGCGGCCTCGCCTGATCACAAGTGTGTACGAAGGCTGCAGTGCCGTAATCTGGGCTGGACTACCAGGCTTTGAAGGGGGGCTGGCGATTGCGAATCTCATTGCCGGAAATTTTAACCCCAGCGGGAAACTGCCCTTTTCCTATCCTGCATGGGCGGGCCACTATTTCCCCTATACGCATAAACTCATGGACCTGAATCACTACCTCGAACTGACGGATACGGAGACCCACCTGGCACCTTTCGGGCATGGGCTTTCCTACACTCAGTTTACCTACAGCCATCTTGAGATCAGTGAAATTGCGCCATTTGTGGCTTCGGTAATGCTTCAAAATACAGGAGACAAAACCGGCAAGGAAAGTGTGCTGTGGTTCCTGACAGATGAAATTGCCAGCATTACCCGACCTGTCAAGCTACTCAAGCGGTTTGAAAAAGTTGAACTGGCACCAGGGGAGTCCTGCACCCTTACGTTTGCGATTGATCCCATGGAGCACCTGAGTTTTCCGAATGAAATGGGTGAGCGCCTGTTGGAAACTGGTCAGTTTACCCTGAGGGTAGGAGACTTGCAGGCAGACTTTGAATATGTACCCGAATAGCAGCACAGGGCAGGACACCCTAGGGTGGGGCAGGATGGTTTCCTCATTGGAAAACACGAGCTTGCAAACATTCAAACTGGAATAGGGATTTGATCCATAAATAGAATTAAAGAACTTATAGTTAGTAGTAGCTGGCGGGGGATTGGGAAGCAGAACATGCTTCACTGATCCCCCGCGGCATTTTTGTATATTGCCTGGGCCATCTTGTAATTCTACCCAAAATGAATTTTCGTTCCGATTTTCTCCCCCTACTATTTCTGATGTGCTTGTTAGGAACTTGGGGGTGTAAGCCAACTACCTCTGATCAGGCATCGGCTTCTCCAGACCTTGAAAATACTGGCATTAAACCTTCAGATGCCTACCCGCAATACTGGACATTTCAGGGGGAGCCAACCCTTCTGCTGGGCGGGTCGATAGAAGATAACCTCTTTCAGGTGGAAGCATTGACGGAACAACTGGACCTGCTCGCTGCTGTGGGGGGGAATTATGTTCGCAATACCATGTCTTCCCGGGATAGTGGAAATGTCTGGGCTTTCCGGATGCAGGAGAATGGAAAATATAACCTGAATGAATGGAATGAGGCGTATTGGAATCGGTTTGAAAAACTATTGGCTGAAACTGCTCGCCGAAATATCATCGTGCAAATCGAGGTCTGGGCCACCTTTGATTTTTACCGGGAGAATTGGGACAATAACCCCTTCAACCCTCTCAATAATGAAAACTACTCAGTTGAACGAAGTGCGCTCCCTACTCAGGTAGCGACCCATCCTACCTATGCGGAGAATGACTTTTTTCGGTCTGTCCCGGCTCAAATTGCCAATGCAATTGTTCTGGGGCATCAGCAGCGCTTTGTCGATAAACTGCTTTCACATTCCCTGAAGTATGATCATGTCCTCTACTGTATGGATAATGAGACTTCTGTGAATGCGGATTGGGGCCGGTTTTGGGCCACCTACATTCGGAAAGTAGCGGCAGAGGAGGGCAAAGCCATACAGACTACAGAAATGTGGGATCCCTGGGACCTTGCGCATGCCTTTCATCGGGAGACCTTCGATCATCCGGAGACATATACCTTCGTAGATATTTCTCAAAACAACCACCAGACCGGAGAGAATCACTGGAATAATGGATTGGCGCAGATCGAGCGATTGCGCAAGATAGATGCACTTCGCCCCCTCAATAATGTCAAAATTTACGGCAATGATGGGGGGCGGCATAAAACAACGCAGGATGCAATCGAGTCTTTTTGCCGCAGTGTGTTATTTGGGGCAGCGAGCGCACGATTTCACCGGCCTACCTCCGGACAGGGACTGAACGAAACTGCCCAGGCCGTAATTCAAAGTATGCGGACCTTGACGGGAGAAACCGCATTCTTTTCGGGGACTCCGCAAAATGAATTATTGGCAGAGAGATCGGAAAATGAGGCCTATTGCAGGGCGAATCCGGGAACTGATTACTTCGTGTATTTCCCGGCTGGAGGAGCGGTACAGCTGGATGTTTCTGCTGTAAAGGGGCCCATAAGCCTACGGTGGATGAATATCCTCACTGCTGAATGGGAGGCGCCTATCCGGATGGAGGAACGCGATAGGGTCAATTTGAAATGTAAAGACGAAGGGCACTGGGCGGTGATTATTAAGCCCGATGCTGCGGATTAAAATTCAAATACAAAGCCTTCTTCCCTTCTTTTTTGATATCGTTTGTGATCAAAGCGGTAGAGTCTTGGCGCGCGATGTGCTCCGCCGCGTTGGGTTTCGTCCAGCTTTTCAAGAATCTCCATGCTCAGCATTTTCTTGCGGAAGTTTCGGCGATCCATCGATTCTCCCAAGACCGATTCATACAAACTCTGTATTTCAGGAAGGGTAAATTTTGAGGGGAGTAATTCAAAGCTGATAGGCTCATCCCGAAACTTCTTTTTGAGGGATTCAAGCGCTTCTGATGCGATATGGGCATGGTCAAATGCCAACTCCGGCATATGCTTGGAATCAAACCAACGTACATCGCTGGTCTCCAGTCCATGTTTGAGGATATATTTTTCAGGATTAATCAGAGCCGTATAACCGATGGTGATAATTCGGGAATCCGGGTAGCGGTCTACTGCACCGAATGCACCCAATTGGTCCATATAAATATCAGGAACACCGGTTGCTTCTTCCAAAATCCGCTGAGCAGCAGTATCCAGCGCTTCATGTGCTTCTATCCAGCCTCCCGGCAACTGCCAGGAACCCCTGCTTGGCTCGATATTACGCTTAACCAGCAGGACTTTTAGCTTGAAATCATCAAAGCCAAATATCGTACAGTCGATCGTAGTCGAAGGGAGTGATCCAAGTGGGGCCTTTCTAGGCATAATTCTGAATAGTTGCTGACAAGTGGTCAAATAGGGTATTAATGCCTTATGCTACAAAAATAAAACAGAATTCCTTACTATCATCCATTTCCATCCTGCTCAGGACAGGGCAGGATGAAGAGAGGATATATATTCTCATATTTATTATCCTTAAAATCCCTGAATACTAACGAGCTATTAACCAGAAACCCAGCCCAGGTAAATCCCCTTGATGAGTCGGCACCTCGCCAATCCTTTCATATTACGGTAAGATAATTTTTGCAGAAAAAAATAACCATGATGATACCTACCCCTAATAAATCTAATTCCACAATACTCGTATGGGCCAGCCTGATCCTGGCTGTGCTGATATTTGCTTGTGGTTCTCCTGCTGAAAAAGGAGCAGCGGAAGAAACGGAAACTGGCAGTGTCGCCCAATTTGTTGCTAATCCACAGCCAGTACCGAAGCAGGAAGTTGCAACACTCGAAGTGGGGCAAAAAGCCCCTGATTTTGCCCTGGCAGGGGTCGATGGGAAAATCTATCGATTGGAGGATTTTGCGGAGTCGAAAGTGCTGGCCTTGATTTTTACCTGCAACCATTGTCCGACGGCCCAGGCCTATGAAGAGCGGATGATGCAATTGGTAGAGGACTATGAAGACAAAGGCGTACAGGTCATTGCGATTTCCCCGAATAGCCCTTTGGGGCTGCTGTTTGAAGAATTGGGATACAGCGACCTGGGCGATACCTATGAAGACATGCAACTCCGGGCCGAGGAGATGGAATACAATTTTCCCTACCTCTACGATGGGGACGATCACGCAGCTTCCTTACAGTATGGGCCGGTTGCCACGCCGCATGCTTTTGTGCTGGATGAATCACGCATTCTCCGCTATGTGGGGCGCCTTGATGATTCCGAAAAACCCGGTACCGCAAATTCAGAAGATATTCGGGCCGCGATAGATAACCTGCTGGCAGGGGAAGCCGTCGCCAATCCTACAACCAAAACCTTTGGCTGCTCTACAAAGTGGGCCTGGAAAACGGAATATAAAACCAAGCTAGACAAAGAGTGGTCAGAATTGCCAGTTACGCTCGAAGAGATAGATGCTGCTGGAATTCAGGCTTTGTTACAAAACGATTCAGACAAACTCCGGCTTGTCAATATTTGGGCGACCTGGTGCGGACCTTGTCGGATCGAATATCCGGAATTTATCGAGATCCACCGCATGTTTAAAGGCCGTGATTTTGAATTTGTTTCCATCAGCGCAGATAAGGCCGAAAGCCATGAGCCTGCCTTGAAGTTCCTTACCAAGTCAGCCTCTGCAGTCTCGAATTATCGCTTTTCCGGAAAAGATATTTACGAAATGATCGAAGCCGTTGACCCGGATTGGAACGGCGCATTGCCTTATACGATGCTGATCGAACCGGGTGGCAAAAAGGTTTATGCCAAGCAAGAGACAATTGATCCATTAGAAGTAAAACGAGTGATAGTGGATCACCCGATGATTGGCCGGTATTACTGAATGGGTATGCCGATCGGGTAGGAGAGTTGGATTTCGGCTGTTTTAGTTGGATTCCACTACGAGTCCCCTTCGCCTTTTTGGGGATTTTCATTAGCTTAGTAATATGAAGGATCGAATGCTAATGACGGGCTTGCTGATGGTTTGCTTACTGGGCTGTACCATCCCTGCCAATCGTCAGGTTGGAACGACAGGCTTACGGGTAAGTGAGAATGGCCGCTATTTGGAGCGGATGGACGGTACGCCTTTTTTCTACCTCGGTGATACCGCATGGGAGTTATTTCATCGACTCAATCGCGAGGAAGCAGACCGGTATTTACACGATCGGGCAGCCAAGGGCTTTACTGTAATACAGGCTGTAGTGCTTGCCGAATTAGATGGTTTACATACCCCCAATGCATACGGCCACCTTCCCCTGGAAGGCGACGACCCCTTGCATCCAAATGAAGCTTACTTTGAGCATGTTGATTATATTGTCAACCAAGCGGAAATGTTGGGGATGTATGTGGGTATGCTACCGACCTGGGGCGATAAATTCAATCTGAAATGGGGCGTAGGGCCGGAGGTTTTTACCCCGGAAAATGCCGCGGTATATGGGGCCTGGCTGGGCAACCGGTATCGGGACAAACCCATCATTTGGATACTGGGTGGAGATAGAAACCCCGAAGAAACAGAAGATCTGGAGATTATCCGGGCGATGGCAGCAGGGATTCAGACGGCTACTGAGGGGCGACAATTGATTACCTATCATCCACAGGGCGATCACAATTCTGCGGAATGGTTCCATGAAGATAAATGGCTGGCTTTTAATATGTTTCAGTCGGGACACGGCAGCCAGCATAAAGCCAATTATGAATGGAACTGGAAAAATTTCCTGTTGAGCCCTGTGAAGCCTACGCTGGATGGAGAGCCCCGATATGAAGATCATCCCATCAACTGGAAGCCTGAGAATGGCTGGTATGATCAGTGGGATGTACGGCAAGCCGCCTGGTGGGGAGCCTTATCAGGTTCTTGTGGGCATACCTATGGCGATCATAATATTTGGCAAATGTGGGCGCCGGGCCGCGATCCGATTTCTTCCGCACGTACGCCCTGGCAACAGGCACTCGACCATCCGGCTTCCTACCAGATGGGCTATATGAAGCAACTCCTCGCCATACGGCCCTGGTATCGCCTGGAACCAGAAGATGAACTGCTTGTGGGCGATACAACTTCTGGGGCCAGCCGCATTCTGGCAGCCAAGGCATCCGATGATAGTTTTGCCTTGATTTATACCCCGGTTGGCACGCCTATTGAAATTGATACTACCAGCTGGACAAAACCGCTGAAAGCCTGGTGGTTTGATCCCCGAACCGGCAAGGGATGGGAAACCCGTGATTCACTGGGACAATACTGGCCCCCCAGCAGTGGCCCCAACAATGATTGGGTCCTGGTCCTGGATGATGCCAATGCGGGCCTTTCTCCTCCGGGCATGCGGCGCCCCTGATATTTCCTATTCGATTACCTCCTACAACCTAATAGTAGCATGAACAAGCCTTTCCAATTTCCAACTCTCTCCCGCCGCTCTTTCCTCCGAAAAACCGCTTATGGCCTGGGAGCTGCCTCAATTGCCGGTGCAGGCCTGCCGATGATGTTTGGCAGCAGTCAAACAGAACAACTCGGTATCGCTTTGGTTGGCTTGGGGAATTATGCTAAAAACCACCTTCTGCCCGGTATCCTTGAAGCGCCTAATTGCCGCCTCGCGGGCATCGTAACCGGGACACCTGCCAAGGCAGAAGAATGGAAAGCCAAGCATAATTTGCCGGACAATTGTATTTACAATTATGAGAACTTCGACGAGATCGCCAATAACCCCGATATCGATGTGGTTTATGTGGTTTTACCCAATTCCATGCATGCCGAATACACGATCCGGGCAGCGCAGGCAGGGAAACACATTATCTGCGAAAAGCCGATGTCGGTCAGTGTGAAAGAAGCCGAAGCCATGATTGCAGCGGCTAATACTGCTGGAGTTACCCTTTCTATCGGCTACCGTATGCATTTTGAGCCGCATACGCAGGAAGTGATGCGCATGACCCGGGATAAGACGCATGGCGAGATCATTTTTGTCAATGCGAATTTTGGATTCCGCGCAGGAAATCCCAACCAGTGGCGACTTAAAAAAGCCCTCGCAGGGGGCGGTGCTATGATGGATGTAGGCATTTACTGCATTCAGGGCACGCGCTACGCAACCGGGTTGGAGCCCATCGCTGTGCGGGGACAGGAGTTTAAAAATGATCCGGTAAAATTTGCCGAAGTCGATGAAACCATTTCCTGGCAGATGGAATTCCCCAATGGCATAGCCGCCAACTGCACCACCAGCTACGGCTATCGAATTGAAGAGCTACATATAGGTGCAGAAAAAGGCTGGACGAATCTCAGCCCTGCCTTCAGTTATGGCCCTATTATCGGCAAAACCCATAAAGGCCCGATGAACATAGCGCATACCAATCATCAGGCTTTGCAGATGGAAGCTATGGCCCGCAGCATTATCGAAGGCACGCCTCACAGCGCTACCGGCGAAGAAGGCCTGCGCGACATGAAGATCATTGAGGCGATTTACAAGTCCATCGCTAAAGGGGGCAAGCGCATCAAATTGGGGTAGGGCAATCCAGGAGTCAGGGGATAGGGGAGAGGTGTCAGGATGTTTTATCTTCTGACCCCTGACTCCTCATTCCTGACCTCTTTCTAATTAACTTTTTAAGCAGTTCTTGCTGAGAGATAAGCAAACGATTCTGTTCTTCTGCTAGCGTAGCAAGTTGTTGACTAAGTTGAGTTTGTAGCGATAATAACTCCTGGTACCGTGTCAATAATCGTTGGGTTTCTATTGCTAGATTTCTTTGAATCCGCCAAGCAATAAGCGGCGGACGATTTAATCGTAGGCGTTTTATCGTAAACTTTTCGATTCCATCGAGCGCATCTAGTTTGCCATCCTCCAGCGTCATAAAGTGAATTGCGAACTCAGATTTCCGTGGATTCGAAAGCATGGGGGCGTCTGAGTCCTTGGGGAAATAGTCATGGTTATATAAGTTGCAGCGACTACAGCAATAAATTAGATTTTGAGGATGATCGTTACCTCCTTTTGAGAGAGGTTGGAAATGGTCAATAGTCAATTGTCCTCCAGAATCCTGTTCTGATACGCCACAGAATTCACAGGATGAGTTAGCACGGAGACGCACTCCCTTCCGAACGTCTGGAGAGATACTCATGCTGACTTACGGCCAGTTTGTTGAGCGATTTGGTATTGAAGCCCTATGTTTTCTGTACGAAGCTGTTCATTATGCTCAAATACTTGTTGAATCTGATTAGACAATTCAACTAACTGTTTGAGCGCAGCCTCAATTTTTTGCTGGAGGAAATCAGGAGAAGCTGCTAAGTGAGATGCAGGGGTAGAAAAGGTTTCTTCCGAATCCTGCTCAGCATACCATGCTAACAATAATGCCTCTTCAGAAGCACTAAGTTGTTCCCCCAAAGAGGATTTTTCATGGAGTTGAAGTGCGATTTTTTGATCAATCATCCTTAAGTTTTTCGCTGGTTTCTATTACGAAGATACATATTCTTGAATGTCTTTGAAAATAATTGGTAGATAAACTGATGCCAATCCATCCAGAAGGCTGGTATCTCTTTTTCCTTCCTGCGCTATTTTTGTTAATGAATAATTTCAGCTTAAAACCGGGCAAAAATCGTCATCTTCGCTCTTTCTTCTTCCTTCTTTTCTCTCCTCCTTCCCCCGCTCACTCCAAATGCGCCGGCTTCCACCAGGCATCTATCTGCTGCTGAAGGTCGGTTACGATTTCTGGATGCTCGGCGGCGAGATTGACCTGCTCATGTGGATCGGTAAATACATCGAATAACTCAACTGCGGAATCGGGCATATTGCGCGTGTCGGGAAAAATGAGTTTCCA
>CAYGTH010000066.1:0-10114 GCA_964352745.1 uncultured Bacteroidia bacterium
TCGTAACTCCCAAATCATAATTCCCAACTCGTAAATCGTAACTCCCAAATCATAAATCATAACCCTTGCCAATATGATAGAAAAATACTTTCAGCTTCGTCAACGCAATACAGACATCCGGACGGAGGTGATTGCTGGATTGACGACCTTTTTGACGATGGCCTATATCATTGTGGTCAATCCCTCGATCCTGGCAGAGGCGGGAATGGACAAGCCCGCCCTGATAGCCATTACGTGTATTGTCGCGGCGATTTCCAGTATTATGATGGGCATGATCCCCAATGTGCCAATTGCGATGGCACCGGGTATGGGGCTCAATGCCTTTTTTACCTATACCCTCGTGATTACAGAAGGAATTCCCTGGCAAACGGCTTTGGGGATGGTCTTTTTGGCGGGAGTTTTGTTTTTGTTGCTGAGTTTGGGGGGATTTAGGGAACAGATTGTCAAAAGTATTCCCGCTTCACTTATGACTTCTATTTCGGCGGGGATTGGATTGTTTCTGCTGTTTATTGGCCTGAAAAATATGGGCGTGGTTGCTAGCCATCCGGTAACTTATGTAACGACAGGAGCCTTTACTCCGCAGGTATTGGTGGCGATCGGAGGGTTTTTCCTGAGTGTGTATCTGATTATCCGAAAAGTAAGGGGAGCGATTTTGATAGGAATCGTTGCAGCAACCCTGTTGTCCTTTTTGTTGGGGCTGGAAAGCTTACCTGAATCCCTCGCACCCCGTGCTATTGATTTGTCGCCTGTCGCATTTCAGCTCGATATTCCTGGGGCCTTTAAACTGGCCCTGCTGGCGCCATTGTTTGCCTTGTTATATGTCGATTTGTTCGATACGCTCGGGACTGTAATTGCCTGCTCGAAGCAAGCAGGATTGGTCAAAAAGAAAGGCACCGTCGAACGACTCTCTTATATGCTGGGCGTAGATGCCGTGGCAACAATGCTGAGCGGTGTATTAGGTACCTCGCCTACCACCAGCTATATCGAATCTGCTACCGGAATTGCAGCAGGCGGCAGAACGGGCCTCACCTCTGTCATTACCGGCCTCATGTTCTTATTGGGCTTACTGCTGATTCCCCTGATCGAAGTGGTCCCCATTTATGCTACAGCCCCAGCACTGGTAATTGTTGGGATTTTCATGGTGAAAGAAGTGGCAAATATTGATTTTTCTCATTACGAAGAATCAATTCCTGCTATTTTGACCCTGATTGTAATGCCCCTGACATTCTCGATCTCTATGGGGATGGCTTTCGGTTTCATCTCCTGGGTATTTCTGAAAATCATACTATTCAAATTCAATAAAATCCCCTGGATCATGTACCTGATTATGGTGCTGTCGATTGCGAGTTTATTGGTGTAAAAAGTAGATATGAAAGAGTTACTGGTATTTCCTTTGCACTTCGACTCCGCTCAGTGTGACGGAACGGGGGTAAAGGGGGCCTTTCCCTTGCAATGTGAGGGAGAGAAAGGCCGTCTTTTGGGCATGGCTCAGAATTCGGGGCCCCAAATACAAAGTAATCGGGGGAAATCTCATACCTCTTTCCGATTCTATGTAACCCATATTTGGTTAGGATTTCTCTTATGTGGATGCCTTTTTCTCACCGGCTGTTTTCAGTTTCGATTGACGGAGAAAGAGATTTATGAGGCATTTGAAGGGGCCGAGCATCAACCTGTTTTGGCCGAGTATGTGGAACAGGATCGGAACATGCACTACCTCGCCGTCAATCCCGAGGCGGATAGTTTGCCGCTGATCGTTTTCATCCACGGTGCGCCAGGATCCCGGAGTGTGTTCCTGAAACTCTTGACCGACAGTACCCTGGCGAGTCGGGCACGGATGGTTTCGGTAGATCGGGCGGGCTATGGAGAATCGGATTTTGGAAAAGCAGAAATCTCAATTGAAAAGCAGGCAGCCCTGATTCGTCCCTTGATTGAGCGGTATTCCAATGAACAGCCGACTTACCTGGTGGGCTATTCTTTTGGCGGGCCTATTGCGGTTCGGGCAATGATGGATCATGCAGATTTGGCAGATGGGATGGTACTCGTTTCGGGCGCATTGGATCCGGAGCATGAAAAAATATATTGGGTTTCTTATCCCGGCAATTGTTTTTTTATTCGCTGGATGCTGCCTCGTGCCGTGCGGGTGACCAACAAAGAAAAACTCTCTCATGTAGCCCAACTCACTCGCATGCTTCCGTATTGGGGAAAGGTGGAGGTGCCTACGACAGTTATTCAAGGCCTCGATGATAAATTGGTTGAGCCTGAAAATGCACATTTTGCCATTCGGAAATTGACAGCAGCAAAGACGGAGCTCATCTTGGTCCCCAACCAAAAGCATCGAATCCCTCACGATCAGCCCCATATCGTCAAAAATGCATTACTGGAATTTTTGGATAAATGAGGATTGGCATATTCAATGAAAATCCCCAAATTGCGCGGCCAATGAACTGCCCGATTCTTCGTTATCCTAATATTGATAAATTCAACTAACCTATGTCGATGAAAAATATTTGGTCTCCTACGTTTCTGATTTGCTGCTTGCTTTGCCTGGGTACTGCTGTATCCGCACAGAATAATCCCAAGAAAAAGAAGAAAAAGAAAAAGGGCGAAGTTGAAGTCCTCGCTACGCAAACGGATAGTATCTCTTATGCGCTGGGAATGGACGTAGGCTCCAACCTGAAAGGAACCGGTCTGGATGTGAATATCGAACAGATTTATGAAGGGATGAAAGCTGCTAGTGCGCCAAAGGTGGAAGGCGAGGAACCCCAGCCGGAATTACTTGACGAAAAGACCCGCGCCCGCCTTTTGCAGGACTTTCAGCGAATGATCCAGGAAAAAAAGCAAAAGGAGATGGAAGAAAAAGCTGCTATTGCCAAAGAGGAAGCTCGCCTGTTTCTGGAGCAGAATGGCGCCCGTGAAGGGGTCGTTACTCTGCCCAGTGGATTACAATATGAAGTGATCAGAGAAGGAACCGGACCCAAGCCTGGTGTAAATAATACCGTAACGGTTCATTATGAAGGGAAACTAATGGATGAGCAAATCTTTGACAGTTCTTATCAGCGGGGGGAGCCTATTGATCTGAAACTCAATCAGGTAATCCAGGGATGGACCGAAGGCCTTCAGCTCATGAATGTAGGGGCTAAGTATAACTTATATGTCCCTTCCGATCTGGGATATGGAGAGCGGGGAGCCGGTGCTAAGATTGGCCCGAATGAAACCCTCATATTTGCTATTGAGTTGATCGCGATTAAATAAACGATCCGTACTTCTACTGAAAGTGATACGTAAAGTTGCGAATAAGGCCCTGATTGATGCCTTATTCGCAACTTTTCCCTTTTTACTCCCGTAGGCTTATTTATAGATAAAATATTTTTTCGAGAAAAATATAGATTCCAGGCTCGAAAAATATCATATCCTGTAGAAATTGGCGTTATATGTGTCAGGTTTCTTTTCCCATAATAAACCTTACAGACCTCGACGCCAGAACCCCACAAGGGTACTCCTTTGATTCTCAACAAGATGCGCAATACCTTCAATTGAAGGGAAAACGACGTATGCTGCATATTTATCCTGTAGCAACCTGAAAATGAGTTAAGCCTTTCCTCCTCCAAATAGGATTGACTCGAAAACTCATTGGGAAAAGCGTGAAAATTCAGTCGTTTCCCAGTATTAAAAGTATCCAAGAAGAGAATTATGTCACCAAAAATATATCCTAAGTGCCTGCCATTCAGTATAAAAACCGATGTGTTGAAACGCAAAAATCGATCGTTCAGGCCAAATCACCTACTCTGCCTCCCTGTATTCCGTATTTTTGGGTATAGATCGAAATTAATCAATCAGCGTTTAATGCAAGATCAATCACCATACCAACTCAATCAAGCTCCCAGGATTACCATACAAAACCTTCTTTCGAAGGGGATTATTACACTTTTCTTTCTAGTGGCTGCAATCAGCTTCAGCTTCGGCCAGACTT
This sequence comes from uncultured Bacteroidia bacterium, assembly GCA_964352745.1. GTDB lineage: Bacteria > Bacteroidota > Bacteroidia > J057 > J057 > CAYGTH01. The sequence continues at coordinate 3,971 of CAYGTH010000066.1, forward strand.
CTGATGTTGCGCAGGAATATGTTTTCTCTTCCACTGAAGACAATCTATATGAGAACCCTGCAAACTGGTCTCCTGCCTACCCAGGCACTGTGATTCCCCGAAATGCAGTTGTCTTTATAGAAGGAACAGCTTTCCTAACAGGATATGACCTGGAGATTCACGGGACTGTGCGGGTTAGCATTGGATCGGGTCTGCAAACCAGCACTGGCAAGATCGTCGTAGCAGCAGGTGGTAAACTCACCAACGATGGCGAGATCATCTCCGAACAAGTAGAAAACTACGGAGTCGTAAATAACAATCTATCTGCTTACTTCAATGTAAATGGATATGTTTCTTATGAGGCTTCCGTTACCAATAACCTGATGGCCGCAGAATTTGTGATTGGAGGAAACGCAGTAAATGGCGGTACTTTCAATAACTACAGTGTGTGTAAAGTGCGCAATGAATTTAGCAACCGCGCTACTTTCAACGAATTGAGCACTTCTGAGCTATTGGTCAAAGGCGCAAAAGTGACCTTTGTATCCCGTATGTCTCCTCAGGAAATTTCCTACACGCTGGATCGCTAGGAACAGGTACATAGAACCAAATAAAAAAAGGCGCCTCCGTAAGGAAGCGCCTTTTTGCATAAGGGCTGTTCCCGATTACAGGCCAAAGGAAAGTCGGATGCCAGGAAAGATTTGTTCGAAGTTATCTGTGAAATAGAATTCAGGTTGGACTTGCACATTTCGCTGCCCATTCCCAAGTATCAGGGCGCCACGGAAGGTGTTTTCTCCAAAATAATCTCCACTGGACCGAATCAGATAACCCGCCGAAAATCCCAGCCAGAAAGGGGTTTCTCCTCTTCTGTTGATGTTAGTCCGGTAATAGGCATCCGCAAAGAGGTTGACATACATATCGTATTTCTTATCTGGCTTCCGCTCGAAGAAATAGTGGGAAGAAAGCCGTAAGCCCAATTGAGTAACAGGATTTCTGCGTTTATCAAATAACCGAATGCCCAGGTCCAGGCTCCATTCCGGTACCCAGCGGTTTCTGAGCAAGCCGATGCCCGGGTTGCTTTGTAACACCAGTTGATCGTAGGCCTGGGATTCTGATGCATCTGCAAGCCCTACAATCTTATTATCTGATACAGTGTACAGTCGATTGACCCGAAACCGGGTATGGAGTGATTCCTGCCCCGATGCTTGATCCGATTGCGTCATCGTTTCCCGAAGCAGGAGATCTATATTAATCTCTTCCAGGGCCTGTAAGTCTTCCAGATAATCCGCAATCAGGATAATATCATGCTTACCTGTTGTATGGATCATAAGGGTATCGGGACCTGCTTTATTGACTTGAGGACCATTGGTTTCAGTGGAAAAGCTATACGCCTGCCGGGAGGTAGCGGGTTGTTTAATCACAAGTTTGCTGGCCGCTCCTGGGACATACCGGTAATGAACCATCAGGGGCTGGGGAGATTGTAGGATGTCATCGCCCAATTGGGACAGATCTTTATTTAACTGCTGACTCAGATCTGTAAGACCTGTTATTTCCTTAATGTCCATTGCATCTTCGAGAGCAAGGACCAGTTGAATACGATTGCCTAAATCATAGCGCACTGTGTCTGGATACTGATCCGATTGACCCATTAGCATAGCGGGAGTAATCAGGAAAAATGTGAGCATGGCGATGCCAGCCATGAATGGAAAATGCTTCATGCGATTCATAATGAAATGTTAAGGTAAGAGAGATCAGGGGTTAAGCCGGGTAGTCATGCCAGCTACTGCTGGTGCCTGAGCTACCCGTCTTTCCTGTCGGCGGGAGTTTCCCAGCCGGATTTTTATCTTTTTTCTGTTGGAAGGATGTAGGTTTACCAGTGTATGTGAATAAGGGGATTCCTTAAATTGTATCACGGGTGCCCGAGTACGAGACTTCACAACAGCTTCTGAGGTCGCTATTTCTTCGGGCGGATTTTGCTGGCTGCTGTCAGGTAGAATCGCAGTATATATGGGGCTTGGGTCAGTGGGTGTCGGACTGATTGTTGGAGATAAGGTGTCAGTAGTAAAAGAAGGTTGTAGATTGGGACTTACTGCAATGGCTTGGTTAGTACGGGGGAGGGGACTAGACTCCTGTTTAGGTAAAAGGCTAGCGACGGGCGCAGGCGTCGGGGACTCCAAACAACTCGTATCTGCTACCTGCTGTGGGGACTGATTAATTGGTAGCATTTCCTCGATCGTTGCTATCTGTCTATCGTTTGTTGCTGCATACTCTCCCGAGCGGGTAAATAACCATCCTGCTAACAGGCAGAAACAAGCGGCGGCTCCGATTGCTGGCCACAGCCAAATGGGTTTTTGGGAACTGGATGTTTCCAACTGCGCTTCCAGAGATTCCCAGGGAGCTTGCTGATCCCAGAGGACTGGAGGGGAAACCTCATTGAGGCTTTCGATTTTCCCTCGAAGCCACTCGTCTGAGGTATGTTGATTATCGTACATAATACGTATCTCGTTTGTGAATCAAAGTTTGCATCATCATCCGTGCGCGGCTCAGTTGCGATTTGGAGGTGCTTTCACTGATCTCCAGTTGATTCGCTATTTCTTTATGGCTGTATCCTTCTATCACATATAAATTAAATACCGTTCGGTAGCCGGTTGGTAGATTTCGGATCAGTTCATACAGATCCTCGGCTTCCAGTTGGCTGTCTGCCCGTTCATATGCTACAACATGAGACAGAGCGGTTTCATCTACCATCACGGGTTGCTGTTTGCGTAAAACCATCAGGCATTCATTGACCATGATTTTTCGGATCCATTTACCCAGGCTATTGCCTTCCCGGTTTTCAAACTGATTCAGATGTTTGAATACCTTCATAAATCCTTTTATCAAGACATCCTCAGCCTCCTCTTTACTGCGGAGATAGCGAAAACAGACCCGAAACATGGGTAAGGCATATTGCTCATACAGATTTTTCTGCGCGATGCGGTCTTGCTTGATACAGGCCTGTATGAGTATGCGTTGATCCAAGTAGTTGACTGAATTTGTAACCTTCGAATAGAGAGTACCGGGTTTCTATTTGGGATAATGCAGCTTTAGGGGTAAAGGTTGCATGTAACATTAAGAAAGATAAGATGAATCTTTTTTCCGCCAGCGCAAATAAGACAGATTCTTTATTTTTGGTATTACTTTTGTACAGGAAGCTGTAGCGACTGGAAAATCACAAAAATTGACCATTCGCGCATTGATCTTTTTAGGTGCTTAACTATTTAACTCAATATTATTAGTAAGGGTTTTGGCCAAAAGAGGCTGCTTTTCAGGAGATTGAATATGAAGAAAGAAATTTACCCCACACCTTAATATCTAATGGCAAATTCAGATTAAACTCAAAAGTTGAAAAAAATATCAACAAATGAGTCTGGATGTTAGATTGAAATTTTTTTGGAGCCCAAAATAACTAAGCTCTTTTTAGTTGTTTTTTGCCAAAAAGAATGTGTAAGAAATTTCTCGCTTTAGCAGGAGTGAATAAGTATGATTATTGCTTTTAACTCCGTTATTTTAAGGTGTCATTTTGGTTCCCTCCTGTTGCCGTTTTTCTTTTTCGTCAGAATATTTTCCCCTTTGCTTAACCTTACTTAACTGAATTTACCTATGCTGTTTGGAAAGCTATACCCTATGAATCTAATCATCCACGACGAAACCGTTACGGGTAGCATTCTCAATCAAATCAAGATTAACCTATCCGAAACCTGTCTTTCCGCCCGTGAATTGATCCGCGAGCGTGTTTTTCAGGAGGTTAAGGCCTTTAACAACCGTCGATCTGAATATTTTCATGGACTGCTGATTCAGCCCGAAAAAGCAGAACGTGTGTTTGATGGATACCGGGTATGTTCTACCTGTAAGCTAGATCCTGAGAAACAATTTTATCTCGCAATGGATGCCTTCAGGAAACAGGATTTTTTCCTGATGATTAATGAAGAGACCATCGCAGATTCGGAGCAGGCAATCACCTTGTCTGATTGTACGAAGGTAAGTTTTCTCAAAGTGCGCCCTGTGATCGGTGGGTAATCCTTTTCCCCTTCAGGTAATCTTCCGTGTTAAATTGCTTTTGCAAAACCCTTGCATTTTTGCTTCTTGAACCTGCAAAAGCAAAAGCTTGGAACCATTTTTCTTACATATTCAACAACTCATTGCCCTGATCTTCATAGGGTTGTCCGGAAATTCCATTACGGTATTTCATTCGCAAAATACACCTTTACCAGACGATAATATTCTTGCCCTGGCTGTCGGGGCATCGGGTACGGTATGGGTTTCCGTAGAAGAGGCATTATCCAATGGACAGAAAAGAGGGGTGCTTGGGCGCTATGTAAATAATGTCTGGACGCTTTTCCACACAGCTAATTCCCCCCTAAAACAGACCGAAACTTTTACGCGCTTATTTGTCGCTACGACCGGGAGATTATGGGCAGGATACGATCAGGTAAGTATGCTCAATGAAACCTGGATCTTGTATGAGCAAGGGCATGCAGGAATCTTCGTTCCGGCTACTGCTGCTTTTGCGGAGGATAAAGAGCACCGAATCTGGGTGGGAATTGACCAGCGGAATTTATTACACCATTTGGAGTCTTTTTACGTTGAAAGAGAGAACGAATTGGGTTATGGGAATTAAAAAAATTATTTGGGTATGTATATGGGGATGGGCAAGTTTTGTCAGCGCACAGTCGGGGATCATTGAGCCCGTACTGACAGCCCAACAATTGAATGAAGATCTGGATTCTTTGTATTCCATATTGGTCCATACTCATAGTGATCCCTATGCTTATACTTCTCCTGAGAGATTAGAGGAACAATTTGAGGTCGTTCGATATGCCGTACGGGAGGGAATGACCCCTACGGAATTCTATAAACTCGTCAATCCCTTATTTATTCAACTTCGGGATATCCATTCTCGCTTGTATTTAGCGGGTTCCAATAATTCGTATGCCCTGAATGGCGGGTATTTCCTGCCGCTACGGGTACGTTACCTGGAAGAAAAACTATGGATATCAGCTACCAAGGATTCTCTCCTGCCAAGAGGAAGCGAAGTGTTGGCCATTAATGGGATTACCGCCAATCAGATTGTGCCGCGATTACTTGCCCACAGCTACACCGATGGCGAGATATCCAATACCCGGCAACGGGTAATGGAAGAAGAGTTTTTTTCCCTCTTTCCCTTATTTTTTCCCGTTCAAAGTAAAAATGATATTTCCTATATCGCGCCGGGTTCTACCGATACGCTGACAGGTACCTTAAAGGGGGTTCGGATGATTGGTACCAAGACGGAAATGAAGCTTCAGCGGAAGCGCCGTCGAAATGCCCGGAGAACCAAAGAAAACCCTTACGAGCTGGAGGTCCGGAGAGCCGAAGCGGTTGCCATCCTGACGATTCATTCTTTCAGTGAGGGCTCCGGATCCAAATACGAACGCTTCATCAAACAATCTTTCAACAACCTGCGTGCAGCAGGAGTACAGCATTTGATCATTGATTTAAGGGGAAATAAAGGAGGCTATATCGACCGGGGTACCCAATTGATTTCGCAATTTGCAACCCAATCCTATCCCTATATCTCGCACAGCGTGGTACGATCCAGTCCTTTGCTAAAAGATAAAATCAGAAAGGGAATTATTTTCCCCGGATTGACAATGTCTCTGTTTCGCGGTTCTATCGGCAAGGAAATTCTGGCTGGATGGGAAAATCCCGTAGGGACTTCAGATACCTTGTTTTGGGAACCTATCGAACCGATCAGGCCCGAAAAACGATTTGAAGGAGACGTATATCTCCTGGTTGACGGATTGTCAATCTCCAATTCCAGTCTCGTGCATCATGCCATTAAAGCGAATAGCCTTGGGGTCAGCATTGGGACGCCATGTGGAGGTACTGCCAATGGAACCTTCGGTAATTCGGCGGGATTCCTATTGCCTAATTCCCGGATTTCAGGGAAAATATCCACTATTCGTATTCAGTCTGATTCTACTGATAACAATTATCAAAAAGAAAGCCTGGCTCCTGATTATCTGGTCCCGGTTGAAGTCGCAGATTTTATCAGCGAAAGGGATGCCCAACTTCATTTTGCCCTGGAGCTTATTCGTAAAAAAGTAGCGAGCCGGGAGTAGGGGAGGCTGTGTTGCCTGCAGGCCT
>CAYGTH010000066.1:10214-19991 GCA_964352745.1 uncultured Bacteroidia bacterium
TCTGCTGACAAGTAGTTGGGTTTAAGCAAAGACTTCGACATTCCTATGGTCACCCCGAATCCGAGGCTCTGCGAGGAGAGGAGCCTCATTTCCTCACAGATGTATTGTAGGTTCTTAGCTTCCGGGTTTTCACCGTTCTGGATGGGGAAAATGGGAAATACATCGTGATTTCAAATGAGGTCCCTCGCAAAGCCTCGGGATGACCCTTTGGGTTGGGGTTGAATAGCAGGCTCCGATCTGCGGACAGAATTACTTTTTTTTCATAAGGATTATGGAAAATCCCATAAGTGGATATCCATTAGGTATAGCTGCGCAGCTGCACGTATATCATACCCAATCTATATCCCTATGAAAAATCAACCCTTATCCTTATTGCTTGCTTGTTTGATAGTTGTCTCTTGGGTCGCTTGTGGGAATCCCCTTATCAAGCGTTCTGCTCCTACTGCTGACATGAATTCATCAGTCATTCCAGTCTCTTCTGACCTGAACACTCAGCCTCTGGTTGAATCGATTGCTGATCCTGTTTTGCCTATGCCTGAAGCGGTTCAAAAAGGTCTTACCTGGTTGGTAAAGGCACAAACTCCCACAGGTGGATGGGGAGCCGGATTGCACAGTCGGCAGGAGGTAAGAGACCCCAGTGCTGTCCAAACCGATCCCGCTACCACTGCTTTTGCTGCGATGGCCCTGATGCGAAGTGGGAATACCTTGCAACAAGGTCCCCATCAGGAAAACCTGCAACAAGCGCTGGAATATTTGCTGCTTGCGGTTGAGCGTACAAGTGAAAATGACAGCCGAATCACTCAATTGACGGGTACGCAGCCCCAGCGAAAGCTCGGACAAAATATCGACGTGTCAATGACTGTCCAGTTTTTGAGCCGTATCCTTCCGGAGATTAACGACAACAGTCCGCTAAAGCCCCGTACAGAGGCTGCTATAAGTAAGTGTTTGCGCAAAATTGAGGATACCCAGGAGGCTGATGGGAGTTTCCGCGGTGGAACCTGGGCAGGTGTGTTACAATCTGCTATGGCCAATAATGCCCTGGAAGATGCCAGCGGCATTGGAATGGCAGTAGATAGCCTCGTTTTGGAAAAATCACGCGCTTACCAAAAAGGGAATATTGATGTAGCTACAGGAGCCGCAAAGACTGAGAGTTCTGCAGGTATTTCCCTTTATTCGATTTCGAGCAGTAATCGCGCAACCTCCAAAAAATACAAACGAGCTCAACGCCTGGTGCGGGATGCAAAGGCAGAAGGGAAGATCGCAGAAGATGCGAAAGTGAGTGCCGAGACCCTTAAAGACATCGGATTAGTAGATCAGGAAGCCGAGGAAATGTTTGATGATGTGCAGGTATATGAAGCCACCAAGGCTCAAATGCAAAATGAGCAGGTGTTATCTGGTTTTGGAAACAATGGTGGCGAAGAATTTCTCAGTTATATGATGACCAGTGAGTCCCTGATCCGAAATGGAGGAGAAGACTGGACAGAATGGAATGAGAAGATGAAAAACCGCCTCACCAAAATCCAGAATCCGGACGGTAGCTGGTCCGGACATCATTGTATCACCAGTCCTGTTTTTTGTACCGCTGCTGTGATCCTGACCCTGACAGCTGAGCAAGACGCTACCTTACAAGCTGAGGAAAAAGAATAAGCCCCGATTATGTATATCCGTCTGATCGTATGTGCAGGAATCGCTTGCTTGCTGACTGCTTGTAGTTGGCGTTCAGTTGCTTCCGAACCGGTAGCAGGAAATTCCCTGCAGCAAGCAGTAGCGTATTTGTGGAGTCAGCAATCCGAAGATGGGGGCTGGCACAGCGAAACGCATGGTATCTTGCGTGGGGGAGAGGCAGTTACCCCATTTGTGTTGTATGCACTCCTGCAGGTACCCACAGACATATATCCACGCGAGGCTCGTCAGGTCGAGGCGGGCCTCGCTTTTATTCGACGTCATGTCAGTGAGGCGGGAATTGTGGGCTGTTCTGATCCGGATGTGATGGAATACCCCAACTATGCAACCGCTTACGCCTTGCGAATTTTGGTACAGCATGGAGCTCCGTCTGATTCTGTTCTCATCTCAAAAATGACAACCTATTTGATCGAACAGCAATACGTAGAGTCTCGTGGAATTGACCCGGAACATCCTGCATATGGAGGTTGGGGGTTTGGCGAACAAGGAATTCCATCAGGCTATACCGGGCACCTTGATATTTCGCATACCCGCAAAATCCTGGAGGCCTTGAGCGTCGGAAAGATCGATATGATCCGCTTCCAAAAGGCAGCTCATTTTTTAGCCCTGCTGCAAAAATTGCCGGAAGAGAACCGCCTCCAACCCAATATGCGAAATGAGAGACAAGGGAAAGGCCATTTTGATGGGGGCTTTTATTCCAGCCCGGTGATTGGGGGCGTGAATAAAGGCAAGGAAGTAGCTGAAACAGATTCCTCAGCTGCGTACTTCCGGTCGTATGCCACCGCTACCTGCGATGGACTGCTGGCACTCCTGGCGACTGGCGCGCAAAAGACTGATGCCCGGGTAGTAGCGGCTCAACAATGGCTGGATGCACATGATTCCCTGGAGTATCCCGCTGGAATGGATTCCAACGATCCGGATCAGTGGCACCTGACCTTGGTCCTGTACCATTTGTGGGTGCGATCTGAAGTCTATGCTCAAATAGGCGGGCCAACAAATTGGCAAATATGCATGCAAACGGAACTCAGCAAATGGCAACAGACAAACGGTGCGTACTACAATCCGGACGGTGCCCGAAATAAGGAAGATGATCCCCTCCTGGCTACAGCGATGGCTATAATGGCGATGGAGCAAATTCGCAAAAGGAACCCTCCCATGCTGTAATTTCTGCTTTGCAGCCCTTGTAAATGAGGCAACTCTCTTCCTCATTATGGGAAGAATCCCGGAAAAGCCTGCAATAAGCTCCTGGAAAACAGGGGTAAGTTGGCTAACTCCAGATTTTTGTTTTCATTTTATGCTTCATTTCGCCTACTTTGATTTACAATTGCATTATTTTTGCAAATGCATATCACAGACTTATTTCATGGCCAAACCACCCATCCTCCTCCTTGCCTTCGCCAATGACAGAGAAGGGACCTTCCTTCGCAATATTTCACGAGAACATGATGCGATCCTGCAAGCCCTCAATGCTTCCGTTGCGGAAGTAATTTCCGTACCTGCTGCCTCAGTTGATCGAATCACTAATGCCTTCCGCGAACACCGGGATGAGATCAAGGGATTTCACTATGGGGGGCATGCAGATGGAGATAATTTATTGCTGGATTCGGCCGGTGGATTTCAGATAGATGCGGGCGGATTTGCCGATTTCTTAGCCTCCCAAAAAGGCTTGAAGTTTGCCTTCCTCAATGGATGTTCTACCCTTGAGCAAGCGAAGCAACTCAGCGATTCCGGAATCGAGCATGTGATCGTTACCAATCGGGCAATCAATGATGAGGCCGCCATGAAATTTGCCACCAAATTTTATGCGAGCCTGGCGAGTGGGGCCGATGTACCTACCTGCTTCAAAGAAGCGGTTGCAGAGATCAAAATTGAAACTGGTGGCGAAACGAGAAGCTTATTCTGGGAAAAGCTGGAAGAAGCAACGGAGCAAAATCCGCAACCCTGGGAGATTTTTAGCCGGAATGATGTAGCCCAACTTTGGAATCTGAATGAATCTGATGTGGGAAACCTGATCGAAGAAGTAAAAAAACTCATTTCAAATGATCGCCTGGAAAAGGCATTTGAAATGCTTTCTCCCTATCTTAAAGAAATAGATGAGGACCTGCATGGGCAATTGCTGCTTCTTGAAAGAAAGTATAAGGACAATAAAAAGCAGATCCGCATGCAGATTATCTCAAAAAGCGAAGCTGATTTGGCCAAGAACCAGGTAACCTTTGGGCTGGTGGATTTGCTGGGAGAAATTAATTCTGCATAAATAAACTGTTGAATCCTGGCTCTGAAATTCTACACAAAAGTTCTCAATCATACGCAGGTTATTTTGTAACCATATCTCATAATATTTTCTAACTAAATAATTCTAATTTTCGCCTGATTAGAAAAATTAGAACGGAAAAATATTATCTATGAAAGTGGTTCTCTACGTATTCGGCGTATGGGTATTAGGGATACTGTGTCTGACAAGGGTACAAGCTGTACCGGTACCCCCATTGACTGCTTCCCCGCTGATTCTTTATACTGATTATGTCAATCAGCAGATCGACCGGATGTCCACCATCCATGAGAGAATGTCCCGGTTTAATCGGGAGATGAATCGCTATATACAAACCTTTCCAGTAGATGAGCCGGGGCGAATTGCCCTGGAAGCTAAAAAGGGAGGTCTCTCCTTTGTCAATCCTTTTTCTGCGGAAGAGCAAGCCTTTTTTGATGCGAGTGCTGAGACAATTCAGCTACAGTTGCAGCAAGGCGGTCAGGCGAATTCGATGCAGAAGTTTCAGCAACTTCAAACTATATGGACTCGCCTGCAAAGGGTTTGTGGAGAATTGGAGACGTATGTCGAATCCCGGGCATATCAGGGTTCTGCAACGTGTTCGGAAGCTGAATCCCTCCTTCGGGAAACGGCGGTGCTATTTGAAGATTATGCGGTAGTCAAAGATCGCTTGTATTTTGAACTTGACCATTTGAATGGTGGTTCCGGACAAAATCGTGGATTAGCATCCACCACTCCCGGCATGTCGGGCCTCTGGTCCTTGAATCAGGTAATCTCAGCGAGTAAAGCGGTGTTGCAAGCTTCCCGGAGCAGCAGGTTGTCCCGAGAGGAATTAACAGACTTAGAAGTGGCAATCGAAGGAGCTGAAGCCCAAAAGCCCAGTCATCCTGCGTATAGCCATTTACTCGCACGCGCAAAGATTATGCTGGAGCGGGGAAATATCGGCCTCAAAAACCCTACTGTCCCGCAGGCATTTCAAGATCAGGGAAAAGAGTGGTTCCAATACAATATTCAATTTTGGCCCCTTTTATATGAGGAGGGAACGGGCATGGTGCATTATGTGAACGTGTATGCTGCCAGCCTTTCAGACAATATTCCTCCTCAAATGGTAGACCTTAAATGGTTTAAGCCTGTTTTTATGCCGATAAGACTGTCGGGAGGCGAAGAACAGGAAGCTGAACCGGTCCGGGCACCAAAGCACCTGATTGTATTAGTAGATAATTCAGGATCGATGAATCAGCCTGAAAAGCTGGGACTCTTCAAAGCAGCTTTTTCCAAATTAGTCGAAACGATGCCCAGTAAGGATAGAGTCTCGGTCGTGAGTTTTTCAGGGAATGCCCGACTCTTGTTACCTGCAACGAATGCTGCTGAACCTGCAAAGGCGATCGAGGCTGTCAATCAACTCATCTGTGGAGGAGATAGTGAACCCATTGAGGGGTTGAACCTCGCCTATTTGGAGGCTATGACGGCAGAAAGGCCGAATGAATCCAAACAAATTTTAATGATAACCGATGGAGGCTTCCCAATATCAGGTACTATGCCCGCCCGTGTAGAAGAAAAATCCTACCATCAGATTAGCCTTTCTATCTATTACGTTGGGAAGGACGACAGCCATTCCCGGCGGAGGTTAAGCAAGTTGGCTGCTATCGGTAAAGGGGAATATGGTATACTGAAGCGGCCCGGTCAGTTATTATCCTGGGTGTACCCTCAGCTTCTATCTGCCGACGACCGACCTTAGCGACCGTTTGGGGGTTACGCTTTTGAATTTGCTCCTTGAACTTGCGCTTGAATTTTCTTCTCTCTCCCCCTGAATTCGTGCCGAATTCCGTCCCCCATGGCCAGCTCGCTATGCCAACGCAATGGGGGACTCTGCCTTGTTGCGCTTCTCCTCTCTTCTCTCTTTTTTCTTCCTTCTTCCCTTTCCCCTGACTCCCGACCCCTCTCTTACCTACATATCTGCCAGGAAGTCATATTGGCTTAATTCGTCAATGGGCGTGAAACGTACGCACTTGGCAATTAAGGAGATTGTAACCTGATTCTTGTCATGCTCAGTGAAGACCAGCTCGTAGCTGGTGCCGGCTTTGATTGCCACGATGTGCTGAGAGGTGCCTTTTACGAAAAATGCGGCTTCCTTTGCGCCGATTTTCTGGAAATACGACCTGCACCCTTCGTAGGCTTTCTGCCCGTCTTTCTTTTTGTGATAAATGTTCTGGACTTCTATTCGATAGATGGAGTCTTCGTGGAACCGATAGGAAATCTCCGAATTGAATTGATTGAGCACCAACTCTCGTCGATAATTATCTTTTTCCAGTTTTACCTGACGAGCATTCATAAAACGCTCATAGAGGACGTCGTAATTTGTATTGAAAGGGACAAAATATTGATTCTGTCCTATGCAATATGAAGTGGAAATACTAAGGAGGATAATAATAAATACATGCTTCATTGTCTGATACCTAATGTGTTGTTTTCAGGATACAGAAGCCTCAGGGGAGGTGTGAATTCATCCAGAAGGAGTAAAGTACAAATTCTGGATGCTACCTGCGTGCAAATTAGACAAAGAATCGATATAAATCTTACATGCTTGCCCCAATGGAGCTTATTGTTGTCTCATAGGTAAGATTTGGAGGGTTTTGGTTGGTTTTTGGAAACTGAAAGGAAACCCCCTGATTGTCAGAATCGATCAGAGAAGCAATAATTTTATCCTTTTTCGGTTATCCTAACAAACGCACAACAGAATATATGAAAACCCTTATCTTTTGGAATGCCATGATTTGGGGACTCCTCCTGGGTTCCCCTGTACACGCTCAAACCTCCCGGTTTTCAGATCAAAGTACCATTTATCAACTGTACATTGGGGAGTTTGATAAGCAGGCGGATACCAAGCAGTTTGACCGCTTACGGAAGCTCGGCTTCATCCGCTATTTTTCTATTGCGGATGAGTCGAAATACACATCGCAAACCCAATCTCCAGATACCCGCCGGGTATATATCGGACCTTATATCGGGCAATTGACCGCAGAAGCTGCGATGGCAAGAGCCTGGGAATTGGGGTTTCGAGATGCGAAGATTGAAGTAAATACAAGCTACCTGGCTCAGGAGAAATACAAAGACCTTTCCTTTAGCCTGCAATTGGGGGCCTTTGAAAATCCCGATATGCGGAAATTTGAAGAAATTGCTTCCTTACCGGCCCATGGGGTATTCCTGATGTATGAAGATGGATTTTTTAAAGTCCTTTCCGGCATGTATCGACCTGATGAAGTTGCTTATGTAAAAAGAACAATGATTCCCTATCTGCGTGATATGGGATATTACGGATTTGTTAGAAGTTTTCGCCAACCGACAGCACTTCGCGCGGCGGATTGACAGACTCCTTATTTTGCCAAGGATTCCCCTGACTTTTTTGGTTAGGGGATTTTTGTTTTTAGCGTATTCAGCGCCTGTTTTACTTCCTCCATTTGAGTATGCGCCCGCCCAACATTCCCCTGAAAATCCCGTATCTTTATGCCATGAAAGCAGATATACCTATTCGGGAAGTAGAAAATATTGCTGTAGCGATTATTCCTCAACTTACAGATCCGGAGGCACCCTTGTGGGAGGTCTATTTGATCAATTTAAAAGGAGATCCGATCCAAAATGTCCTGATAAGCTCCCGGGGATATGGAGAAAAAGATGGAGAAGAGATCAAGACTTCTGTCTTACGGCATTTTATTGAAAATGTAAATCCACTCTCTTACCACAAAATCGAACAAATTCAGACAGAATTGTTTGATATACATAATGAATACTGGGTCAGCTTTACTTATAACGATTTCCTCTACGACAAAAAATACACTTTTGAGCGGGGAAGCATCTCTTTGGATAACTTTACAACAGTCCCTTTTATCAATAGAAATGGGGTTTTGGCAGACTGATATCCTTCCTATCTTTGCTGCCCAATTTAATCAGCCGACGTTGGGCTTACTTCATGCAGCAATAATCCAATATATATGGCAACAACAACAAGCCCGGTAGAACTGGATAAAGTCGTCATTCGCTTTGCAGGCGATTCCGGTGATGGAATGCAGTTTACGGGATCAGAATTTACCTTCACCTCCGCACTGGTGGGGAATGATCTGGCTACTTTCCCCGATTTTCCCGCAGAAATCAGGGCGCCCAAAGGAACAGTAGAAGGAGTCTCTGGCTTCCAGATTCAAATAGGACAGGTAGAAGTCTTTACGCCCGGTGATGTCGCCGATGTGCTGGTGGTGATGAATCCGGCAGCTTTGCGCTCCAATCTGAAATGGGTACGGGAAGGCGGAAATATCATTCTGGATCATGATGCATTTGATAAAAGAAGCATCGCCAAAGCCGGGTATAAGGAAGATCCGCTGGCAAATGAAAGCCTCGTCCATTACAACCTGATCAAGGCACCGATTACTTCCCTGACAAAAAAGGCGCTGGAAGACTCCAACCTCGACACAAAAAGTACAGTTCGGTGTAAAAATATGTTTGCCCTGGGCATCATGTACTGGTTGTTTGATCGCTCAATGGATCAGACTATTCGTACCATTGAGTCCAAGTTTAAGAAATCTCCGGATTTGGTAGCTGCGAATATCAAGGCACTGAATTCCGGCTATTTTTATGCAGAAACCGTCGAAGCATTACCTTCGCGTTTTAAGATACCAGCCGCCCACCAGGCAAAAGGCACCTACCGGCACATTTCCGGAAATATAGCTACTGCATGGGGGCTGATGGCAGCGCGTGAAAAACTGGGGAAAATCCTTTTTTACGGATCCTATCCCATTACGCCTGCTTCAGATATTTTGCACGAATTGTCCAAGCATAAACACATGGGCGTGATCACCCTTCAGGCGGAAGATGAAATCGCAGCGGTGTGTAGTGCGATTGGGGCGAGTTATTCGGGTAATATCGGAATCACCGCTTCGGCAGGACCGGGGATTGCACTCAAAGGAGAAGCGATAGGCCTGGCAATCATAGCCGAATTGCCTCTTGTGGTGGTCGATGTACAGCGCGGTGGACCCTCTACTGGGCTGCCCACCAAAACTGAGCAGGGAGACCTGGAAATGGTAGTCGCAGGTCGGAATGGAGACAGCCCTGCAATTGTCATTGCACCGAGTACGCCTTCTAATTGCTTTAACTTTGCTTTTGAAGCCGTAAAGTTGAGTGTAGAGCACATGACACCGACCATCTTGCTGTCTGATTGTTACCTCGCAAATGGCTCTGAACCCTGGAAGTTTCCCAAAATGGCGGACTTGCCATCGATTCATGTTCAGGAACTGAAGCAGGAAGCGGATGCTTACCAGCCTTATTTCAGAGATCCGGATACCCTTGCCAGATATTGGGCAGTGCCGGGCATGAAGGGCATGGAGCATCGCATTGGAGGCCTTGAAAAAGAAGATCTCACAGGGAATGTTTCCTATGATCCTGCCAACCACGAAAAAATGGTTCGCCTGCGTCAGGAAAAAGTGGACCGCGTAGCGAATTATATCCCCGAGCAGGAAGTACTCGGCCCGGAAGAAGGAGAATTACTGGTAGTGGGCTGGGGCGGTACCTACGGGGCCTTGCTGACTGCATTTAATACGCTGAATGGTGCTGGTGAAAAAGTAAGCCTGGCTCACTTTAATTATATCAGCCCCCTTCCCCGAAATACAGAAGAGATCCTGGGACGGTTTTCCAAAATTCTCGTCTGTGAATTGAACATGGGTCAGTTTGCGAACCTGCTCAGGAGCAAGTACCCCGGGCATCAGATCGAACAATACAATAAGATCCAGGGCTTGCCCTTTACTGTTACTGAACTTGTCGCAACCATTAAGGAGTATTTGTAG
>CAYGTH010000066.1:20091-22208 GCA_964352745.1 uncultured Bacteroidia bacterium
GGGCTTGCCCTTTACTGTTACTGAACTTGTCGCAACCATTAAGGAGTATTTGTAGGGAAAAGCTCTTCTCCTGCTAAACGCATAAATTCAAATTATCATGGCTGAACACATAGCCCCCACACAAGAGCCGGAAGCTCCCTTAACCCGAAAAGACTTTGCCAGTGATCAAATGGTCCGCTGGTGTCCGGGATGTGGTGATTATGCCATCCTGAGTGCTGTCCAGAATGCAATGCCGCAACTCGGCCGTAAGAAGGAAGACTTTGCCTTCATTTCCGGAATCGGATGTGCAGCGCGTTTTCCCTATTATATGAATACCTACGGGTTTCATACAATTCACGGCCGCGCACCTGCACTGGCGACAGGCACAAAACTCAGTAATCCCAACCTAAGCGTTTGGATCATTACCGGGGACGGAGATTCCCTCGCAATCGGTGGAAATCATTTCATCCACGCCTTGCGCCGCAACCTGGATGTGAATATCCTCTTGTTCAATAACCAAATCTACGGATTGACCAAAGGGCAGTATTCGCCTACCTCCAAACAGGGGCAGGTTACTAAATCAACGCCGTTGGGAGCGCTCGAAAGACCTTTCAGTGCTGGGGAAGTAGCCCTCGGTGCGCGTGCGACCTATTTCGCCCGTACCATCGATACCAATCCCAAGTTGATGACAAAGATATTTGTGGAGTCAACTCAGCACAAAGGAACTTCCCTGATTGAGATTCTCCAAAACTGTGTCATTTATAATGACAAGGCATTCGGAGACGTTACCCGCAAGGAGACACAGGACGATCATCAGCTGCATTTGGAGCACGGAAAGCCCATGGTCTTCGGATCTGAAAAACAAAAAGGTATCCGACTCAATGGCTTAAAATTGGAAGTGGTGACGATGGGTGAAAATGGAATTACAGAATCTGATATCCTCGTCCATGATGCGCATGAGGAGGATTCTACCATTCACAATATGCTGATCAAGATGGAGTTGCCGGAATTTCCCGTTGCCCTGGGCGTGATCCGTGCGGTGACAGCACCTACCTACGATCAACTGGTACAAGCACAGTATGAAGAGAGCAAGCAAAAGGCCCGTTTTGGGACCATGGATGAATTGCTTGGAAGCGGCCATACCTGGGAACTGTAATAAATCGCCGCTCTGCTTGGCAGTAGACTGGGGCCGGGATTGCAAATCCCGGTGAGCAGCAGAGAACTGTAACAAATAAGTGAAACATAATTATTTTCAATAAGCCGGGATTTACGTCCCGGCTTATTTGTGTTCCCTTTTTTCGTTTACCAATTTCCTGTATCTTATAAAAAAGGGAATCAGTATCTCCTGATTCTCAAAAGGATAAGCGCTACTACTATGGAAAATCCCAGACATTTTGTCGCAATTTTCGGGGGTGCTGTCTCAGGCGCCGAAGCTGCTTTTCAACTCACCCAACGCGGGATCAGGTGTGTCGTGTTTGAGCAGAACACCTTACCCTATGGTAAGATTGAGGACGGTCTTCCCAAATGGCATGTCAAACTCCGCGATAAAGAAGAGGGGCGAATCAATACCAAGCTTAACCATCCCCTGGTCGAATACGTGCCCAATGTCCGATTGGGCAAAGACCTGGATTTTGAAGCAGTCGCCCGGGAATGGGGCTTTAGTGCAGTACTGCTCGCTACGGGAGCTTGGCGCGATCGTCCACTTCCAGTGCCGGGTGTAGATGAGTATATCGACAAAGGTCTGGTCTATCAAAATCCCTTCATTTACTGGTTTAACCACTATCACGAACCCGGTTTTGAAGGAGATCAATATGAAATCTTAGATAACACAATCGTAGTAGGCGGTGGATTGGCCTCAATTGATGTGGTCAAAGTCCTGATGATGGAATCTGTGGGGCGGGCTTTGCAAGCCCGGGGCCATAAGGTGAATCTGTTTACCCTCGACCGGAGTATCGCAAAGGTCCTGGATGAATTAGGTCTGTCGTTGGCAGATCTGGGGCTCAAAGGCTGTACCTTGTATTATCGGCGACGGGTGGAGGATATGCCTCTTTCTCCCATGGAAACCGATACCCCTGAAAAGTTGGCCAAAGCAGAGCGGGTGCGGGAAAAAATCCTGGACAATGCGCAACGGAAATATC
>CAYGTH010000067.1:0-22202 GCA_964352745.1 uncultured Bacteroidia bacterium
CCTATACGGGCATTTCCCCCAAGGTCTTTCGCTACGTACGACTACACAAGTATGCGAGAGGGATTTTGGGGATGGGATGGGTCCAACGTTTATTAAAACGACGAATTGAAAAGCAGGAACCGGGGCCCTCGGCTTCCATTCGCGAAAAAGCTTTTTCGCTGGTATGGGGGGAAGTCCAAAACGAAAAAGGCGAAAAAGTGCGAGCCAGACTCATTACGCCTGAGGGCTATACCCTAACGGCTTTTATGAGCCTGAATATCGCCAGGAAAATCATTTCTGGTAAGGTGAAAACTGGCTTTCAAACGCCTTCAAGTGCATATGGGGCAGATTTGGTATTGGAGATGGATGGTGTGGTGCGGACACATCTCCCTTGAGAAATACCAGTAACCCTCATGGCTCTATTCATCTGCATTATTGGCATATTCAACCAAATCTACTACCTTTATGATTCATGTCATTCTACGCAGAGCATTAGGACATAACAGAAAGTTAGAATCGAGGAGATGATTTTTATCCCTGGCACGGATAAAACCCCTTATGGAATTAACCTCCGTCAGGTTTTACTGAAATCTATTGCTCGTGAAAAAACGGATTACCATAAAAGACATCGCAGAAAGGGCACAGGTATCCCGTGGAACCGTGGATCGCGTCATCCATAATCGGGGGAATGTTGCTGCCGATATCCAGGAAAAAGTGCTGGCGGTAATGGAGGAACTCAACTACGAGCGAAACATCATCGCGAGTACCCTGGCGTACAATCGGATTTTCAAAATTGCAGTTCTGCTCCCCAACTATGAAGATGATCCCTATTGGGACCAGCCCCGACGCGGGATTGAAAAGGCGGTGATGTCGGTGGAACACTACGGCATTCAGGTTACTTTCTATTCTTTTGATCAATACGATACGGAGAGCTTTCTGGCATCCGGACACAAGATTTTGGAAGATTCTGCGGATGCTATCTTGTTAGCACCGGTGTTTTTTAATGAGGCGGAATCTTTTTTAGCTGAATGCGAAGAATCTGAAATTCCTTATATTCAAATCAATACCTATCTACCACGAGAGACGCGATACAACCTGGGGTATATAGGCCAGGATTCTTACCAGACGGGGCAGTTGGCAGCGAAGCTACTTTCACTCCAAGCAAGCCCAGGCGCCTCTATGGTTATCTTACATGTAGAGGAGGGGGTGGGAAATGCACAGCACCTGGTTCAGAAGGAACAAGGGTTTCGCGATTTTTTTGACCAAGACACCAAGCTGAATGCAAACGTGATTCAGCTTGCATTTCCTCCTTTTACTGATTCGGATACAGTGAAAGCCTATCTGGATGAAAACCTATCTTCCATCCAAAATCTGGCAGGCATGTTCGTAACTACCTCCCGGGTTTATTTGGTGGCTGATTTCCTTGCCAATTCAGATCTGAAGCCAATTAAATTAGTGGGAGTAGATTTAGTGGATAAAAATATTCAGCTGATGCTGGATGATCGGATTGATTTCTTAATTAATCAAAATCCTTTACGACAGGGTTATTATGGAATTTTGAGCCTCGCGGAGTATTTAGTTAAGCAATCAAAACTGGAAAAAATATATAATCTCCCTCTGGATATAGTAGTAAAAGAGAATTATCAGTATTACCTTAAGGCAACGCAGGTGCTACGTACTTTCGTTTAACCTTAAATAAGGGATAAAATTTCCGGAAGTAATCAATTTTCAATGAAGCAAAAGATTGACTTAATTGGTTATCTGAAAAACATTTGTAAATTTAGCGTGCTGTGCGCGGGCACGTGTATGCATCAAGTCTGGCTTTTGATAGCTGAAAATGAAAAATGGATTGAGTTGTATATTATTAATTTGATTGTTCATCGGGAAGTATAGTTAATGCTTTCTAAATTTTTAAACTACTAACCTTTAATTTTCTCTTTTATGAGTCACAATCTACTTTTTCATCTCGGGCGAAGACGTGCAACCTGGTGGAAGCATGTGTTTACCTTTGCAACCATGTTGTTGCTTTGTGTTGGGACCTACGCACAGATTACTGTGACAGGAAAGGTCTCCAGCAATTCTGGTGAAGGTTTGGCTGGGGCCACAGTTCAGGTGCGTGGAACCCAGACCGGTACTTTTACAGATGGTGAAGGTAATTATTCTATTACCGCACCTTCAAATGAGGCAATTCTTGTCTTTACTATGTTGGGCTTCGATAAGCGGGAGGTTCCTGTTGCCGGGCGTACCAAGCTGGATATTTCCCTTCAGGGTGTCGGGCTTACAACTGATGAGGTTGTTATCACCGCACTGGGAATCGAGCGGGAAGCAAAAAGCCTGACCTATGCAGCTCAAACTGTAAATACAGATGAGCTCTCTCAAGCACGGGAATTGAATGTAGTTAACTCGTTATCCGGAAAGGTCGCGGGCCTTTCGATTGCTCGTTCCGGCGGTGGTGTTGGTGCAGCATCGCGTGTAATATTGCGGGGAGAGCGCTCGATTGCAGGTAACAGTGAGCCCCTCTATGTAGTGGATGGAGTTCCCATTATTGGTGACATTACTGATATTAACCCTGATGATATTGCGAGTGTTTCGGTTTTGAAAGGCCCAAATGCTGCAGCTCTTTATGGTAACCGGGCGAATAACGGTGCCATTATCATTACAACCAAAACGGGTCAGGCTGGTGATTTCAAAATCACGGTAAGTTCAACTTACATGGCTGAATCTCCGATATTGCTGGTTAATTATCAGAATGATTATGGCCAGGGGAATGCAGGTACTTACAATCCCGCTTCTGAGCAAAACTGGGGTCCTAAATTTGATGGAAGCCAGCAGCCTACCTGGTCTCCAAATCCGGAATTCCAGGGACAAACTATCCCTTATTCTGCTCAGCCAGATAATGTTACCGACTTTTTTCAGACGGGACATAACTGGGCGACAAGTGTAGCGATCTCTGGGGGAACAGAAAGGTCTCAGTCCTATTTCTCTTATACCCACACTGATGCCGCAGGAGTTGTACCTACGAATGAACTGAAGCGCCATAATGTAAATCTTCGGATTACAAACAAGCTGGCGAATAAGCTTACCCTGGATACCAAATTGAATTATATCCGGGAAGATATTACAAATGAGATGCGACAGGGAGAGGGCTTTTTCAACCCGATCCGGCACGTATTCCGCTTGCCAAGAAATATCAGAACGCAAGATGTGAGTATATTTGAATATACTGATGCTGAAAACCGCAACCGTCAGCATTTCTGGAATCCTGGTTCTAACGGAGGGGCTAACCCTTATTGGAACATCAACCGGAATCTCAATCAGAATGATGTGGATCGCGTGATTGCATTCGCTTCGCTTCGGTATGATATCCTGGATGGCCTCTTTGTTCAGCTTCGCTCGTCTTATGACCGGATCAACCGCCAGTACCAGCAGCAAGATTATGTAGATACCTACATTACCGCTGATAATGGACGCTTTTCTTTGAGTAGAAGTGATGGATTTGAATTGAACAATGATATCCTCGTATCCTACTCTAAAAATGTCACGGATGATCTCTTTATTAGCGTAAACGCAGGTGCTAATGCCCGTTCAGAACGGAATTCTGCCCTCAGCTCTAATACAGGAAATGGACTGACAGTGCCCAACTTGTTTGCACTGGGGAATACCCAGCTTGCCAATACTTCTT
Source organism: uncultured Bacteroidia bacterium (assembly GCA_964352745.1). Classification (GTDB taxonomy): domain Bacteria; phylum Bacteroidota; class Bacteroidia; order J057; family J057; genus CAYGTH01. Next base: position 3,662 of record CAYGTH010000067.1, read on the forward strand.
ACAATGTGGGTGGCCCCAGAGATGTTAACTCGGTGTATGGATTTGCCCAGGCGACCTGGAAAGGCCTTACACTGGACGTGACAGCACGTAATGACTGGAGCTCGACCTTGCCTCAGGCCAACTGGTCATTCTTCTACCCTTCTGTCGGTCTGAGCCTTGTTTTGGGAGATATGATAGATCTGCCAAGCTTTGTTACGATGGCAAAACTGCGCGGTAGCTGGGCTGAAGTGGGTAACGATACGGATCCTTACCAGACTTTGCGTACGGCGACAGTTGCTGCGGGTGGGGTTAATGGTTTCCTCGCGGTAAGTCCTACCATTCCAAATGAAAACCTGCTACCGGAAGAAACGCAATCCATTGAGATCGGTGCTGATTTGCGCTTTTTTGATAACCGCGTAGGATTGGATTTCACCTACTACAAAACGAACTCGAAGAATCAGTTGTTCTCAGTTACCCTTCCAATTGGTTCCGGAGCCAGTCAGTTTTTTACCAATGGGGGTGATGTCGAAAACAAAGGGATCGAGGCTATATTGTCTTTGCGTCCTATTCAGACTCAAGACTTCCAGTGGGATATTCAATTTAACTATTCCCGTAACAGAAGCCTGGTTGTTGCGATCAACGACGAACGTCCGAGCATCGTAGTATCCGGTGGTTTCTTGCGTGAATTTCGGATTGAGCAAGGAGAGCCTTGGGGTAATATATACTCACGTGGTTTCCTGAGAGACGACCAGGGACGGGTAGTTGTTGACGCGAATTCTGGCCTGCCAAAAATCACCAATGGCATCACTGCCTTGGTTGGTAATTACAATCCTGACTGGCTCGCTGGTATTCGGAATGCATTCTATTATAAAGACCTGAGTGTGAGTTTCCTGGTTGATATTCGCCAGGGAGGACAGAATGTTTCCTTTACCAATGCGATTCTCTATTCAGATGGTACGACTGAAGAAACCTTGCAAGGTCGCGAAGGAGGGTTGATTTTCGGACAAAATTTCTTTGAAAACGAAACAGCAGTCCTCGAAGATGGATCAGCTAACAACGTTTCATTCGCTTCAGAAGATTTCTGGCGCAACTTTGGGGGTCGTAACGCTCCTGTAGGTGAGGCATTTGTAGTGGATGCTTCCAATGCACGCTTGCGTGAATTGGTCATCGGATACAGACTTCCTATTGAAGCAGGTTTGGTGAATAGTGTTCGCCTTTCGCTGGTAGGTCGTAACCTGTTCTTTATCAGCAACAAAGCTGATAACCTTGACCCGGAAGTATTTGCCGGAACGGATAAAGGAACAATTGGTACAGAGCAGTTTGCACCTCCGACTCAGCGTTCGATTGGGGGTAGCATTAGTGTTGATTTTTAATTAACTTGTTTAAACAAATTAAATCTCAGATAGTTCAGTTCAGGCGAAAGTGATTAGTTCGAAATCTTGACTGGATATTTATCTGTACGTTTAACTTTATTTTATATGAAATACCTAAAATATTCATTTATACTGTGCCTCACCACCTTCTTGATCAACGGTTGTACCGAAGATTTTGAGGAGTTGAACACGAGGCCGGATGCTCTGATTGCAGCGAACCTGGATGCTTCCCTCTTGGGACAGGCATTCGCTCGTGCTCAGTTTGGATCTATGTATGGTGCCGGAGGAGGAGTTGGCGGGTTTCAGATTTCACAAAGTTTGTTCTCTGACCTCTATGCTCAATACTTTGCGACTACTGCCGCAAACTTTGATTCCGATCGTTATGTAGAAGTAGGTCGCTGGATCAATTCGAGCTGGACTAATTTTTATCGCAATGGCGGAGCCGGTATTAAGTTTGTCGAAGATTTTACAGCAGAAAACAATCTGCCACTTGAATCAGCGATAAATAAGATCTGGAAAGTGCAGGCCTACCATCGCCAGACAGACTACTATGGGCCGATTATCTATTCTCAATTCGGAAACGGTGAGACCAGCGTTCCTTATGATACGCAGGAGTCTATCTACAGGAGCTTTTTCCCAACATTGGATGAAGCTTTGGCCGTATTAGAGGCTAACAGAGGGGGTAATGCATTTGGTTCCAATGACCTGATGTACAATGGTGATATTAATAAGTGGATCGTTTTTGCTAACTCGCTTCGTCTTCGCCTCGCTATGCGGGTTCGTTATGCTGATCCTGCATTGGCAAAAACAGAAGCTGAAAAAGCATTTAACGCAGGGGTAATGATGAGTAATGAGGATAATGCTTCTTTGCTGACTACTGCTGCGACCTTCAATGACTACAATCGGATCACCAACTGGGGTGAATTTCGGATGAGTGGTCTGATGGAAAGCATCCTGGTAGGGTTCGATGACCCTCGTCTCCCTGAGTACTTTAGCCCTGCGGTTAGTGGTGACTCAGATGGTGATGGCAGCCCTTATGAAGGTTTGCGTAATGGTCAGGCAAAAGTGGACAAGGTGCCTGCTTACAATACTGACCATTCTGACATGGGTCCAGACTATCTGCCTGCAAATCTGGGTTCAGGTGGACCTCGTATTGCTGTTATGGATGCTGCTGAGGTATATTTCCTCAGAGCTGAAGGCGCATTACTGGGTTGGAACATGGGAGGAACTGCTAAAGATCTTTACGAAGAAGGCATCCGCCAATCTGTTATTGACCACACAGGAGCTGCTCCTGGAGATGTAGATGCATACATTGCCAGCACAAATACTCCGAAGGACTTGGGTGATGCCTGGAATACACCTGCTTCTTCTGATATTCCTGTCAAATTTGATGAGGCAGGTGGACTGGAAAGACAATTGGAGCAAATCATCACACAGAAGTGGATTGGCATGTTCCCTGATAGCTGGAACGCATTTGCTGAGCTGAGAAGAACTGGATATCCTCAAATTATTCCTTTGCTCTTTTCTGACAATCAGGAAGGATTAGGACCTAATGATATCTTCCGTCGTCTCTCTTTCGTTGATGGTGAGTTCTCGAATAACCGCGAAGCGGTAGAGGCTGCAATACAGCTGCCTGAACTGCAAAGCCGTGGTGGAGATTTGAATAGTACCCGCGTTTGGTGGGATGCTAAATAATGACAATGATTTTCTATTAATGTATAAAAAAGTACCAACTTCTGAAGTTGGTACTTTTTTATTGGTACCTTGACTGATACCTATTTAATGACGCTTGTATGACTTGTATTCGTTACCTGACTCTGTTGTGTTTGTCCTTTCTGTTAGCCTGCGGAGATAAGCCCGATACTTTATTTGAACAAATGGCATCTGGCAGGACAGGAGTTAAATTCAAAAATCTCCTGCGCGAAACAGAAGCTTTCCATGTAATGAAATATGGCTATTTCTATAATGGGGGCGGCGTCGCTATTGGCGATGTCAATAATGATGGGTTGGCTGATATTTATTTCACTGGTAATCTCGTTGCAAGTCGCTTGTACCTGAACAAGGGCGATTGGAAGTTTGAAGAAGTGGCGGAACAGGCAGGGGTATCTGCAGAAGGATTGTGGAATACGGGCGTAACGATGGCGGATATCAATGGCGACGGCTGGTTGGATATTTACGTGTGTAAATCTGCCGCGACACATCCCCTTCGACGGGAAAATCAGATGTTTCTCAACCAGGGACTGGACGAAAACGGGAACATTAGCTTTGTCGAAATGGGGGTTACCCTGGGTATCGCGGATCAGGGCTATTCGACACAAGCAGCATTTCTGGATTATGATCGTGACGGCGATCTGGATCTGTATCTACTCAATCACTCGATCCAGGAATATGCTGGTTTGAGCAAATTACTTCCCGAATACCGGAAGAAGAGCAATGACTTTTACGGGGACAAGCTCTACCGAAATGAATTGGTCCCTGCACCAGGAATAGCTCCTGGAATCGCTTTTTCTGACGTAACACGTGGATCAGGTATCCACACGAATGTGCTTGGATTCGGATTGGGAATCTCTGTTGCGGATATCAACCGCGATGGTTGGCCTGATATCTACGTCTCCAATGACTATAATGAAAATGACTACTGTTATATCAATCAGCAAGACGGTACTTTCAAAGAGCAACTCAAAGACTATTTTGACCATGTTTCGCTGTTTTCCATGGGGTCTGATATTGCCGATATCAATCAGGATGGCTTGCCTGACCTGATGACACTGGACATGTTGCCTGAGGATAATTATCGCCAAAAAATGACTTCCGGCCCTGATAACTACAAGAAGTTTGAGCGATTGGCCGATGCGGGGTTTCATTATCAGTCCATGCGAAATATGCTGCAGATTAACCAGGGAGATGGCACTTTTGCTGAAGTTGGCCAATTAGCGGGAATCTCCAATACAGATTGGAGTTGGGCGACGCTCTTTGCTGATTTTGACCTTGATGGTTGGCAGGACATCTTCATTACAAATGGCTATGAGCGTGATTACACGAACATGGACTTTATGACCTTTGCTGCTAACGAAAAAATTAAGGCAGATCAGGCCAATAAAGAACTGGCGGTTGCTGACCTGATGGTTGAAATGCCTGCGATTCACTTACCTAATTATATATACAAGAATAACGGCGACCTTTCCTTTACGAAAATGAATGAAGAATGGGGCCTGAACCAGGTACTCCAATCTAATGGTGCCGCTTATGGGGATCTTGATGGCGATGGCGATCTCGATCTGGTAGTTAATAATATCAATGAACCTGCTGCGCTGTATCAGAATCACTCAATAGAGAAAACCGGCAATCACTACCTCCGAATTCAATTAAAAGGAGCGGATAAGAACTCTTCAGGGATAGGCGGAGAGGTTTGTCTGATCAAGGAAAATGCGCAAAACTGTCAGACGCTTATGCTTACCAGGGGCTATCAGTCATCAGTAGAGCCTGTGTTAACCTTTGGGGTTGGAAAGGATACAGTTATCGAAAAGATGCAAATTCGATGGCCCGACGGAAGTCGGCAGGAACTTACGGGAATCAAAGCAGACCAAACGTTGGTTGTGGAGCAGGATTCTTTGGAGCCTGAATTCGAATTACCTATTCGGACACAACCAGATTTTGAACTCCTTGCTACCAATAACCTGTTCACTCACAAGGAAAATGCATACCAGGACTTTGACAGAGAAATCCTATTACCGTATATCCTTTCAACTCAGGGGCCCAAATTAGCCACTGGAGATCTCAACGGTGATGGGAAAGAGGATGTGTTTGTCGGCGGTGCAAAAGGCCAGGCAGGAGCAGTCTTAATTCAAAAAGGCTCCGGAGATTTTGTTGCTATGCCACAACCCGGCCTCGAAGCAGATGCGTTTGCCGAAGACCTCGGCGCTTGCTTGCTGGATGTGGATGCCGATGGCGACTTAGACCTCTATGTTGCCAGTGGAGGAAATGAAGGAGCCGAAAATGCCCCGGATTTACAGGACCGCCTTTACCTCAATGATGGAACGGGTCGAATGAAAAGAGCCTCCGGCAAGCTGCCAGAAATGCTCACAAGTACTCAAAGCGTTACTTCCGCTGACTTCGATCAGGATGGGGATGAGGATTTGTTCGTTGGTGGCCGTCTGGTGCGAGGGAAGTATCCGACTGCTCCTCGCAGCTACCTGCTTGAAAATGACGGAACGGGTAACTTTTCAGATGTAACCGAAAGTAAAGCTCCGGAGCTGACTTTTGTGGGGATGGTAACCGATGCTGTTTGGGTCGAGTCTAATGGAGACACGTATCCTGACCTCATGGTTGTAGGCGAATGGATGTCAGCCTCTCTTTTTCTCAGTAATAAGAATCAACTTTTACGTGCCGATTCTCCAACACTTAATTCGCTTTCGGGATGGTGGACTGCACTCGAGAGTGCAGATATGGACGGTGACGGGGATACTGATTTTATACTCGGAAACCATGGCTGGAATTCACAAATCAAGGCTAGCCCCAAAGAGCCGGCGCAGCTATACACCAAAGATTTTGACAAAAATGGCTCTCTGGATCCGATTCTGACCTATTATGTAGGAGGGGAAAGTTATCCGATGCCTTCACGGGATGATCTGCTGAGTCAATTGCCGTATCTCAAAGGGAAATATGTCAAATATGAAGACTATGCGAATCAGCGGATTCAAGATGTATTCAGTCCCGAGGAATTGAAAGATGCAGGGGTACTTGAAGCAGCGTATTTGGGAAGTGTCTATCTGGAAAATACAGGAAACGGGGACTTCGCCATTCATCCTTTACCGGTAGAAGCACAGGTGGCACCCGTTTTTGCCATTCAAATCAGCGACGTAAATCAGGATGGAAACCTCGACGCCGTACTAGCTGGAAATCTATTTGGAACACGAGTGAAATTTGGCAGGTATGATGCTAATCACGGCGTAGTCCTGTATGGGGATGGGAAGGGTGAATTTCGGGCTGCAAAACCCTGGGAGAGCGGATTAAAAATTCGGGGAGAGGTGCGGGATATTAAGATCATTACCCTTTCAAATGGAAACCAACTTTGGTTGTTTGCTCAAAACAACCTGCCGATGATGTCTTATTTGCTACAAAAACAGCCTGAAACACTTTGATTGCTAATCTTTCTGCCCATGCGAATAGTTACTGCTACCCTCATCTGCTGGCTTTTGGCAGGCGTACTTGTAAAAGCACAGCCTGGTAAAGCGCTTATCCGCGAAAACCGCGAAAGCATACCCACTTACGACTTTAGCGACCCGAGTCCGATCCCGATTTTGGAAAACCGGAAAGATATCTATCCCTATTTCCGCTTTGATGGCTATGCCCATGAAAAAGAGGATAAGGACTGGACGGTGGTGCGAATGGAAAATGACTTGATCGAACTCGCCGTGCTACCGGAAGTTGGGGGCAAAGTCTGGGGGGCAAAAGAAAAATCGACAGGAAACGAATTTCTGTATTGGAATAAGGTTCTGAAATTCAGAGATATAGCCATGCGGGGCCCCTGGACTTCCGGAGGCCTGGAATTTAACTTTGGCTACTATGGGCATACGCCTACAACTGCCACGCCGGTAGATTATTTGGTAAAGGAGAATGAGGACGGGAGTGTGAGCTGCTGGTTGGGCGCGATGGATATGCATACACATACCCAATGGCGGGTGGAAGTCAGGCTCCCCAAGGATAAAGCCTATTTTGAAACAAAATACCTCTGGTACAATCCAACCCCTTTTTCGCATTCTTATTATTTCTGGGACAATTCAGCGATCAGGGCAACACAGGACTTGCAGTTTTTTTATCCGGGAGATCACTATATCGGGCATTCAGGCGAATTGGCTGATTGGCCTGCCGGGCCGGATGGACAAGACCTTTCCTATTATAAAAACAACAACTTTGGCGGGAGTAAATCCTACCATATTCTTAACCATAACCGCAATTACAAAGCTGCCTATTGGCATGATCGAAAATTCGGAATGGGCCATTGGTCGCCACACAGCGACTTGCCCGGGCAAAAACTCTGGATATGGGCCCTCTCCCGACAAGGGGGAATCTGGGAAGACCTCTTAACAGATACGGATGGGCAATATGTGGAAGTTCAGGCGGGAAGAATGTTTAATCAGGCCGCAATAGGAAGTGGCCTTAACTCTCCTTTTGGACAATTCTCATTAGCACCCCAGCAAACCGATACCTGGCAAGGCGCATGGTTTCCGGTACTGAAAACGGGGGGGATCAGTGATGCTTCACCAGTGGGGGTATTGCATGCTGAACAATCAGGATCGTCGCTTGCTGTTTCAATAATGGCCTTGCAAACAATGGATACAGTGCTAGAGGTTTTTGTGGGAGAAAAACGCATCCACGAAATTCCCATTCAACTCGCTGCTGCTGAAACCTGGAGCCAAAATCTTCCCCTCGAAAAAACAGCCGGACATTTGCGAGTAGAAGTCGCAGGCCTGTATAAGGAATGGGGGGCTGAACCCATTCAGCGACCTCTGAGTAGAATGGAAGCCGACTTTAGCTCGCCTTCAGGTTTGTACTTCCAGGCAGAGCAAGACAGACAGTTTCGGCGCTATCCGGAAGCAATAGCAGGTTATGAGAAATGCCTGGCCGCTGACCCCATGCATATCGATGCCTGGACAAAGTGGGGCGAATTACTCTATTGGCAAGGGCTGCATGATGCAGCCCTGCTAAAACTCCGTAAGGCGCTGGAAATCAATGCTTATGACGGTGCTGCAAATTACCTCTATGGAGTTATCCAGGCAGAGATGGGAAAACTGAATCAAGCGGAGGAAGCATGGGCCCTTTCGGCAAAAAGCCCAATGTATCGGGTTGCGAGTTTTGTGCGATTGGCAGAAGGAAAAATTCGGAGCCAGGAATTCAGCTCGGTGACCGGGTTTGCGCAGAAAGCCCTTGACAGTGATCGATTGCAAATCCCTGCCTTTCAGACCCTTGCAATCGCGGCTCGCTATCAACAATCCCCTGCATTCGACTCCTGGATTCAGCGCATTCAGGAAATTGATCCCCTTTCTCATATCACTCGTGCGGAAGTTTACCTTCGGAATCCGTCTTCCAAAACTGAATCGGCCTTATCGGCATTGATTAGAAATGAGTTTCCGCACGAAACCTTCCTGGAAATGGCTGTTTATTATGACCGCCTGGGACTGACTGAGGATGCAATAAGCCTGTTGAAACTAGCACCAGATCACCCCATGGTTCGATTCTGGATGGCCTACCTGACAGGAGAATCCACTACTGCTGCTCCTTTACCTGCTGATCAGGTATTTCCTTTTAGAATCGAAAGCCTCAAAGTGCTGCAAGCTGCTGCTCAGCAGAATCCGACCTGGCAGACCGGCTATTATCAGGGCTTGATTTATTGGAGCCGGAATCGTCAGGCAGAAGCGATAGACGCCTTCAATAGTTGCGGTAATCAACCTGACTTTGCTCCGTTTTATCATACCCGTGCACTCCTCGGAGAAGAGATGGGCAAAGATGCTGAATCGATCATTCAGGACCTGAAGCGAGCGCATGAACTGGCGCCTGATGGATGGAGAGCCGCACATAAACTTAGTAAGTTTTACCTTCAGCAAGGTATGCTGGCACAAGGGGTAGAGACAGCGGCAAACTTGTACACAAAATTCCCTGATCATTTTCAAATCGGGATGCAGTATGCCAAAGCGCTGATGTATCAGGAGCGATATGCAGAAAGTTTGACCATCCTGAATAAAGTTAAGGTATTGCCTTTTGAAGGGGCGCAGGAGGGGAAAGTGATTTATACGCAGGCCAACCAATTGGAGGCTATGCGCCTGATAAAATTGGCTAAATACAAGCAAGCCTTGCCTTTCCTCAAAGCAGCTAGTGAATGGCCGGAAAACCTGGGCGTAGGTGCGCCTTATGAACCCGATACGCGCTTAACTGATTTCCTGACAACCATTTGCCTCATCCGAATGGGGAAAGATGCAGAAGCCCTAGAAACATATGCGAACATAGCTGATTTTACGCTTTCTAAGCGTGAACGTGCAAATCCTCTTCATCTCCTGGGAATGATTGCACTGGATCAATTGGGGAGAAAGAATGAGGCCGATTTGCTGGCAGAGCGAAATTATCCGGGAGATTCTCCTCAATCAGAATGGCTACATGCGAAGTGGAAGGAATTGCCTGAAGCCGAAAAGGTTGAGACTGAATACCGTGCGAATCAATCGGTACAGATTCCGCACGATCCCTTTTCGCTACTACTACACGCACTGCAACTGAATAACTAATCGATATGGATAGCTGGAAAGATGATGGCGAACTTTTTTCATTGATGAAGCGGGAATTGTTTTCTGCTGTGATTGGTGATGTGATGGATACAATTGGCTTGCGGAACCAGTTCCTGCCGCCATTGGTTCAACCCATCCGAACTGATATGCTGGTGGCAGGACGTGCGATGCCTGTCCTGGAAGCGGATGTGTATGTGCTCGAATCAGCACATGGGAACGAAGTGATGCAAAAGCCTTTTGGGGTCATGCTGGAAGCCCTCGATGATCTCAAGGCCCACGAGGTATATGTTTGCACGGGCTCTTCTCCGACCTATGCATTGTGGGGAGAGTTGATGAGTACTCGCGCTGCCAAATTAGGAGCCGCAGGAGCGGTTTTAAATGGTTATATCCGGGACACGCAAGGAATTTTGGACCTCAATTTCCCCACTTTTGCTTGGGGGAGCTACGCGCAGGATCAGGCTTACCGCGGAAAGGTGATAGATTTCAGGACGCCAATAGAAATGGAAGGGGTAAGGATCGAACCCGGCGATATTTTGTTTGGGGATCGGGATGGGGTCTGCGTTGTGCCAAAAGACGCGGCAGAGGAAGTGGTTCGTCTTGCATTGGAAAAGGCTCGTGGTGAAAAAACTGTCCGAAAAGCGATTGAAGCAGGGATGAGTGCCAGTGATGCTTTTGCTAAATATGGAATCATGTAAAGAAAGGAAAATTCCCTAACTCCCTAACTCCCTAACTCCCGAATCCTCTTATGTCCTTATCAATTGATTTTACTGGAAAAAATATACTTGTAACCGGGGGTGGTGGCTTCGGTGTTGGTGCGGGAATCTGTGAAGCAGTAGCGGCTTCTGGTGCCCGCCTGATCGTGAATGATGTTCGTGCGGATGCTGCGGCAGCTATGGCTGCAAAGTATGAAGACGCGATCTCAATAGCAGGCGATGTAAGTAGCGCAGAAGATGTGCAACGCATATTTAGTGAGTTGAAAGAAAAAATCGGAGTGATTCATGGCCTGGTCAATAATGCTGGGGTAGGGCTGAATAAGCTTGCGCATGAAGCGACCGAAACCGAATTTGACAGACTGTTTGACATCGATGTAAAGGGCCTATGGCTGATGTCCCGAGCCTTTGTGCATCAACTGTTGCAAGCCAAAACTGTGGGTCATATCGTCAATATTGCCTCCGTCCACTCGCATTCTACAAATGCAGGATACTCGCTATACTCCAGTGCGAAATCGGCTGTTTCCGGATTGACGAGAGGAATGGCTCTCGATTTGGGAAGGCATTTGATTCGGGTGAATGCGGTAGCTCCGGGGTATGTGCATTCGGAGCAAGGCTTTGAAATTATCGCTACCTGGTCAGACGACCCCAAGCAGTGGGCGGAAGATTATCGAATGAATCAGCAGGCACTTCCCTACTTTGTAGATGCCGTAGATTGTGGAAATACCTCTGTTTTTCTGATGTCAGACTTGAGCCGAAGCATTTCAGGCCAAACCATTTATGTAGATAATGGCGCGACCTCTATGATATTTAACCGCGACTTTACCGAAAAATCATGATCATACAAGAGATTATAGCTACCGAAGTCATTGTACCCGCTCGTCCGGGTGTAGTGGAAGGAAAAGGAATCAATAAGCCTTTACACAAGTTGCCAGTAGGGGCAAAGTCAGGGTGGTCGGTTCAGTTTGACCAACTCCCGAAAGTAATCTTGCAGCTTCGCCTCGAAAATGGAATTGTTGGATGGGGGGAACTCTACCGAAGTCATAACTGGCAAATGGTCGAAGACATGGCGAATATCCTGGTGGGGCAATCCATCCTTGACTTGTCGCTGCAGAAACTTCCCTTTGCTTTTTGCCGTGAATATGATGGCTTTGAATGTGCGATTTGGGATGCCTATGCAAAACTGCACGACATGCGTGTGGTGGATTTGCTGGGCGGACCCGTCCGGGAACAAGTGCGAATAGGGGCATGGTCGAGTCACCGGGGCAGAGATGAGATCGCCCCGCTTGCTGCTAATTTTGCTGAGCAAGGATTTGATTGCATTAAATTCAAATGCGATCTGGAAGACGATGTAGTACATTGGTGTCAGGAGATCAAGCGGGTAGCACCGGATATGGAGGTAATTCTCGATCCCAATGAAAGATGGGAACGCCCGGGTCAGGTTCGGAAACGGATCGATGGCCTCGCTGAGGTAGGAAATGTATTGTGTCTGGAAGACCCATTGCCCCGCTGGATGTTGCACGAATATGCCCGAATGCGAAACTATGGTGCCGTGCCGATTGTGCTGCATGTTTCTTTGCCCTATATTTTGCACGGACAGCGGGTGGAAGATGCCATCAAGGCGCTCCGAATGGACGCTGTAGATGGGTTTAACTTTAACTCGGGGGCGGCCCGTTTTCAGCAACTCGACCACATTGCCAGTGCAGCAGGGCTTCCTTGTTGGCATGGTTCCGAGGTAGATTTGGGGATATTAGAAGCCTATTATGTACACAGTTCTGCTGCTGCTGCTTCCTGTATTTGGCCCAGCGATATTTTTGGACGATTGCTTCGCGAGCATGATTTGCTGCAAGAACCGCTTCGAATAGAACCTCCCTTTGTTCATTTGCCAGCAGGGCCTGGCCTGGGGATTGAGCCAGATTTAGATGCCATTTCACATTACCAAACCGCACAAAAAACCTTTTCCTTATGAGTATATATAAAACACCTTTCCCCCATGATCCGGACCGCCATGCAATTTGGGAGATGTTGGTAGCGCGCGATATAAAAGCTTTTGTTGACGTTGACTGGTCGATTGTGGCGGACGATTTTGTTGAAGAGGGATTTATGGGCATAGATGGCCGGGGACTGAATAACCCAGATGGCTGGCGTATCAGCTATTCCTCTCTGGACGCTTATCGGGATGAATGGATTCGCCAGGCTGAGATATTTTCTAAAACAGAATGGGCGGAAGATATTGAGCAGGCAATCAACGAAGCAACTACGCTGAGAGATATAGAAATTCAGGACGATTGCGCCCTGGTGCACAAAAAATTTGACGGACGTATCTTGCAAAAGTACGGAGGCTACACGACTCTGAATTGGCAGACGCTGTATCGCTGTCGTAAAGTGGATGGGAAATGGAAAATCGCCGGATTTACAGGCTATCTTCCACATCCGATGGGCACAGGTCGTCCGCCAGAAATAAGGGCGAAATCAGAACCTGTCGGTGCGGCGCAACACGTTACCGCAGGCCCATACTCACCGGTACTCGAGATTCAGCCTGGCAAATTAGTCGTTATTTCTGGACAGGCTTCCATCGATAATGCCGGAACCGTAATCGGAGATACCATTGAGGAACAAACCCGATATACCCTGGAAAATTGCCGCAAGCAATTGGAGACAGCCGGATGCACACTTGCTGATGTATTTAAGGTGAATGTCTATCTCACGGATTTGGACATGTGGCCTCGGATGAACGAGGTATATAAAACCTATTTTCCTGCTCCTCGCCCGGTGCGTACGGCCGTAGGAACAGCACTTCTTATGACCTTACTCGTCGAAATCGAAATGTGGGCAGTTAGGAAATAGGGATCAGGGGGCAGGAGTCGGGGAAGACGGAAGACAGAAGACGGAAGAGAGGAGCCTTGCTCGTGTAAATCGTAATCCCCAACTCGTAAATCAAAACTCGTAACTCGTAACTCAAAACTCGTAACTCATGTACTGGGATCAACTAACCTCTCCCGCCCTCGATAAACTCAACCGCAGCATTCCGGTCATCCTACCCGTTTCTGCAACAGAACAACATGGCGGCCATTTACCTTTGGCAACCGATCGCCTGATCGGAGAGTATTTTTGCAGCCAACTCAATGCACAAATACCAGATGAAGTCTTAATTCTCCCTTCTATGGGGATCGGTTGCTCTGAACACCACCTTGCATTTACCGGCTCGCTTTCCCTTCGACACGAAACCTTTATTGAGCAGGCAATTGACATTCTCGGATGCGTGTATCATCATGGATTCCGGAACCTGGTGATCCTGAATAGCCACGGAGGAAACCAGGGAGCTGGTCTGGTGATCTTTGAGAAATTTGGATTTCGTCATCCGGATTCTGTCCTCACCTTGCTGACCTGGTGGCGATTAGCGGCAGAAGAATTATTTCCCCTTAATGAAACAGGACCGGGTGGAGTAGGGCATGCGGGCGAATTTGAAACAGCTCTTATGCTTCTGATTGCACCGGATTTGGTGAAAATGGATCAGGTAGCCCCTCCTCAAAACACACCCACCTTCGAATGGGCAGAGGGAGACATGCTGCGTGGGGGGAGAGCAGCCTTGTACCGGACCATGAAATCCATGACTCCGAATGGCGTTTTCGGTGATCCTCGCTCAGCTACAGCCGATAAGGGACAAGCCATTGCCAGCCATGTTCTAGATAGACTTAAACAACTGGTTTCTGATTTGCATCATTCTGACCCGCCCCAAAGTACATGAACCCGTCTCCGGAATATTTCGTAACACAGTTTTCTAATCTGGATTGGGGAATCGTAGGTGTGTATCTGCTGCTGACAGGTCTGGTTGGCGTTTGGGTGAACCGCTATGTCAGTGGCGTCGATTCCTACATGGTAGGAGGGCGAGCTGCGGGCTGGGCACTCAATACAGCGAGTTTTATTGGAACGGAGTTGGGGCTGGTTACCTTGATGTATGCTTCGATTGAGGCATTTAGTCGAGGATTTTCCTATTTGATGATCCCGATTATTGGGCTGTTTGCTACTTTTTTGATTGGGCAAACGGGATGGGTTGTCAATCGGTTTCGACAAATGGAATTGGTAACCATTCCGGAATTTTTCAAAAAACGATTCGGAAAGGAAGTTCAGGTAGTTTCGGCGAGTATCATGGCTCTCGCAGGTATTTTGAATATGGGCTTATTCCCTAAAATGGGAGCTACCTTCCTGACCTATTGTACGGGCCTGGCCGCTTCCCCTGATGCCGAGCTGATTGTCAATGTTGTGATGAGCCTCCTGATTATACTGGTTGTGGTATATACGATCATGGGGGGAATGGTGGCTGTAATCATTACGGACTATGTACAGTTCGTGGTCTTGAGTATTGGGTTGCTGCTGGCGCTGGGGATCATGTTATTTACGGAGGGACTCGGATGGACTTCATTAGTTGAAGGATTTGCCTCGGCCAAAGGAATAGCGGGATTCAACCCCTTTCATGAGGAGAGTTACGGATGGACCTATATGATCTGGATGTTTGTGGTATATGTCTCTGTTGGCTTTTCCTGGGGCCCTACCGTTTCCCGGGCCCTGACAGCTGAGAGTCCTGCCGCAGCTCAAAAAACGTTCCTGGTTGGATCACCTGGTAGTTTCATTCGGTTGGCGATTCCGGCTTTGTTTGCTTTTGGAGCCTTTGTCTATTTTGCTGGAGATGTTACCTGGGTCTCGTATTTCTTTCCAGATGGCGTATCGGGTACTTCCGCACACGGCGCAGAGGCCATGCCCTTATTTTTGGGGAAACTCCTGCCTGCCGGACTGGTGGGAATCATAACCGCAGGCTTATTGGCTGCCTTTATGTCTACCCATGATTCTTATTTCCTGTGTTGGGCTTCCGTGATTTCGCGAGATGTCATTGCACCGCTTTCCGGGAAGGCTCCTTCCGCATCACGCGAGGTCTTTCATGCTCGGCTCCTGGTGGCAGGAATTGGGCTGTTTTTATTGATCTGGGGCTTATGGTATGAATTGCCGGATAGCATCTGGACCTACATGGCGATTACGGGAAATGTGTATCTGACCGGAGCTGTTTCGGCTATTTTGGGAGGAATATATTGGAAAAAAGCTTCTCGAACAGGCGCATTGGCTGCTATGCTGGGAGGATTACTTTCCTTAAGCGGACTATTTATTGAGCCTATCAGCGAGGTCATCCCCTGGTTCAGCATAGGCGTGTTAGGCCTGCTGAATTATTTAATTTGCGCCTTGCTGCTCATTGGCTTCTCCCTTGCCTTCCCGGATGATGACCAATCCAATTAACTAGCTGATTAACAACTCATTAACCTATTTGGGAATGGAAAACTGGATATTGTTTTGGGAAATCTCGCTGACTATCGGAATAGGGGCATTTGTCCTGTTGTTGATCTGGGTGATCCCATTAGGATTGCGGGATATTGGCCTTCTCTTGCAAAAACTGAAAGCAGATCATGATGAGGATATGAAATAAATTCTATTAGTAACCGCAGGTATTCTGAAGGGAAAGCATCTTAGAGAGTGAGCACTTTTTTAAATGGAGAGACAACTTTTTTCTGAGTTTCATACCCATATAAACAAGCACAGAAACATCTCTTGATTGGCTTAACATAGTGGCCCTTTGATACCTGGATTACCTTAGAAAATATTCAATGCGTTCATTTGTAAATCGATTTTACCGGAAGAAAAATTTCGCTTATTGTGTGGCGAATGGATATACAAAAATGTCCAAATCTCGCGTAGTTATTTGTTGTATGGCACGTACCTGCGGACCCGCTTTAAAAAGGAACATCCCCCAAATTGAAAAGCTGCGGTCACTCTTTCTGGAAAGCCGGGTGGTTGTAATAGAAAATGATAGTAAGGACGATACCAAATCAATTCTGCAAAATTGGGCGGATACCCATGAAGGGGTCGTCTTAAAATCCAAAGATTTTCATTCTGAAACGATTCCCAGAAAAACCGGGAATGTTTTGCCGGCTTTTTCCTTTCATCGGATTAGTCGGATGTCAGGTTACCGGAACCTCTATATGGAGGAATTGGAACGACTGAATTTTGATGCTGATTATGTCATTGTAGTGGATCCGGATGTACACTCTTTTAGTGTTGAGGGGATTGCAAATACCTTTGGGCAACCTGTATGCTGGGACATGGTTTCCTCAAATGGAAAAGGAGTGCACCATGCTTTCTGGGGCTTGCATCGGTACTATGTTTATTATGATGGGTATGCATTGCAAAAGATAAATGATGTTCGCTCTCAGACTCCGGAGTTGATTCTACAGCATCAGCACATGTTTGCCGAACTCGAAAAAGGAGATCCGATGATTGGGGTGTTTTCTGGATTCAATGGCCTCGGAATCTACCGAATGGAAGCGATCAAAGGTCTTCGGTATATTCCTGAAGAAAACCATGATGAAAAAGTTGAAGTCTGGTGTGAACATGTTTCCTTGCATAAGCAAATGACAGAAAGGGGATTCCATAGAATTTATATCAACCCTTCCCAGATTGTTATCTATGAAACGGTTTGGCAAAATTACCTGAGTAGTTTTCGCCGCATTGCAAAGCGTGTTTTTCCTATTGATTCCGTCTCAAAAAATAGCTTAAAACTAAGATTGACTAATATTCAGGAAGGTTTTGAATAGACGTGCTGTGAAGATCAGTTGCCCTATAAATAAGACTAATCCTAGATAATGGATGGGTTGAGGAATAATTTTGGCAAATGAGGGGTCTAAAGCCTGAAAAGACTCAAAGAACCTACCAATCGAAATATAAGAATTTTGGCGTGTGCATTTATTTGGCAAGCGATGCCTCCGTATGGAGGCATCGTTGTTTTAAGAAGATCAGCATCAAATAGCTGCCAGGAGCAATAGGCTATGCACATCATCAAAATGCAACTTACCGCCTTTTACCACAGCTGTTGTGCCTGAGTAATAATCTTTGACAGTCGCTCCTTCTTCAAATACGCCAAATGCGTCGAGTGCATATGCGCTCGAAGAAGTGGGGAGGCCCATAGCCACCAAAACCTGATCCCGAAGGCCATTCTTTGCGTAAGTTCGCTTGAACACATAGGGGGTTTCTTGTAATTGGGTATGCACGCCTGCACCGACTGAAATATGTGCTTTTCGGAAAGCGCCTACTTTTTGCCAATGACTGAGTACGTCAGCTGCTCCTACTCCATTTCGTTCTGTGTTGGCAGAAATTTCTTCCCAGTTCATAAAAGAGCGAAGTGCCGCATCGCCTTGCGTGCCTTCGACTTCCAGTACGCGCGCACTCTCGTCTCCATAATATATCAAAGAGGTCCCTGGTGTTAGCAGGAGCATGGTGCCGGAATAAATGGCTTTTTCCCGCTTTTGATCAAAGGGGTGGCTATCGTCATGTGAACTGATGTAGTTGAGAATCGTCTTGCCCGCCATTGAATCTACATTGAGAAAATCGGAATATTTACGGAATGTTGCTTCGGCTGGTTTTCCCGCATCTGTCTTGAAGGAGAAATTGATCAGGCTCTCAAATCCATTATCAAAAAAATCTACTTCCTGGTCTCCGTAATTAAACATTCTGCCGCTTTCCATGAAGTAATTATAGACTTCTCCTGTCATATAAAAATCGAGATCGTCGAGTTTTTTCTCGGGATTCTCCCGTTTCCAGTCTCGAAGCGCTTAGACTACGATGGCCTAAAGCTCAGCCCAGATAGAGGCTACTGTGTGTTTTGCAGTATCTACACGGAATCCATCAAGTCCATATTTCCGCACCCAGTCGGCCATCCATTTCATGAGGTAAAATCTGGGTGCCCTGGGGTGTCCGGTTTTGGCAAAAAATGCATCCAGCGAGGCTTTCTCGGCTTCCAGTCGGCCTTCTTTTGTCCATTTTTCCACCAGTTGGGGAGGAAGCTGAACATCAGCATCACTGTCGGTCCGGATATCTGGCAGGTTTTCGACCAATGTGCATTCTACCGTTCCTTTTAGGGTCTTGAAATCGCATTTGGGAGAAGTTCTCACCCACTCATCTGGCCACTGCGTATCTACATCGGTAACCGGCCCTGTATGATTGAGGACCGCATCCATGAGGACGCGGATGCCATGTGCATGGGCAGCATCGACCATTTCTTTAAATTCGGCCTCGGTGCCAAAATTGGGATCTGGTTGTGTCCAGTCAATCGCCCAATAGCCATGAAATCCGTAAGTCTTACCAGTCCCTTCGTCTGTAAAAC
>CAYGTH010000068.1:0-20748 GCA_964352745.1 uncultured Bacteroidia bacterium
GTGATATTGGGGGCTATTTGGGTCAATGATGGGATCGAGCTGTCATTTGACCCATTTGTAACGGCAATTGTCCTGCAAATTTTTATTTATTCCTTTGGACTGGCTTATCGGCAGAATGTAGAGGTAAAAGCCAAAGCAGCAGCAGAACATCGCGTATTGGAAAATGAAAAGGAAAGGGCCCAACAACTGGAGCAGATTAACATCGCTTCCGACAAGTTTGTCCCGCGAACCTTCCTCAATTTTCTGGGGATCGATAATATCCTCGAAGCGAAACTTGGAGCGCATGTGGAGCAACAGGTGACAGTATTGTTCTCTGATATCCGCAACTATACCTCTATTTCCGAACAGATGTCCCCTGCCGAGAACTTTCATTTCGTAAAAGAACTAAGCGAACGATTCGGACCGATCATTCAGGCAAACCAGGGTTTTGTTCATCAATATCTGGGAGACGGGATTATGGCAATATTTCCTCAATCGGTTGAGCAAACCCTGGATGCGGCTATCGCCATGCAACGCGAGTTGGAAGCCTATAACCGGAAACTAACTGCTTCAGGTACTGCTCCCCTGGGCATGGGAATTGGGATGCATACCGGGCCTTTGATTATGGGGATCATCGGGGATGAGCAACGGATGGAGGCTGCAACCATCTCCGACACCGTTAATGCGGCTTCCCGGGTGGAGGGGCTGACCAAGCATTATGGCGCCCCCATCCTGTTGAGTGGAGCAGCGGTAAAACAGCTGCAAGACCCATCGCGCTACCATCTCCGCCATCTCGGCTATGTACAGGTGAAAGGCAAACAAACGGCCATGAGTATGTATGAGTGTTTTGATAGTGATTCGGAAGAGAGCATCCGGCACAAGGAAGCCACTTTGGAGACCTTTGAACGGAGCCTGAAACTGTATTTCGATCGTGAGTTTGTACAGGCAGAAACAGCTTTCCGCGAGCTTGCGACTCAATACCCGGAAGATCAACCTTTGCAGGTCTTACTGCAAAATGCGGACATGCTCAAAGATCAGCAGGTCGGAGATGACTGGACGGGAGTGGAATTGATGGAAGGGAAGTAGCGATTAGTTCTAAACCCGGGCATCCTTTCCTGATAGGCATCCCCCTCACAACACCGTATCCGCTACCCATCCCGAAAGCTCAGGATAGTCCGTTGTAAAATGCAGGCCGCGACTTTCTTTGCGCACGCTCGCTGATTTAATGATGAGATAAGCCGTAGCGATGATGTTGCGGAGTTCGCAGAGCTCGGGAGAGATTTGAGTTTTCTGGTAGAAGGCTTCTGTTTCTTCGTAGATGAGTTCGATGCGTCGGGCAGCGCGTTCGAGGCGCAGGTCGCTGCGCACGATGCCCACATAATTACTCATGATGTTTTGCACCTCCCGAAAATTGTGTGCGATGAGGACCCATTCTTCTGTATGGACGAGGCCCTGGGCATTCCATTCGGGCACGCCTTCCTGCCAATCGAGGGAGTCGAGCAGATCGCGGGTGGCGAGGTAGATATTGTGAGCATAGACAACGCCTTCAAGCAGGGAATTAGAAGCCAGTCGATTGGCGCCATGCAGGCCGGTGCAGGTACATTCTCCACAGGCATAGAGATTATGAATGGAGGAGCGCCCCTGGGCGTCCACCTGTATGCCGCCGCATACATAGTGCGATGCCGGAACTACCGGGATCATGTCTTGTGTGATGTCAATCCCCTTGTTGAGGCAATGCTGGTAAATCGTGGGAAATTCCGCTTTGAGTTCTGCTGCCGGAATATGGCTGGCGTCGAGCAGGACATGGTCAATGCCCGATATTTTCATTTCATTGTCAATGGCGCGCGCCACAATATCCCGGGGAGCCAGGCTGCCGCGTTCATCGTATTTCTGCATGAACTCCCGTCGGTGGTAGGGATCGCGGAGGACTGCTCCCTTGCCGCGGAGGGCTTCCGTAATGAGGAAATTGGGCTTGCTGCCCGGATCGTAAAAGGCCGTTGGGTGGAATTGGTTGAATTCCATATTGGCGACCCGTGCTTTGGCTCGATAGGCCATCGCGATGCCATCGCCTGTCGCAATGGGGGGATTGGTGGTATTGGCATATACATTGCCTGCGCCGCCGGTTGCGAGTACCGTAATCTTGGCGAGAATGGTCAGGACTTCCCGCGAACCGAGATCCAGGGCATAGACCCCGTAGCAGGCGATGTCGCGCGTTCCGCGATTGACATAGATCCCGAGGTGATGCTGCGTGATGAGGTCAATGGCGAATAAATGCTCGACCAGCATGATATTGGGATTCGCGGCTGCCTGTTCGAGAAGGGTTCGCTGGATTTCATGGCCGGTAGCGTCTTTGGCGTGCAGAATGCGATGCTCCGAATGGCCGCCTTCCCGACCGAGCATGAGCTCTCCGTTGTCTGTTCGGTCAAAGTTGGCCCCGTAATTCAGGAGTTCATTGATACGTTCCGGTCCATCTTCCACGACCATTTTGACGATGTCTTCCTTGCACAGGCCGTCTCCCGCGTCGAGGGTGTCTGCAAGGTGTTTGTCAAAGCTATCCTGCTGCGCGGTTACACTCGCAATACCGCCCTGGGCATAACGCGTATTGGTTTCGCCTTTTTCCGTCTTGGTCAATACGAGGACTTTGCGTGTCTGGGCCAGCTTGAGTGCGAGTGAAAGGCCGGCTACGCCGCAGCCGACGATGAGGATATCTGTTTGGATAGGAGAGGGAATCATGTGAGGAGGTTAAGATGCGGGCCAAAGGTAGGAAAATGTGTATTTTATTTCCGGATTTCGTTGAGGGGATTGGTCTGAAGAAAGCTCGGACCCTGCATCTTCGGTGCGTAAGTCTTTGATAATCGCAGATCCCACCCAGGCGCGCAGGCTATGCAGAAGTCATCGGAGGCAGGGCAGCTTGCGAGATTGATATTGGCCTTTGAGATTTTCCGAAACTGCGCCACTCTTCTGAAAAAGCGGCAAAGACGACTAGGAAGGTAAAAGCGTAGCCAAATGGGACTTATAGCTGAATACACTCTCCCTCAGAGGCCCCAACCCATACCAAACTTTCCCGAAGTCGATGCATTGCTCCGTTGGTAGCAAATCGATACCGGGGAACAGCAGTCGAATCTGCCTGCATATCAGATTCCATCAGGATGTGTTGCACCTGCTTTGCTACTGCTGGTGCAGGATCGATCACAGCTACCCCTACCCCGACAATCTCCTCAATCAACGGCCTGAGAAAGGGATAATGCGTGCAGCCCAGCACTAACTGATCAATGCCAACTTCCAACATGGGATCGAGGTAGGTATGCAGCAATTGGCGGGTTTCGTCGCTGTAGAGCTTGCCTTGTTCCACTAATTCGACCAGGCCCTTCCCTACTTGAATGTGGACTGTTACGCCATCCGCATAGCGTTGAGTGGTTTCGCGATAGAGTCTGCCCTTGAAGGTGCCAGCGGTTGCGAGTACGCCAATATGGCCACTTTGTGTGTGAAGTGCCGCCGGTTTTACCGCAGGTTCCATGCCGACAAAGGGGACTGGATACTGCCTACGCAAATGTTGAATCGCAGCAGCAGTTGCCGTGTTGCAGGCCACCACAATTAGTTTGCATTCCTGTTCAAGCAGGTATGCGGTGATTCGACTTGTCAATTCGATAATTTCATCGGCAGATCGTGGGCCATAGGGACAGTGGGCGCTATCGGCATAATACAGGAGCGATTCATGCGGCAATTGTTTCGCTACTTCTTTCCATACGGACAGGCCCCCGAGTCCGGAGTCGAATATGCCGATGGGATATGTGCGTGTGCTACTCACGTGCAGGTGCAAAGGTAGGAAATAGCTAAGCGGGATTCACGCAAAGCCATAAAGGAGAATAAGGGATCCAAATAAGTAGCCAACCTTTCCCATTCTCCGCGCCTTAGCGTCTTTGCGTGCCAAATTAGGAGTGTTTCATAGCCTTCTTCCCTCATTTTTGTAAATTGTGCAGGTTTTATGCAAAAAATGAACGTAAAATATTCCCTGATCGCCTTGTCGTTGTTGCTGAGCTTATGGAGCTGTCAGGACAAAGGCATTATGCTGCCCGTCAATCCTCCGGAACCGGAGCCGCTGTATAGCTTTTTTATTGCAGGCCATGTATATGGTAAGCCGCATGTGGACAATCCCGGTGTGCATCCTCCTTTCAAAGCCAAATTCCCCATGATCCGGGAAGACGCCACCATGGAAATGGGATTTTTTACCGGCGATATGGTGTACCTGCCTTCCGAAGAAGATTGGGATGAGGTAGATGCCGATGCCGCACTGCTGGAAATGCCGGTCCATTATGTGGCAGGCAATCACGACATGTGGAACCGAACCCTATACGAATCCCGCTACGGAAGTCCCTATTATACCTTCTCGCACCGGGAAGACCTGTTTATTGTGCTGGACGGAAATGGAAATGGGTGGAATATCAAGGATGAACAGCTTGATTTTTTTAGTCAAACCCTTGACTCACTGGCAGATCAATCCAATCGGGTATTTATTTTTAGCCATCAACTGCTGTGGTGGGCACCGGATAATATTTTCCGTAGAATGCGGCCCAATTCCTTTAATGGAAGGGGCGATTCCACGAACTTCTGGACGGTAGTCGAACCGATGTTACAAGACTTGAACAAAGAAGTGTTCTGGTTTGGCGGGGATATCGGAGCGATCAAAGGCTGGAATAGCTACAGCTACTATCAGTATGACCAAATCACCCTCGCGGCCAGTGGCATGGGAGGTGGAGAAGCAGACAATTTTGTGATTGTCGATGTGTGGGCGGATAAACCGGTCAGCTTTCGGTTAATCGCACTCAATGGAGAAGATATTGATGCATTGGGAAAACTCGAAGATTACGTACTGCCGCAGTAATCAAATCAGTTTTTCGCCCAGGCTGATTAGCAGGCGACCCAATTCTTTCTTCTGGGCTTCACGAGAGTCATCCAACCGGGCAACTTCCTGTTCCGTATGGTCTCGCTGTTCCTGAATCAATTGACTGAGTTTGTCATCAAGCGCCTGAATCGCGTTTCGCAAATCCTCGTGCATGTTCTGCACCTTCTGATCTGACTCTGACTGGGTTACGGCTAATTCCTGCTTGAGCTGCTGAAACTGAGAGTCAACATCCTGCATTTGCTGGCCAAATAGAATGTCGCGGATCGCATCTATTTTAGCGCCTGCATTTTGCGTTTGATCTTGGGGCAAGGATTTTTCTTTGTCTTCTTTGGCCATTACTGATTGCTTGGATATTCGCTGACTGATAAGTTGAATATATAATTTGCCTTTTGACGGACTAAGGTTGTAAGAGGGTTCGGAGGCTGAGGTCATCAAGCACTCCGCTTGGGAAAAGTTCGTTCGCTTCTTGAAATGCCTGGAGGGTTTGCAGGGTTTCCTGATCGAAGATGCCGTCTATCCGAAGGGAAAAGCCTTTCTTTTCCAGGCGTTTCTGTACTTCCATAACAGCCTGACTTTGGTCGCCAAACTGAAGGCGTTTTTTTTCTCCGAGTATTTTTTGGATGGTCATGGTTTCCGCATCTACCTGATGAACTTCCATATATTGAATTTCATCATTTGACAGACCTTGCTGTTTCCAGTTTGCGGATCGAATCAATTGTTGTTCGAGATGCCGTGCAGTTGCCAGATATTGATGATATAGGCCCACCTTGTCAGCGGTAGCGCCATCTGTAGGAGAGGTTTTGCGCACATCGACTTTGTGCTTTCTCCACAGATACCGCGCATAAGTGCTGGTCGCTTCTACTGTTTCGTAGTATTTGAGCACAATTCCCGGGTCGTGGTATTCCTTGTCGATCGCTTCACTGATTGGATATCCTGAATCTGCCGGCGGATGATGGCGGACGTAATGGTCGTATTGAAAAAATACGATCAGCGGTAAGGCTATAATTACGACCAGATACATCAGTTTTTTCATGGCTTCAATTCGGGAATACTGCCAATCGGAATATTTCGACAAATATAATAACTTTCCTATGGGAAATATACTTCATCGATTTGATTATTCCTTACATTCTCAGTTGAAAAGGCAGAAAAAGAGACTTCTGGCGATCCCTTAAGCCCTTGGAAATGGGAATAAATCCTCCAATTTGCTTCAATTCTTCGTTAAATTATTATTTTTGGAGGATAATCACTCCAAAACCCACATCCCACATATGAAAAGGCTCGGACATTTGATCCCCTTCCTCCTCCTGTTGGCGGTAGGAAATCCGGTATTGTATGCACAGGACGTTGACTCCCTTGCAAATGATCCGATACCGGAGGTACTACCCGTGGTAGAAACCCTGGAAATCCCCGTTGTGCTTGATCGTATCAGCATGGACGAAAAAATCGATAATGGATTTGCCCCCTTTGGCAATGCCGTTACGAATTTTGTTTTCTATGCACCGGTAATTGGGCAAGACGCCCTGTTTGGACAAGCCGGTACGCTTCGTTCGGATAAAGATTTTTACGAAACCCCACCCTTTACCCTCGATTATGGAAAGGAGAATGGGATTCCAACTGGAAATATTTTCCAGGTAACGCAGGGAGATGGAGGTAATTTGATCCTGACGTATGACAAAAGCACGACCCTGCCTGTAGGTAAGGCGACTAAGCTGGAAGGAATGGATATCACCATCCAGAGCGATGCCTCTCTCTATGATTCTCAAAATGATCAACTGGCCTTTCGCGTCAAGACTGTAGATCGTGAAGCTAAAGGCATCAATAATATTGCCCTTTCGAGTGCACCGTTGGAGATGGGAATCGATGCCACAAAAATCGATGAGGTAACTGTTAATTTTACCAAGAGCATTCCCATTAAAGGAGGAGAGCTGGTAACGGAAGATGGCCTGAACCTCACCATTACCCCTAATGAGAATTCCAATTATGCCTTCGAACAAGGCAAAGTATATACCTTTCAGGTAAATGATATTTCCTTCCTGCCGATTGTGATCATTATCCTGATCCTGGGCGCTACCTACTTTACCATAGCGTTTAAGTTTGTCAATCTCACTAAGTTTCGATTGGCAATAGATGTGGTGCGGGGCGTATATACCGACCCGAATGAGAAAGGCGAAGTATCCCACTTTCAGGCGCTGACGGCTGCCCTGTCCGGGACTGTAGGCCTGGGGAATATTGCGGGGGTGGCTGTTGCGATTTCGATCGGTGGCGCAGGTGCAACCTTCTGGATGATCCTGGCGGGTTTGCTGGGGATGTCTTCCAAGTTTGTAGAATGTACCCTCGGGGTAAAATACCGGGTCGTAAAAGCCAATGGCGAAGTTTCCGGTGGCCCTATGTACTACCTGAGTCAGGGATTGGCCGATAAAGGATATGTCACGCTCGGTAAAATATTCGCAGCCATTTTTGCGGTCATGTGTATAGGCGGTTCTTTTGGCGGTGGGAATATGTTTCAGGTGAATCAGGCTTTCCAGCAGTTTGCCGGACTCGGATTTATTCAGGGAACCTGGTTTGCTGCTAATGGTTGGTTCTTTGGCCTTGTCATGGCATCACTCGTAGCGGTGGTGATCATCGGTGGGATTAAAAGTATCGCAAGCGTTACGGACAAAATTGTCCCCTTCATGTGTGGCATTTATGTCCTGGCAGCACTGATTATCATTGTGATGAATATCGGAGAAGTACCCCGCGTATTTGGCGAAATATTCGCAGGTGCTTTTGCACCCACAGCGATTGCCGGTGGGTTTGTCGGCGTGTTGATACAGGGATTTCGACGAGCGGCCTTCTCTAACGAAGCCGGTGTCGGTTCTGCTTCCATCGCCCACTCAGCCGTTAAGACTAATAACCCTGCGAGTGAAGGAATCGTTTCTCTCCTGGAGCCTTTTATCGATACAGTTGTGGTATGTACGATGACAGCTCTGGTGATTATCATTACCAATAACCACCTTGATCCCAATGCTTCAGACGGAGTTGCTTTGACTTCTCGTGCATTCTCCAGCGAATTGCCTTTCTTCAAATATATCTTGTCTATCGCGGTAATTTTATTTGCCTTTTCAACACAAATCACCTGGTCCTACTATGGCCTGAAAGCCTGGACCTATCTATTTGGAGATAATAGAGTAACAGACACCGTGTACAAGGTCTTGTTCCTGATCTTTGTCGTGATCGGAGCAGCGGCTTCTCTGGGATCTGTAATCGGATTCTCTGATGCAATGATCTTTGCAATGGCAGTACCGAATATCATCGGTCTCGTAATCCTGGTACCAGTGGTTCGGAAAGAATTGGAAAAATACATCGGGAAAATCAAATCCGGTGAGATTGTGAAGGTGAAGTAAGCCTTTCCGATTCATTGAAAAAAAGCCAGGATGCGAGTGGGAATTCCCGATCGTATCCTGGCTTTTTTCATCTACAGGGAACAACATGTTCGCTCTTATAATATCCGAACGAGTAGCTTGTGGATTTCCGAAAAAGGCACGCCCTTGCAAGTGCCGGAACAGGTAAGTTGTAGATAAAAGTCGGAAGCAATATGGCCCAAAGCTGAACCCAGCGATTCGCTTGTTGCTTTCAAAGTCCCACTCATCCCAAACAGATCAAATACCTGCTCTGAGGGCATGTGATAGTCAATCGAAAAAGGAAAGGTCTGTGGGGTGTCAGTAGTGAGATCGATACGGATTTCGAGATCCTGCACACCGATCTGTTCCTTGCCTTTTCCCGGAAAAACTTTTTCAAGCTCAAGTTTGATGCCTGATAGGTGGATCGCTTCGCGCGCTTCAACAAGCAAGTGACCTTGGAGGGGATGCTGTTTGCGGTCAAACCAGGCTTCTTGCAGCGAAGGGGTAATGAGGGAATCTTGAGGCATCGGTCAGTGATTATTCGGAGCTTACCAACAAAACAACAGCATGGGCGATCATGCTTTCTTCCCGACCCACGGCATCGGTCTTTTCATGCGTAGTGGCCTTGATAGACACATTACTGGGGTCGGTTTCCAGAATGTCTGCAATCACGGTTTGCATCGCGGGAACATGTGGATTGATTTTAGGCTTTTCGGCGATCAGCGTGCAGTCCATATTGCCAAGTACATAGCCTTTTTCCCGAATGAGGCGGTAGGCATCTTCGAGGAAGATACGGCTATCCGCATTTTTGTATCGCGGGTCGGTATCGGGAAAGTGGTACCCAATATCGCGGAGGTTGAGCGCGCCAAGCAGGGCATCACAAATCGCATGCAGCAACACATCGGCATCCGAATGCCCGAGTAATCCGGTTGTATGAGGGATTTCTACGCCACCGAGAATCAGTTTTCGCCCTTCAATGAGGCGATGGGTGTCGTAGCCAAATCCAATTCTAAATGGAGTCATGCGACAAAGGTAGGGAATACCCGGATTGTTTGCTGCTTTGCGCCCCGTTTGAATCCTTAATTCCCCGGAAATTTACTTTTACTTACAAAAATCCGCTCAAATAAAGACTTGTCATTTACCCAGGTGTCTGGCTTCAGGCTTACTTGTACATAATAATTCTCATCAACAATGTGGCCCAAAACAGAGACGGGACTCATATTATTTCCGGATATATTGACCTGGAAATCCGGTTGAGCAGGTGGGATGAAATCGTCTGCGAATTGGGAACTATTCAGGGTGGAAATCCCTCCGAAATATACCTGAACCTGCTTATTGTCGGCAGGTGCTCCCTCCAGATTCCATACCGAATCTACTTTGACAAGGGAGAAGCCGGAGTCCGCAGGATATTGAAAGGTGAGTTGGGTGAGGTATTCCCGGTTGAGTATTCCGAGTCTTGAACTTCTCCAGGTATTGAAGCCCCGGTCAAAAGTTTGACTCAGGAAACCTTCTACTGCATAGACTTCATCTTCATCTGCTAATCGCACATAGGAGGTGCCGACGATATTGGGCTGCTGTCCCTGTTCACCTCCCACTTGTTGGAACCCTGTTTTTCCCAACAAGAGATGCAGACTTTCCGTATTCCCCTCCATTACCTTGATTCGGGTAGCCAGCGAATCAGTTACCTGATAATCTGTCCATTTATCGCTGCTAAGCGCGACCGTTCTCTGAAGTTTGATGGTTACCAGATCCGCCAATATGCGCCTGAGATTTCCTCCATTAGCAACCGCTGTCCGGTCGCCCTGGATGATCTGCCAGCCAGTACCTGTACGCGTTAATTTAATTTCAGCGTGTTGCTCAGATTTGGGGTAAACGTATATGGTACTGATAGCGGCGGTGTCAAGCTTGCCGAAATCCGTTGGGAACTTCCGATTTGCCTTGCCCGAGTTTGCAAATTTGATCAGGATAAATAGGCCAGCCAAAACAGCCAAAATGATGAATAGAGTCCGGTTGTTTTTTTGTTTAAACATAGCGTTCCTTGCTTCTTTTGATTCAAACAGATCGTTGTATTCGCCAGCGGATATTCGGAGCAGAATGGAATCAGCCCCGTATCGTCGCATAGGCAATCCCTGTTATTGACCCATAAATTTACGGCATTTTCTGCTACGTCCCGTACCTGCTGTTGAGAGATTGCAAAATCATCATCCACAATGACAATTTGGGTAGGGATGTTTCCCCGCAAATAGGAAGAGGCTAACCCAAAAACTCCGAATACCTGGGGTATCCGGAGTTGGTCCTTGCTTAATATCAGATTACCAGTTAGCTACTGGCGGAGCTGTATGGTTATTTTTGGTTAATGCTGATGGCTGCGCTCCAGGCCTCATTCAGTTGGATATGATCGCCCAGTAGAAAGAAAATACCACTTACCACTGCTGTCGCTACCAGGGCAGGCACCATCCAGTTGAGGCTTTTCCCGATTCGATTACGGAGACTTGTTTTGTGTCCTCTGGAATAATCTTTCAGGTTGAGATATTTGCGGAGTTTCCAATCCAGCTTGCTGTCGTTATCCGCGAGGATATACATGCCCCAGGGGAAAGATTCCTGGGCCTCATCTGCAAGCTTACCTTCCCATTCCAGTCGGTTGGCTTCCAGGTTATAGCCTACTTCGCGCTTGGGCATCAGGCCGCCAAACATCAGGCGAAGCTGCTCATAGGTATCGCGAATAGAAAGCCCTGCAGCCATGCTTTGGTAGAAAGAACGCGCAATAGAAGCGGAGAATACGCCGTCATCTTTTGTCTCGGTCGCAATTACGGCAGGAATATCCCGCAATAAGAGCATTTCTACCAGTTCGTTAGTTGCACAGCCGCTGAGGTAAACGACCTTGAGGTTGGGGAGGCGTGCGATGAGGGTGGACAATTTGGAGATTTCAATCTCTCCCTGATTAGGTCCGCAGTCAAATATGAGGGTGCTCCCATTTACATGTCCGCTTAGGTGCAGGATGGCCACTTTATTCCGTTGTTCCGGATTCCGGATCATGGATAAAAATTCACCCGAAGCCAGATCGCTTTTCCGGATCACCTGGCAATAGGCTTTTTCGCCTTTATCTGTCAGGGTCTTGGCAATGAATTTTTCCTCTCGTACCAAATACTTCAATGGCCGATTGGCTTCATCAGTGCTATTGACGGAGGCAAGGAATACTACGGGAAGTGTGGATACTTGATTCATAAGCGTAGAAGTAAAAGAATGCGTAAGGGTATCGCATAAAAAGTTGAGCAAAAAATATGCCTAAGTATTTGTCAAATGTGCTTAGATGAAAGAGAATCGGGTAAAAACGCAATATTTTCGTGTAGATGGAAAGGTTGGTGGCTTCCAGGGCATCCTATGCCTGTTTTATCCCTATCTTTATGCTTTCTCGATTTGTTAGAAAAATGTAAAAATGATACGATTTTCATATTATCTATGCGTGTTATGTTTATCGGGTTGGATCACAATAAACAGTGGCCTCGCCCAATATACAGGGGAATTACCCCAGATTGAGACCTTTACGGAGGAGATGGATTCCCATTCCGGCTTTTTCTCCTACTATTATTCCCCCAAAAACGGGCACCTGTATCTGGAGATAGAACGCTGGGAAAAGGAATTTCTGTATATAAATTCTCTGGCAGCAGGGATTGGGTCCAATGATGTTGGCCTGGACCGGGGACAGTTGGGAGATTCGCGGGTAGTGCGTTTTTCGAGGATGGGCCCTAAGGTGTTACTCATTCAAGGGAATTATGATTATCGTGCGGTAAGCGATAATGCAGAGGAACGAAAGGCTGTCGCTGAAGCATTTGCACAATCCGTATTGGGAGGATTTAGTGTGGTCGCAGCAAGTCAGGAAAAGGCATTGGTTGATATGACTGATTTCCTCCTGCGGGACGCACATCAGGTGGCGCAGCGGATTTCGCAAATGGATGAAGGAACGTACACCCTGGACCCAACCCGTTCTGCTTTGTATCTGCCTATGACCAAAAACTTCCCACTGAATACGGAATTTGAGGCTTTACTTACTTTCAACGGAAAATCAACCGGACCTTATCTGCCAACTGTAGTGCCGAGTCCGGAAGCAATCAGTGTTCGACAGCATCATTCGTTTGTACAACTTCCGGATGATGAATACGAGCCGCGAAAAGACGATCCTCGTAGCGGATTCATTGCGATACAATATCAGGACTATGCAACACCGATAGGTGATCCACTGGTCAAGCGATTCATCACCCGCCATCGATTAGTCAAGAAAAATCCGGAAGCAGCAATCAGCGAGGCCATAGAACCCATTGTCTATTATGTGGACAGAGGTGCGCCCGAACCGATTCGATCCGCTTTGATAGCGGGAGCAAGCTGGTGGAACCAGGCTTTTGAAGCGGCGGGATATAGAAATGCCTTTCAGGTAAAAGTCATGCCTGCCGATGCCGATCCGATGGATGTGCGGTACAACCTGATTCAGTGGGTACATCGTTCCACCCGAGGCTGGTCTTATGGTGCCTCTGTCAAAGACCCCAGAACGGGCGAAATTATAAAAGGCCATGTTTCCCTGGGCTCGCTACGGGTTCGGCAGGATTATTTGATCGCACAGGGCCTGCTCAAACCCTACGAAACGGGAAAGCCAGCCTCTCCTCAGATGTTGGAAATGGCCCTGGCCCGACTGCGCCAATTGTCTGCGCATGAAGTCGGTCATACCATCGGGCTGATGCACAATTTCGCTGCCAGTACCAATGACCGGGCTTCGGTGATGGATTATCCGCACCCCTTCATTCAAATGGATGAAAAAGGAAATATAGAAATGTCAGCATCCTACGCCGCCGGAATCGGCGAATGGGACAAAAGGGCTATTATATATGGCTACCAGGATTTTCCTGATGGAGTGAATGAAGCAGAAGCCTTATGGGAAATTGTGCAGGAGGGAATTGATCAGGGCTTACGTTATATGACCGATTCCGATTCCCGGCCTTTTGGAAGCGCCCATCCGCAGGCACATTTATGGGACAATGGTGCGGATGCGGTACGTGAATTAAACCGCCTGATCAGCGTTAGGAAACAAGCATTGGCAAATTTCGGAGCACAACAAATCCCGGAAGGTGCGCCGATGGCTACCTTGGAAGAAGTGCTGGTTCCCCTTTACTTTTCGCATCGCTATCAAGTAGAAGCTGCAGTTAAGCTGATAGGGGGAATGGCATATACTTATAGTCTGCGCGGAGATGGGCAAACCCCGAATCAGCTGGTTCCGGCAAATGAACAGCGCGCTGCCCTTTCAGAGATTTTAGCGACTCTGGAACCCGAAATGCTGGCCATTCCGGAGCATATTCTGGCTTTGATTTCTCCCCGTGCTCCGGGCTATTCCCGCAACCGGGAAACGCTCCCCCTCCGGACTCGCTTCACTGCCGATCCGATGGCTGCCGCTTCTGGTCTGGCTCATTTTACCTATTCACTCCTCCTTCATCGCGAACGAGCAGCCCGGTTGGTCGAATTTCATGCCCGGGATTCTCGCTTGCCCTCGCTTTCAGATGTGTTGGAACAAGCTGTTGAACATGCCTGGAAACCAGATACGAATCCGTATCATCAGGCGATTCGCTGGGAAGTACGATTTGCCTTGACAGATCAATTGCTCAGGCTTGCAGGAGATGAAGCAGCAGGCGCTCAGGTAAATGCACAAGCCTGGGAGCAGATCATCAAACTTTCTAATCTAATACGTGAAACGAAGCAAGTAAATCCGGCGAATGCAAGATGGATACTTCATGCCATCGAGCAATTTCAGACAAATCCCGAAAAATGGAAACCCGCCCCGGCGCCGAAATTACCAGATGGTTCACCGATTGGATGTGGAGGGGGAAGGTAGGCGCGTCAGCCCAATATGTTTTTCTTTGACTTCGTTGCCACAAAGTCCTTGAGGTAAAAAGGCTCAAAGGTGACCAGGTCTTCAAAGGCCTGCTCTTCATACAGGTGAAAGAGTCTCGTTCCCATGGAAGCAGCAGTGGAAAGCTGTTCGGTCAGGAAAATAGCATTTGGGGACTGGCTTAATACAGGCGCACATTTGGCAGCTCCGTCGCCGAGAAAAATAACCTTGCGGGTAGCAAGCAGCGATTCAAATGCAGATTCGTCCACAATCAGTGGCTGAACTGCTTGCTTACTGTTTAATTGGGCATCAAATACTTCGCAATAGACCTCCATTCTTCGTGCATCTATCATCGGGCAGATCCACGCATCTAATTGAGTCGCCAACTCTCCTACCTGCCAGGCTAGACCTTCCAGGCTCCCGATGGAAAGGAGCGGCTTGTTCAGTGCCATGCAGAGCCCTTTAGCAGTAGAAACACCGACTCGCAAACCCGTATAGGAACCCGGTCCTTTCGCTACGGCGATGGCTGCCAGGTCGGTGGGCTTGATTTGCAAATCATGAAGCAAGGTCTTAATCATCGGAGTGAGCAAGCGGGCATGACTCCTTTCGCGCCGAATGTCGATTTGCCCAAGTAGAGCGGCTCCTGAAAACAGCGCAACAGAGCCCAGCGATGTCGCAGTTTCAATCGCGAGGATAAAAGGCCCTTCAGGCGCAGATGATTTGGCTTTCGGCATATGCTTTGCAATTTCCGGATTTGTACCGGAGGAAGCAAGAGGGAGTTGATCGTCTATAATCGGAAACACAACCTTGCGACAGTCCTGATTTCAATTTTCCGCATTCCTCCTTTCTTTTCTCTATTTTTGACAACATTTTTGCCTACGGGCCGGTATTCTCTGCTACACATGCATTTCAATCACTTTACGCTTCGCCATCTCAGCCGATACCTTGACCACAAACATCGGGGGGAGCAGATTGTAGATGTGTTTTCGCAAAATAAACAGGAACTGGTCATCGAGCTGGAAAGCGGGTTTTTACGAATTGGCTGCCATACGCCGCTGACCTTTGTCGTACCGGTACATGAGTATGCCCGCGCCCGCAAGAATGTGGTCGAACTATTTCCCGAGATGTTTGGGCAGCGGGTGGAAGGTTGCCGGGTACTGCCGTATGAACGGGTCATTGTGCTGGCCTTGTCGGGCGGATATGACCTGATTTGTAAAATGCACGGGATCGGGGCAAATGTGTTGTTGCGCAAGGAGGGAACGATCGAACGCCTGTTTGTAAATCGATTGGAAGCAGATTGGGAATATGTAGAAGCTGCCGGCCGATATGATGAATCTGCGATCCAGGTCGCTGAAGAGCCCGTGGATGAACAGGGGGTTTTACAAGCCCTGCGGGCGATTTCTCCCGTCTATGAAAAGGAATTCGCGCGAAAAATATGGAAGGATATGCAAAAAGGTCAAGGCTTTGAGCAGAGTTATACTCAACTCATCGCAGACCTGGAAAAACCGCAATTTTACATTCGCCGAGACCCTACTCGGATGAAGTTCCTGCTGTTTGACTCCGAATCAGAAATGCCCACCGTGTCAGTATCGGGCATCGAACCGGCCTTAAATCTCTTTTTGCGGACCCATTATCAGTACTTCTATTATCTCCAGCAATACAAATCCACCCAAAAAGAAATAGGGAAGCCTATCGCGAAATACCGCAAGGTCTATCAATCCTACAGTAAGAATGTTCATCAATTGGAGACTGACCGAAATCCAGAAGAGATCGGTCATTTGATCATGGCGAATTTACATGCGATTCCGGCGGGAATGAAAGAGGCAGAAGTGGAAGATTTTTATACGGAAGGAAAGGTGAAAATCAGACTCAAGCCCGAATTGAGCCCCCAGGAAAATGCGGCCCGCTATTACGAAAAATCCAAGCAGCGCAAAGGAAAACTTCGCTACCTCAAAAGTCAATTAGCGGAAATAGAAGACAAACTGCTGACTGCCGAATTGGAAGTAGAACGCTTCGAATCCCTTCCCCTACCCGAGGCCTTGACCTTGTCGCAGGAAGGCTTTGACTATGCGCAGTTGAAACTCATTCGTAAAGCCACCAAGCAAATAAACCAGGAGCAGCAAGCAAACGAAGAAGGGCGTTCCCCTTTCCGGACCTATCAAAAAGAAGGCTATCAAATTTTTGTCGGTAAAAATGCGCGAAACAGCGATGAACTCAGTTTCAAATTTGCGACCAAAAACGATACCTGGCTTCATGCCAAGGACGTGACGGGTTCTCATGTGATCATCCGCCACCGCGCTGGTCAGAATGTACCTATCGTTGTACTCGAATTTGCAGCTGGCCTCGCCGCCTGGTTTTCCAAACGCAAAAATGATGGCCTGGTACCCGTCCAATTTACCCCTCGCAAATACATCCGCAAGCGCAAAGGCGATGCCCCCGGAAAAGTGGTGGTGGATCGGGAAGAGGTGATTATGGTGGAGCCCGTGAAGCCGTGAGTGCGTCTGGCTTTCAAGCGGGACCCTGCTCTTTTTGTGAAGGAAATCCAGAATTCGTAATTTGATGATATGGACCTGCAAAAAATCATTGCAAAAATAGATTCGCTGAAGGAAGAAATTGATGAGTTACGCCCCATTTCTCCTGATCAAGAGCGAAGAATTATGCAGAAATTCCGATTGGAATGGAACTACCATTCTAATGCAATTGAGGGGAATAAACTCACTTTTGGTGAGACAAAGGCTTTTTTACTGCATGGCGTCACGGCTAAAGGAAAACCATTTAAGGATTATTTGGATATCAAAGGCCACAATAATGCGATCAACTATTTGTCTGATCTTGTACGTCAGGATGTTGTATTGACAGAATCGGATATCAGGGGGCTTCATGAAATATTATTGGTTGAACCTTATAAAAGCGCTGCCAAGACTGCCGAAGGAGCACAAGTAAATCGGTTGATTAAAATTGGCGAATACAAATCAGTTCCCAATCACGTTCAGACTCAGACCGGGGAGATTCATTATTACGCCAGCCCGGAGGAGACACCTGCGATGATGGGAGATCTGATGGAATGGTATCGAACCGAACTGGTAAAAGAAGAGCTGCACCCAGTTGCTTTTGCAGCGACTTTCCATTACCGATTTGTATCGATTCATCCGTTTGATGA
This sequence comes from uncultured Bacteroidia bacterium, assembly GCA_964352745.1. Classification (GTDB taxonomy): domain Bacteria; phylum Bacteroidota; class Bacteroidia; order J057; family J057; genus CAYGTH01. Next base: position 17,298 of record CAYGTH010000068.1, read on the forward strand.
TGGAAATGGAAGAATGGCTCGCTTGCTGATGAATCTGATTTTAATGCAGAAAAGATATGTACCAGTGGTGATTAGGCTGGAAGAAAGAGAGCAATATTATTTGGCCTTAGAAAAGGCAGACTCCGGGGAATTAGAAGATTTTGTCGAAATGGTGGGAGAGGAATTGATTCACTCAATGGAGATTTACCTGAAAGGTGCTCGTGGAGAAAGTATCGATGATCCGGATGATTTTGATAAGAAGGTGGAGTTGTTGAGGAGGAGGTTGGATACGTTTAAGAAAGTTGCTAAAGACAATGATACTCTGAATATTTTATTCCAAAGTTTTTTTATTCCATTTTTTCATAAATTAACCACTAAGCTGACTCAACTTGATGATTTTTTCTCAACCACAACCATACAGTTAGCTTATTCTGATAAACCTGGAACTACTAGAAATAAAGATCTTTATTCCTTCGAGGAAGTCCTCCCATTTTTGAAAAACCTATTATTAGGGGAAAGGAAAATTAATGTCTTAAGAACAACTTTCCAGTGGGGGGATTTTATCGCCGATACACATCTTCAATTACAACTGAGTATATCAGTAAAACTTCGCAAGTATGAAATAGAACTGGGGTATAAAATTGCAGAAATTAATAAAGAGGTAATATTATTTCGAGGCGATTATGAGGAAAGTATTACCAATTCTCAAATAGATGCTTTTGTATCAGAAATTACGAATAATCTCCTACAGAGAATCGAATCTAAAGCATAGCCGTCTTTAGCTACTCTTGTTTAAATCGTTGTGTTAAAAATCACCAATGAACATATCACCCTGTTCATGTCAATCTTCCAAGGAAGGAAAGATGTCTATGCAAAGCGGTGGGAACGAGATGGTAAAAGTGGCTACATGCCCGATTATCAAATGAATTGGGATAGATATAATCAGCATAAGGCAAAAGGTGGATCTTTCAAAACGTTTCAGGAGAAAAGCCCAATTCCGCTCACGTCAAATACTGTCAAATCGCATCTTGAAGGTCGTCGTTTTATCGGCATTTATCCTTTGTTTCCAGATAACACCTCATTTTTTATTGCTGCGGATTTTGACAAGGCTAACTGGATTGAGGAAAGTCGTCGCTTTATCGAGGTTTGTACAAATGCCAAGATGCCCACATACTTGGAAAGGTCGAGATCAGGTGCAGGTGGGCATGTATGGATATTTTTTGAAGAAGCTTATCCGGCCTGGAAGAGCCGAGCGGTTGTTTTTGAGTTACTTCGTAGAGCTAAGATTCTTTCTGACTTTGCAAAAAAAGGAAGCTTTGATCGGCTTTTCCCCAATCAGGATTATTTGACTGGAAAAGGCTTTGGGAACTTGATCGCATTGCCCTTGCATGGGACAACAGTACCTCTGGGAAATACCTGTTTCATAAATCCTGAATCGCTCCAACCTTATGCTGATCAATGGTTGTTCCTGGACACAATTTCCAAAACGCCCCTCAGCAGGTTAGATGAATTACATTCGCTTACCGAAAACCATCGCTCATTTCCCGTTCCGAAAATGGAGGGGCAATTAGAAATTGTATTGACTAATCAGATTATACTCAACAGAAATCAATTGGGGCTGGAACTGATTAATTTTTTGAAAGAAGAGTTAAATTTTTCCAATAGCGATTACTTTCTCAAAAAAAAAATAGGCAGAAGTGTTTTTCAAACTGAAAAATATTTTAAACTCATCATCGAAGATCATGGGAAAATTACCCTGCCGCGAGGATTCATTGCCAAACTCATCCGTTTTTGTAAAGAAAATACGATTCCCTACCGTCTGATTGACCGTCGAAAGAAGGGAAAATTAGTACAATACAATTCTCAAATCAAATTATTTGAATACCAGGCCAAAGCACTCGCAATCGCTGAAAAAAAAGATATTGGAGTAATCGTAGCCCCTCCTGGAGCTGGCAAAACGGTGATCGCGCTGGAGTTAATCGCTCGTAAATGCCAACCTGCTATCATTATAGTTCACCGGAAACAACTATTCAATCAATGGCTTGAACGAATTCAGACGTTTTTGGGAATCCCCAAATTGGAAATCGGACAAATTTCAGGAACACATCATACGATTGGCAACAAAATTACAGTAGCAATGATCCAAAGCCTTAGCCGGATGGAGGAGGTCAAGGAGGTCTTCGGATTGGTAATGATTGATGAGTGTCATCATATTCCCGCTAAATCATTTCGGAAGGTAATCGTCCGTTTTTCTGCTCATTATATGTATGGACTTACTGCAACTCCTTTTCGCAAAAACAATGATGAGAGGATGATTTTTGTTTACATAGGAGAAATCCTTTCTCAGCTTGAAAAAAGACAAACACTATCTAAAACCGATATTGGAACGCTCATCAGAATCAGAGAAACACAACTATCGGTACCATTTGATTACCGCATTGATAATTACGAAATACTTTCTAATATTTTGGTGTTCGATAGTAACCGAAATCAGATGATAGTCAAGGATGTATTGAAAGAAGTCGAAGCTGGAAAACAAGCGTTAATACTGACAGAAAGGAAGTCTCATGCCCATGTATTGAGTTTGTATCTGAATGCCTTGGTAGAAGTAATTGTGATTACAGGTCAGGATTCTGAAAAAATGCGTAAATTGAAATTAGCACAGATTGCATCTGGACATTTCCAGGTGATTATTTCAACAGGGCAATTTTTTGGTGAAGGAGTGGATATTGGAGAATTGAATTGCTTGTTTCTCGTTTATCCATTTGGCTTTAAAGGGAAACTGATCCAATATATCGGAAGGGTTCAAAGGTCTGAGGTGTGTCCTGTCATTTACGATTATCGCGATAGCGAGGTAGAGTACTTAGAAAACCTTTTTCAGAAGCGAAAAAAATATTACAAGAAGCTTCAAAAACAGGAAACATGGGAGCTTTTTACTGAATGAACCGAAATTTAGTGAGGCTCGGAGCTAAACTCGATTGTTATGATCCGCCGAGGAGATATTCTCATATTAAAATTGGAAGGGAGAAAAATCCACTTATGCGAAAATGTCTCCCTTGATCTCACATATTCTAATTTTCCGGATTGGGTGGATTCGTTTTTACCCAACAGCTTTTGGAGGGTTGTAATACTCAATTATGATCCTTCTAAAGCCATTTTGTTTGTATCAGTTGAGAGTTATAATGAAGCAGATGGGAGTGCCTTCAAGCATCAGAAAACGAATCTGCCTCATCTCAGGTCAATAAAATTTAAATCTATTGATACGACAGGGTTATTGAGAGTTACTATTCGGAGGCCTTCAACATTGATAACCCGGAATACCAACAGGAAAGTCGATCATTCTGATCGTAAAGGAGAAAATTCGGAGCCATTTATTCAAAGACAATCCTTATCATTTTCTGTTCCGTGGTCTCAGGTTTCATTTGGATATGGCAAGGTGGAGTTTCATAAATATATCGAATCACTTGGGCGA
>CAYGTH010000068.1:20758-22080 GCA_964352745.1 uncultured Bacteroidia bacterium
ACTTGGGCGTGAAGTAGAACTTGTTCTTGAGAACCACAATATCCGACCTGAATTCGAAGCAATAAAGGACTACTTTCCCAATGCCTTGGAAACTCCGGAAATTCGTGTGGAACTCAATTTAGAAACCACCGATGATGAAATAAGTGAGCTGGTAGTAAAATCGGGTGAAATTGACAGGATTACCCCGGATTTAATTGAAATTGTCAAATTCTTAATGCTGAAAAAAAATATCCAATCTCAGGGAAAAATACACTCAGAAGATAATATTTACACAGCGAAAACTTTTTTTGAAAAGGCCACTGATGGTTTGTTTGACACCAGTGCATATACTTCGGAGCAATTGTTGGAAAAGGTGTTGAAGATAGAAGATTCAAAACATTATCAACAGCTGAGATATCTGGCAGGTATTCATTTGGCAGACACTATGAAGCTACGGGTTATTCTAAAGCCTTTCTCATTTCTTTTTTTGTTGGAAGGGAAAACCATGTTCCACCTGGTCTGGGAAACCCTGAATTTAGCAGAGGCAACGTATATATGGCACATAAAAAAAGACATATCTAATTTGCGCAAAAAAGCCCTCCCTGAAGTGGAAGGGATCATCAATGACGCTAAAGTCAACGGAAAACGGACATACCTCTCTACGAAACCAGACAACTTCTCACGAATCATGCACGACTACTCAGATCCGGAAAAAGGTTTCATTATTTGGAAGTGCCAACTTGATGAAAAGATATGCTAAAATGCTGAGAAAAATACTGACTAGTTCTTTTGATTTTCTTCCACCACCCCTAAAATAAATTTGACCCTGCATCTCCAGTTCCCATAAATTCGTGTCTGCACTACCTTCCAGCTATACCCGTGGGTTTTCCCGTGCTTAAAAACGGCATCGAGATCGAGTGCTTCATCGATCCATTCTTACGGTGGAGGTCTGTTGGAGAAATAGATGAAGCGATAAAAGAGATCTGATTCAAGGTTCCGCGACTGGAAAAGCCAAAATTTGTTTTTGCAATTCGCTCTTGTTCACAACATACAGATAAAATAGAATAGTGGATAAGCCCATTCCCCAAAAAAATCCTACTTTCACGGGATGAATCCTCGCAACCTGAGCCTGGTATCCCTCAAAATCGTACTCCCGATCGCATTGCTTGTCGAAGTGGGAATGATTACGGTTTGGCGGCAGGAATGGGGGGATTATGGAAGCCCGCTTGTGTGGTCGATTGCAGCACTATTGGGGGGATTGCTTCCTTTGATATGGGTCGCGATCAATCGATCCGGTACAGAAAGCCTGCTCAGCCGCCCTCCGATTTGGCGCACTGCTGTAT
>CAYGTH010000069.1:0-14443 GCA_964352745.1 uncultured Bacteroidia bacterium
GGTCAGGGAGCAGGGGTCAGGGGAAAAAAGAAAGCGACCTTGGGTTTATTAATCATAAAAGGACCAATTCATTCCGAGGGTAAAAGTCCGTTCCAGCATGGGATAGAAGGGTGTGGTGTAATACCCTGCAAAAAAGATCCCTTCATTAACATGGCTCATTTTTGCATACAAATAAGTCCGCTTAATCTGTGTTGCAAAAAACACATCCATCCGGGCATAGGCCGGCACTTCATAATTGGTCGGAAAAAATTCGCGGGAAAGCGGATCTACTGTTTGACCTACAAAAGCTGTGTTGTAATGAAATTCAACGCCCAATCGTAAGATCGCAGCAATTCCCAGGCTCCGGTTGTCGTAATAGAAGGAGGTTTTTCCAGAGATTAGCGGCACCTGATTGGTATATAGCGAAAGAAATTTATCCTCCGCACCTCCACTCTCCTGAAAAGTCAGATCTGTTTCCAGGTATATTTTGCGGAGGAGTCGGTATCGAAAGCCTGTCTCAATGCCATACCAGGTCAGGGATTCCCCATCTGGTGCTTGCCGAACAACCATTCCGGCATCATAAGTGATCATATTCCCCGCTCTCGAATAAAAACCATGGACATATACATGATTAGGTAAGAGGGTGTCTCCTCGAACGATTGGAACCGCCTGTCGCCATGCCGCACCAATCCGGTAGCTGCTGATTTGCTGATTTCCCAGACTGGCATTCGGCAAAAAGGCATTGGCTGAATCCGGACGAAAATAGGCTTGAAACAAAGTGGGATTCAGGTCATTTATTTCGGCACGCCCATAGATCCGGAGTGGGCGAAAGCGATCCCAGGGCCTCACCTGGACAGTATCTTTTGAAAGGTGCACAGGAGGACCTTTTTTGTCTGGGTCTATTTCTTCCAGCCCTAGGGTATCTCTCCGGTCGTACACATCGCGAGCTGGAAAGGGAAATAAATCGACTTCCAAAGAAGACCAGGTTTCCGGTGCGAACAAGTTCGTTATTTTTCGCTCCACTTCAAGCCGCGCATCCATCAGCGAAAACTGTAACTGACCTTTTACTTTTTGACGGAAGGTATTTAAGGTAATCGCTGTGCTGTCTTGCCCAAAACGGAGTGCCTCATATCCCAGTTCCGCCTGGGCATTAAAGCGAAAAGGCCCCTCATAGGTATAAGATGCCGCCCCAAAGGTATTCGTTCGGTCGGTACGCATGCTCTCTCCGAGCTCATTCTCGCCGGGAACCAAGGTAGGATAAACGGCTACCAGATGCTGAGCCAGAAAAGCAGAATCAATCGTCTCATCAAAGAATCGCTGATACATATACTCATATGTCAGTGAATGTTGAAGTGTGAGTCTGTGCTGGCCTGTAGCACTGTCTGAAGGCGCCCCGATCAGGTGATAATAATGGTCAAGGTTCAGATTCTTAACAATGGTCTTAAAATCAGCATTATCAAGCAACATCCTCGCCTGATTTTTGAAGAAAGCTCCATTATAGAGGAATGAATTATCAATAATGATTCCGTCCTCAACCCTATACAGGCTATCCTGGGCACGATAAGTCCCTCCATTCAAGAGACCTCCCGCCTCATTGTAGGTTCCGCCCACAAAAGCATAATAGCGTCTATTGGGCGTATGGATATTCGTCGTGGCGTATAGAATCCTGTCATCGCTTACAAATTGAGGGTAAGCCCCTTCGGATTGCCGACTTTTGGTATATGCTGTAACATTCACAAAGGGAGAAACATTGATAGAAGCCATCACACTGGCAATTTGCAATCTACGGCCCCCCTGCATGAACTGAATATTCACATAAGGCGTACGGGTATCGAGAAATTCAGCCTGGGTTTCACCATTCAGTATATACCGATTGTAGCGGCCCATTACGGGATCACGCCAAAAAGGTCTGCTAAAATATCGCTCACTGAATCCCTGATGGAAAACCTGATAAGGCTTGGATATTTGCCCCAATGACTGCACAAAACCCTGCGCAAAGGAGAGTTCATCGTGCAAATGAGTAGTCGCAAAGTCAAATTTATAGTCCTGCAAGTATTCCCGGTGCGCCATCAGGTCGATGCGGCTAACGCGGCGGGTTTCAGGCTTAATTTCTATTTCTTCCGTAATTTCAGTAGAATCGGATTCCAGGCTATCTGTCTGCACACCGGGTATTGTATTAGGGAGACCATTTCTTCCCGTATTCGGCCGGGTGGGATCAACTGTTCGCTTGCCCGGCGATACCTGAGCTGCTAGTTGCCAACTTAGCCCCATTAGCAACATCCCTGAAATCAATACCCGCCACATCCTGAAATTCATACCACTTAATAAATAATCAAAAAAGCCTGAATAAGAGGAAAGATTGAAGATAATAGCTTAAAGATCAGACACTCGACAACCTATTGAGGTATACCTTCCCCCCCTGTATTAACCTTATTGAAGGTGTCTTTCCAGGACCAAATAGTTGCATACTAATGCTTCTTGCAGTGCCTTTTCTTTATAAACCCCGGATCAACTGGGTGAGAATTTCAGTCAAAGTAGGCTCAGCAGCCGCTGTCACCTGAACCATATCCTCCACATCTATGGGCGAAAGGTTATCCGGATCACATTCATCTGTAATGACTGAAATGGCAAAACACCGCAGCCCCATATGGCGCGCAACAATGACTTCCGGAACCGTTGACATCCCAACCACATCCCCTCCGATCATTCGCATATACCTGTATTCTGCACGGGTTTCAAGGTTTGGACCCGTGACGGCAACATATACGCCCGTGTGTACCCGAAAATCTTTTGCTGCTGCAATAGACTGGGCCTGCCGGATGAGGGCCCTATTATAAGGTTCACTCATATCTGGGAAACGAGGCCCAAACTCATCCATATTCGGACCTGTAAGAGGATTTGCAGTTTGCAGGTTGATATGATCCTCAATGATCATCAGGTCTCCTTTCTGAAATTTGGGATTAAGCCCTCCGGCTGCATTGGAGATAAACAAGGTTTCGATCCCCAGCATTTTCAGAATACGAATCGGGAACGTAATCTCCATCAGGGAATAGCCTTCATAGTAATGAAAGCGCCCTTGCATGGCTACCACTTCTTTATTCCCAATTTTCCCGAAAATCAACTGTCCGAAATGGCTTTCAACCGTTGAAATGGGGAAGTGTGGAATGAAATTATAGGCCAATGTTTTTTCCACCTCAATCTCTCCTACGAGCCCACCGAGTCCTGTACCCAACACGATTCCAATCTCAGGTGTTTTTTTGTAATGTCTCCGAATATATCCCAGGGCAGTCGCCAATTGGTCTTTCATAGTCAGTTTTGTATTGGAGTAGGAGGAGGCAGGATACTATCCAGCGTTTCCCATAACGATTTTTCACCTTTCAGCCAGTTGAGTTGAATCGGCACATACGCAAAAGGGTATGGATTCAAATCACTCAACCAGGGACTGTTTTTCATCCGAAAATAATCTTTTTCGGTGGTGAGCAAAAAGTGCCCGTCAAAGGTAGAAGAATGTGGGGAATGGTGAAAATGCGACTGAATAATTCTTTCGATATCCCGGGCCTCGAAGCGATAATGATCGCGAAAGGGGTACGCAGCCTCAATTTCGACGCCAGTTTCTTGTACGGTTTCAAGAAACGCTTCATTATTTCCAATACCTGAAAACACGATGGCGCGGGAATTCTGAGATAGCTTTACAAATTCGCCCGAAAAGGCACGCAAGGCTTGTGGTACAGGTCTGCAAAAAGCCATGGGTAAGCCCAACTTGGATAATTCCGTCTCGATTTCGGGGACGGCTTCCTGGCTTTTCACCTTATTGATAATGAGAAAATTGGCACGTCGCAAGCTTGTAATGGGTTCCCGCAAATTTCCTGCAGGCAGGAGGTAGTCACGAGTAGGCAAGCGGTTGGCATCTATGACAATGAGATCCAGATCGCGGGCGACCTTTCGATGCTGAAAAGCATCATCCAATACAAACAAGTTAGATTCTGTGGATTGATCCAATCCTTCGAGTCCAATTTTCCGGGCTTCACATACAGCTACGGGCACTTCCGGAAACCGATTGGCTACCTGAAGGGCCTCATCTCCCACCATATCGGCATCCATTGTTAACGGAGCTACCCGGATATACCCTTTCGTTTTGCGACCATACCCACGACTGAGGTAAGCGGGTGCATGCCCTTTTTCCAGAAGTTTGTGGATCAGGTATTCGGCAAGGGGTGTTTTACCCGTGCCACCGGTAGAGAGATTGCCGATCGAAATAAGAGGTTGATCGGCACGGTAGCTTTCCATCCGGCCCGTTTGGTAGAGCCAGTTGCGCAGGTGGATGATTCCCCCATACAACCATGAAAAAGGTATCAGTAATTTTCGCACCGACGATTTGGATTAAGCTCAACCCGGAGCGACAACAGTTTAGCCAGCGATTCCCCAGCGGTCGATGTCTTTCCCGTTCGCTTCGTCTTCCTGATCTACCAGCAGCATATTTCGCTCTTGCTGAATTTTGCGAAGATACTCGTAAATATCGGTCTGATCCACCCAGGTCCACACAACCAATTGACTGTCCTGCGGATGAGAACTGAATGAGAAATCAAATACGCCCGTAAATCCCTTATAGGCAAACTCGACACAGGGGATGCTGATCGGCTTCCCGGCATTTTGGTGTAGGTTAATCACTTCGCGCATGCTTTCCACCAATGGAAAGGTTTCATATGCCGATTTCCCCACCACCGCTTCCAGCCCTACGAGTGAATCACAAGAATCAATAATCTCGCCACTCTTTCTAAATACAACGATCTGAGCAAGTTTTTCCAGTAAATGGAGTTTAAGATCCCTAAGATTCATGTTTTGTAATCAGCTTTTGGGTCAGTAGTAAAAATGCTTCTTCCACATTTTCACCATCTTTTGCACTGGTAGTGATATCGGCTTTAACGGGAAAGTCTTCAAGCGCCTGCGTCAATTCTTCCGGAGACAGCAGGTCTTTTTTATTCGCTGCAATAATAATCTCAGTATCAGGTACCATCCCTTTCAACAAAACCAATTGCGAACGAATATCTTTGTAAGTAGTGGGCCGGGATAAATCCGCGACATAAATCACACCGCTACACCCATTAAGGTAATAATGCGGAATATTCGCAAAATTTTCCTGCCCCGCGATATCCCAAATAACCAGATCCACCCGATATCCTCCGGTTTCCACAGTTTTCTTATCTACTTTCAGCCCGATAGTAGTCAGGTAGCTCTCAGGAAATCGCTGAAAGACAAACTGACTGATCATAGAAGTCTTGCCCACTGCATGACTTCCGAGAAGAGCTATTTTTTTACTTATCCACTTGGTTGAATCCATAGAAATGCGTTTTCATCTCTTCGGAAAGTATCTCGAACTGCGCCCGATTTACTTCCTGGTCCGGTGATATTTGATTGTGCTCACAAAACGTATTGATCGACTCGTGTAATTTAGACTTAAATTCAGCACTGGGGTAACCCGTCAACAGCGTTGCAATGTAAAAAGTTTGAAAGTTATGTACGACAATTTCATAATTTTCATACTCCAGCGTCTCTAATCGCTGCTCACCGGTATTAAAAGCATGCTCCACAAAGCTTTTGATTCCTGACAACATTCCTGCAATCATGTCAGGATTTAACAAATTACTCATCGAATAATGCCCTAGCAAAAGACCTGATTGATGATTGATTACAAACACTTCTTCCACGGTGGAATGTGCTGCGTTCCTCATCACCATTTCTTCATAGGAAACTCCGCTAAAAAATGCTTTCCCTCTCAGCCAAATTCCTTTAAAGGAGAAGGTATTCTGAAGTTGACGATCAATCCGCTCGTTGATCTGTTCAATCTCCGTTTTCAGGTATTTAACAATCAATTTTCCGATAATCGGATATAATGCGTCAATAATCTCTCCCTGGGAATCCCGGACTTGAAGGCGAATCGCCTGACTCATTGCTTTGCCAAATAGCTGGGGGAAGTTGTCTTTCAGGTACGTAATTTTCTCTTCAAGAAAGGGCTCGAGGTGCTCACCAAACTGCTCTGGATCATGCAGGAGTGATTTTAAACGACTTACGTCCTCCAGAATCGCCTGCTGTGAGATGATTTCCTCCTCCATGAGCAGGGTCTTCAACTCGTTCAATATTTCCTCGTCACGGTCCATGTAATTTCCGGCCTTTCGATGAAACTGAACAAAAATACGTTTCAACGCGTGATTATGCTAACAATTTTTTAATTTTGCGGGGCATTTAAACCGGACAAAATTTACTACCTATGGAGAGAGGAAACATTTCAGTCAGTACTGAGAACATTTTTCCCATTATCAAAAAATCCTTGTATTCTGATCATGAGATCTTTTTGAGGGAACTCGTTTCAAACGCAGTTGATGCATCGCAGAAGCTACGGCATCTTTCTTCCCTTGGAGAATTTGATGGAGAAATTGGCGATTTGCAGGTCAAAATCAGTATTGATCAAGAGGCAAAAACCCTAACTGTAAGTGATAATGGGCTGGGTATGACTTCAGAAGAAGTGAAGAAATACCTGAACCAGGTGGCCTTTTCTGGCGCCGAGGAATTCTTAAAGACCTATAAAGAAGCGGGAGAAAAGGAAGACATCATTGGAAAATTTGGGCTGGGCTTTTATTCGGCCTTTATGGTCTCTGATTCCGTAGAAGTTATTTCCCGTTCCTTTAAAGAGGGCGAAGAAGCTGTAAAATGGACCTGTGATGGTACAACGGCCTTCTCAATGGAAAGCGCAGAGCGCGAACAACGTGGCACCGATGTAATTCTGCATATCTCAGAAGATTCTGAAGAGTTTCTGGAATCGATTCGGATTTCCACAATTTTGAACAAGTACTGTAAATTCCTGCCGGTCGAAATCTACTTCGGGGAGGAATTGATCAACAAGACTGCCCCGATCTGGAAAAAAGCACCTACGGAGTTGACAGATGAAGACTACCTGACTTTTTTCCGTGAGTTGTATCCCTTTGCAGAAGAACCGTTGTTTTGGATTCACCTCAATGTTGATTATCCATTCAACTTGACAGGTGTGCTCTATTTCCCTAAAATTCGCCAGGATATCGACCCCCGCAAGAACGGGATACAGTTGTACTCCCGTCAGGTATTTATCACGGACGAGGTTGGGGATATCGTACCCGAGTACCTGATGCTGTTGCAAGGGGTAATTGATTCTCCGGATATCCCACTGAATGTATCCCGTAGCTACCTGCAAGGGGATTCCAATGTGCGGAAAATCAGTAACTACATCACCCGAAAAGTCGGGGACAAATTGAATGAAATCTTCAAAGAGGATCGGGAGAAGTTCAATGAAAAGTGGGCGGAAATATCTGTTTTTGTCAAGTATGGTATGCTGACCGATGATAAATTCTTCGATCGGGCCAAGGATTTCTGCTTGCTGGAAGACATCAATGGAACCCTATCCACGCTGGAAGAATACAAAGAGAAAATCAAGGAGCACCAAACCGACAAATCGGACTCATTAGTTTATCTCTATGCTACTGACAAAGGCAGTCAGGACATGTATATCCACGGAGCTACTGAAAAGGGCTATGATGTGCTTCATATGAATGGAGTACTCGACAGCCATTTTATCGGCTTACTGGAACGCAAAGAAGAAAACAACCGTTGGGTGCGTGTAGATTCGGACACCCTGGACAAACTCATTCCCAAAGAGGAGGCAGAAGAACCAAAATCTCCCCTCACAGAAGAGGAGGTCAAAACGATTCAGGATACCTTTGCCAAAGTCGTACTCCCCAACATGATGGTACAAACTGAGGCCCTCAGCAAAGATGATCTACCGGTTCTGATCACACGACCTGAGTTTTTACGACGAATGAAAGAAATGCAAGCGAGTGGCGGAGGCGGTATGCCGATGATGGGAGGCATGGAAGAAACCTTCAACATCGTGGTTAACACCCGACACCCTCTCGTACGGCAAATGCTCAAGCAGCGTCAGAAGAAGCCGCTTGCCAAGCAAATGCTTGACCTGGCTTTGCTTTCTCAAAACATGCTTTCAGGGAAAGACCTCACTGCTTTTGTGCACAGAAGTGTGAAGTTGATCACCAAATAAAGCAGACAGTTGATCCGGGAATATCGCCCGATTTTTCGACAAAATTGACAGAAAAACATCCCCGGATATATCCAAAGGGATGTTTTTCCGTTTATGTAACAAATTATTACCTCAATTATGAATCGATATATCTCATATTTTTCCGTTTTAGCACTGTTTATTTTCATGAGCGGGGCAACTCAGGCACAAAAAACGCTGCCACAATTTTCTTTTACGGATTTGGAAGGCAAGCCTTTCACCACCCAGCAGTTGACAAAAGGCATTCAGACCGTTGCAATTTTTTTCGATCCTTATTGCGACCACTGTGCGCAACAAGCCGAATGGATTGCTGCTGCTGCCGATCAATTCAAAAATGTGAACCTTGTCTGGGTTACAACGGAATTACAAGCACCTACCGCAGAATTTGCCCAAACACATTTTTCGGAGGTGGACTTACCGAATTTGCATTTTCTACTGGATACAGAATTTATGTTTGACGGCTATTTTGGCTATAGCGAAGCGCCGAGTATGTATTTATACAACGCCGCTGGCAAAAGAATCAAGTCACTGCATGAAGAAACCCCTGTAGCAACGCTGCTCGAATATTTTAGTGAATAGCCTGATAACAAGCAGGTTATCTCAGAAGACCCCAAAAGCCGGTAGCGCTTTTGAGGTCTTTTTGGTTTTGGAATTTCATTTGATCCCAGAACTTTTTATTTTTGCAACAAACCATTATATTAATTCCCTAATAATGAATTGTTTAGGCTAAATCATCTCAACTATCGATCTAATCCAGGTCGATACACAACACAGGCCGAACATTCCTACAGGACAAGCCCGCTATTATGAGTCTGAAAACACAAATTGGAAACGACATAAAGACGGCTATGAAAGCCAAGGATCAAACTTCTTTGCGGGCTTTGCGTGCGATCAAAGCAGCCATTCTACTTGCAGAAACCTCAGAAGGCCAGAATGGAGCAGAGCTGACAGCGGAGGAAGAATTAAAACTGCTGACCAAGCAAGCCAAGCAGCGGCGGGATTCCTACCAGCAATTCACGGATAACAACCGGGAAGACCTGGCATCGATCGAGGCAGCAGAGTTAGCTGTAATTGAGCAATATCTCCCCAAGCAACTGAGCCCGGAAGAATTAGAGGCTACTGTCAAGGAAATTATCGCAAAGACAGGCGCAACCTCGATGAAAGATATGGGAAAAGTGATGGGAATGGCCAGCAAGCAGTTGGCCGGAAAAGCAGATGGGAAAGCCATTTCGATCCTCGTAAAACAGTTTCTGGGCTAAGCAAATTCTTGTAATTACAGTCGATTTTCCCCTCCACGACCAACATTTGACAAAAAATCAAGTATAACAGGCATGGAAGAGAGTTTTGTACTAAATCCACTTGACATCATCATCTTTTCGGTGGTAGGGATCGGTATGTATATCGGTTCCAAGCGAGGTATATTCCAGGTTTCGACCAGTATCATTTCCATTTTCCTGGCTATCATTTTCGGATTTCGGTTTCGCAAGATTGCCGAAACGATATTCCTGGATTACCTGGACCTGAACCTAACCGGCCAAACGGCTGCGATTTTGGGCTTCTGTACGGCATTTGTGGTTATTTATATTTTGTTGAATGCAATATTTGCCTACCTGAAGCGGGGCCTGGAAATGGTCAATTTAGGCTTAGATAAGGCCCTGGGGGCCTTATTTGGAGGAGCAGTCGCCACTTTTGGACTCAGCATGCTCTTGTTTGCACTGAGTTTTGTCAATTTTCCTTCTCCAGACAATGAACGCGGCTCCATCGCTTATCCCTATGTAAAGTCATTTGCCTATCACTCGCTTCGGCTCGTACCGCGTGTACTCAATGAAGCCAACAAGCAGATTCAGCGGTATAACCCAGCTCCTTACACGGCACCGGCACCGCCGAGCAATGATCCCGGCACCCCGGCACCCCCTACGGCTAATTCTAATCAAAAGCCCAAAGCCATTCGGTAAGCGAAACAGACCTGTGTGATCCTGATAATTGATAACTATGATTCCTTCACTTATAATCTCGTTGACCTGATTAGCAGGTTTGCCGAGACGAAGGTTATCCGCAATGACGAAGCGCCCCCTACGATTGTGGCTGAACTTCAACCAGCGGGTATTGTCATCTCTCCCGGCCCGGGCCGCCCCTCAGACAGCGGAATTTCTCAAGCGATCGTCTCGACGTATTATGCTCATTTTCCAATTTTGGGGGTTTGCCTTGGACATCAGGTGATCGCAGACTTTTTGGGGGCTAAAGTAGGCCATGCCACGCAACCTATGCACGGGAAAACTTCGTTAGTACAGCATAGCAATACGGGTGTTTTTCGAGGAGTTTCCCAGCCTCTTGAGGTCATGCGATATCACTCCCTGGTAGTACATCCTGAGACATTGCCAGAATCACTGGAAATATCGGCTTGGACTGATCAGCAAGAAGTCATGGGAATTAGCCATAAAATCTATAATTTGTCCGGTGTTCAGTTTCATCCAGAATCAATCCTTACACAGGAGGGAGAAAGACTGATCCAGAACTGGCTCGCATCTACTCGTATCTCGAACACAGATCCATGACTCCAAAAATTCACACCGAAGGCGGATTTCAGTACGTTGAACAAGGAAAAGGCCCTGTACTACTGGTCTTACACGGCTTGTTTGGTGCTTTGAGTAATTTCAGGGCAGTACTGGAAGAATTTTCCCAGGATTTCAGAGTGGTAATCCCCCTCATTCCGATCTATGCAAAAACACAGTTTGAAGCCTCAGTCCCAGGACTTACCGGATTTGTAGAAGCGTTTGTCTCGTATAAAAAACTGGCTAATTTTTCACTGTTGGGAAATTCCCTGGGTGGCCACATCGGCCTGGTGTATACCCTTCGGAATCGCTCTCTTGTCCGGGCGTTGATTCTCACCGGCAGTTCTGGTTTATTTGAATCAGGAATGGGCAGTACCTTTCCTCGCCGGGGTTCTTATAAATTCGTAAAAAACCGGGTAGCCTTTACTTTCTTTTCCGCCAAAACCGCTACGAAAGAATTGGTCGATGAAGTATTTGAGATTGTCAACGACAATTACCGAGCTTTACGGATACTGAAAATTGCAAGATCTGCTCAGCGCCACAACATGGCCGGCGACCTCGGAAAAATTGATACCCCTACCCTATTGGTTTGGGGATTGAATGATAATATCACGCCTCCGCCTGTTGCTCATGAATTTGAAAAATTAATGCCGAATAGTGAACTATATTTCATCGATCGCTGTGGACATGCACCGATGATGGAGCAGCCTGAAGAATTTAACAAAATTGTGCATCAGTTTTTAGAAAAGCACGTAAAAGCTATTGTCTAATGTTTGTAAAAGAACTCATATCCGATCGAATTCCTTCTGTTAAGTCCACCGACACCGCCGGGCTTGCGCTTGATTGGATGGGCGAGTTCAAACTGCATCAGCTTCCAATTGTCGATCATGGTACCTATAAAGGCATGATCACCGAAAATGACATATTGGATGCACGTGAGCTTTCTGACACCATCAACGACATTAAATATTCGGGCTGGGACAGTGCCTACCTGCATGAAGATCAGCATCCCTATGATGCGATCGAAATCATGAGCAACCTCAAATTGGAGGTCTTGCCTGTATTGGATGAAGAAGATAAGTACATGGGTGTGATTACACTCCGCGATCTCATGAATTTTATGGGGCAGCTATTTGCCCTGCATGAGCCTGGTGGTATTCTGGTCCTTCAAATTCCAGGCAATGGCTATGTGCTTTCAGAAATTGGGAGAATCGCCGAATCCGCAGATGCTAAAATCCTCAGTCTCTACCTCGGCCACCACACAGCCAGCAATACCTTTCACGTTACCCTCAAGCTCAATGTACAGGATTTATCCCGAGTGGTAGCTGCATTCGAGCGGTTTGATTATGAGGTAGTCCGAACCTTTTTCAGAACGGAGCAACTCGATGACTACCGGCATAACCTCGACTCGTTACTCCAATATCTGGATATGTAGTCTGGCCTCGGGAACCTGATAATCGTTGGGCGTCTAGCCTCTCAACTCTTCCCGTAATCTTTTCAGCAAATTTAAATTTCGATGGACAGGAGTTTATCCATACTTTTGGGTCATATCCAATACAGGGAATAATATCGCACCCATGTCCCTCACTTCATTTACTTTTTTGACTATCCCTTCTTCTTGTTATGTCCGACTCCGGGTTTCCTTATTGTGCCTGTTACTGGGATGCCTGCTGGGAATCCCAACAGATTTATTGGGTTCGGAATCATTGTACGTTCAAACCATCTCAGTATTAGGGAACCGAAAAACCCGAAATCCGGTCATTTTGCGGGAGCTCACATTCCAGGTTGGCGACTCGATTCCAGCAGATAAATTACCCGAATTAGTCATTCGGAATCAGCAAAACCTCTACAATCTGGGCTTATTTAATACGGTAAATATCCACCCTGAGATACTTCAAGGAAATATTTATTTTATTCTGACCGTCCAGGAACGTTGGTATATTTTCCCGGTTCCCCGGATTAAGATAGAAGAGCGGAATACCTACGACCTGATTGACGCACTTACGAGTTTTAATTTTCGCCGCTTTGCCTATGGGCTCTCTCTGAATGTTCGAAATATGACAGGCCGAAATGAAAGCCTGTTTATATACGGGCAACTCGGGTTCTCCAAGCGATTGACCATAGACTATAAACAGCCGGCATTGTTCCCTCGTCAGAATATAGATATGACAGCAGGTTTTCGATTTATTAATGAGAAGGAAGTCATTTACGGTACCGAAAGGGGGCTGGTACAATGGGGCCGAGTCGAGACAGAACCATTTCAGCGATCTCATTCCGGTTATTTTGGACTGCGAAAACGTTTCTCTGTCTATTCCAGCATATTTGGCGAAATTAATTATAACCATTACAGCTTCTCCGACAGCTTATATACCTTCCAATTAAAAGGAGAACAGGCCCGATACGTCACCAATGACCTCGGCAGGGAATACTATCCCTCGATTGTATGCGGCTATACCTATGACAGGAGGGACATCAAGGCATTTCCCCTTTCAGGAATCAAATACCAGGCATTTTTTCGGGTTGCAGGAGGCCCGGAGTCGATTGCTACTACCCGATTTGCAAAGATAGGCGCTACCTGGGCGCATCATCTCCCCCTATCCAAACACTGGAATTTTGCCTATGGACTGCATCAGGTCTTTACGCTGGGCAAACAGCTTCCTTATTACGAAAAGAACTTTATCGGTGTCAAAAGAAGAGAGTTTCCGAATATCAGCTCTAACCTCAGGGGATATCAGCCCTACGCTATTGATGGCTCTTCTATCAGCATGGGAAAGGTCGAACTAAAATATGCCTTGATTCCCCGCAAAATCGTTCACCTCCCGAATATCCCGTTCAAACGATTCCAGCATATGCCGTTGGGGGTTTATCTGACTGCCTTTGGGGATTTTGGGTATATTGCAGATAGCAGCTTCAACAATCAGGACCCCTTCCTGAAAAACAAGTTGCTCACTGGCTATGGCCTGGGACTGAATCTGATTGGGATATATGATTTTCTGTTGCGGGTAGAATACGGACGAAATCATCTCGGCGAAGGCGGTATTTATTTACACGGAAGCGTACCGATAAAATGAAGATTGCGATTTTTGGCAGGCTTACTGAGAATACAGACCCTACGGTACTGGTATCCTTTTTTAGCTATTTGAACCAGCAGAAGATTGAGTTTACCCTGTTTGAGCAATATGCAAACGAACTCAAAAAAGCCTATCCAGGATCTTTTAAGGCCCTCCGATGCTCCCTATTTAAGACACAGGCTGAGATAGAATCTTTCAAATATCTCTATTGCTTTGGAGGCGATGGAACGATTCTGGAAACTGTTAGATTTCTGGGGCGGACGGACAAACCCATTCTCGGGGTGAATTTTGGCAGACTCGGGTACCTTTCCAGCGTAACGCCTGGTAAGTTGATCCAGGCAACCGAGGATTTGATGGAGGATAAATATTTTATCGACGAACGCTCCTTACTCACTGTTGTATCAGATCCGCCAGGGATTTTTGGAGATAAGAATTTTGGGATTAATGATCTGACCATCCATAAGAGCAATACCAATGAGATGATCACAGTCCACACGTATATCAATGGTGAATTTTTAAATTCTTATTGGGGCGATGGACTCATCGTAGCAACGCCTACGGGATCTACAGCCTATAGTCTTTCCTGTGGGGGGCCTATTATTTTCCCAAAGGCTGCAACTTTTGCGATTACTCCGGTCGCTTCTCATTCCCTCACCGTTCGGCCCGTTGTAATTCCGGATGACTGGGTTGTTTCTTTTGAGATTGAATCCAGGTCTGGTGAAGCCATGGTCGCCCTGGATACC
>CAYGTH010000069.1:14453-21678 GCA_964352745.1 uncultured Bacteroidia bacterium
GTAAAAGCCCGAACTTCCCTTGCAGTAAAGCGGGCAAATTTCACGGTGCGATTATTGCGGAACTCCACCTCGCAACACGTTGAAAACCTAAGAAGGAGTCTGATGTGGGGAAGTGATAATCGCAATACCCGATAAGGCGGTATCAATAAATTTCAATTTATGGATATTATAAATAAATAAATTCCCCAGAATTCGAATATAATCCCTTTTTTTTACCCTATTTTCTCTCAGGTCTTCTGCGTAATATGTATCCTTGAAAACAAATCCCTATCTCCTTCAAAATGGCCCTTTTTCGCTTCTCAAAGTGATTTCGCCAGGCAGATGTTATTTTTTAAATAAATATGTAAAAGGAATCGAACATTTCCACCAAATATTTTACCTTTGCCGAACGTTTTGCTAAGGATTCCTCTTTTGAATTCCTATTCCATATAATTAACTTACAGCTACTATCGTTACTAAAAGGTTACTCATTTGTTCGTATTAAAAGCCTTATAATCTACTTCTAATGAAGAAGCTGAAGTATCTCCTTGTTTGCACCCTGATATTACTCATCACGCAAGATGTTGCGGCCCAGTATCGATATGGATATTTTCGGGTAGGAATTTCTGCCGGCGGCACGAATTACCTGGGTGATCTTGATGACGATTTGACTTTCAAGTTCCAGAAGCCCGGTGTTGGCGTTATGGGCTCGTATAAATTCAGTCCTTTTATGTCCACTCGCTTATCCTTCTTTAAGGGATGGGCCAAAGCAACTGATGAACGCAATACCGATTTTGCACGAAACCGTCGCAACCTGAGTTTCAGAACTCCTATTACTGAGGTAAGTGCCCAATTGGTGTTTGACTTTTTACCCTCAGACCGAAGTTTTGCTTATCGGCCACAGGTAACTCCTTATGTATTTGGCGGCCTTGCCATATTCTCTTTCAATCCGCAGGCCCAGCTTGGGGATGAATGGATTGAGTTACAACCCTTAGGTACAGAAGGACAATATTTGCCCGACCCGGATGGTCGCTATCCCGAACCGTACAACCTGACACAGGTTTCTATCCCCATGGGAGTAGGTATGCGTTTTGCACTCGGTAGAAACTGGGATATGGAGATTGAAACGGGATTCCGGAAGACCTTTACTGACTACCTCGACGATGTAAGCAACCTGTATCCAGACATGGATGCCTTACGTGCTCAGAACCCCACTGCATTTTTGTTGTCTGACCGGATCGACCGCAGTGTCTTTCCTGAAGGCGCAGCTCTTGCAAATGGAATTCGTGGCGATAAGACACAGGATGACTGGTACATCTATACCAGTGTAACCGTTAGTATGATTCTGGATTGGGTGAAGTGCCCGACATTCAGATAAATAAAACAGAGCCCACAGAGGTAATCTTTTATACACAAAAAGCCCGTCGTTGACCAGCGATGGGCTTTTTGTATCCCCTCTACCCTGTCAAAATCAGGGAATTGATTTATAGTCATTTTGTTTTTCCTTTTCCTCTCCGCCCCATTTTTACTATTTTTGCTAGCTCAAAGTCCGGAGTCTCAATTTTCACTGCAGAATATCTCCGCTAATTGAGCTAGCTTTACGGGCAACGCATGCAAAGACACGCCGTTATTTAGTCACGTTTCCCTTGTAATCACGATGAGCCTACTTGAACAAATTGACAAAACCTCTTTGCCGAAACATATCGCCATCATCATGGATGGAAATGGGAGGTGGGCAAGATCAAAGGGAAATGCACGGGTGTTTGGCCACCGTTCAGCCATAAAAGCCGTTCGGGATACTACAGAAGGCGCTGCAGAGTTGGGGGTAAAGTATTTGACGCTGTATGCATTTTCTACCGAAAACTGGAACCGACCGAAACTGGAAGTGAATGCCTTGATGCGATTATTGGTGGATACGATTCGGAAGGAAACCACCACGTTAATGGACAATGATATTCGATTGAATGCAATTGGCAACCTGGACCAGTTGCCGGGAAAATGCGAGCGACAACTACAAGAGGCGATGGAGATCACACAACATAATTCACGCATGGTACTTACCCTGGCTTTGAGCTATGGGGCGCGTGCCGATATGATTGATGCCACGCAAAAGATAGCCAGAGCAGTTGCAGCCGGAACAATTGATCCTGAAGAGATCAACGAATCTACCTTCAGTAACCACCTCAGTACTGCCAACCTACCGGATCCGGAATTGATGATCCGAACTTCTGGCGAATTCAGAATCAGCAATTTCCTCCTATGGGAAATTGCCTATACAGAATTATATATTACCGATAAATTGTGGCCGGATTTCCGGCGTGAAGACCTCCATACTGCTATAACCGATTTCCAAAAACGGGAACGGAGGTTTGGAAAAATCAGTGAGCAAATTCAAAATCAATGAAGAAATTTCTCGCCCTCGGCCTGGTCTTACTACTCGCTCCCGCACTTGTCTGGGGGCAGTTTGACTTCAAAAACCCGCAGAACTATATTCTTTCGGGCCTTGAAGTAGAAGGAGCCAAGTACAGCGACCCACAGACCATCGCAGCACTTTCCGGTCTGACCCTCAACGAAGGGGTAACCATTCCCGGACTACAAATCTCTGACGCCATCAAACGACTCTGGAAAGAAAATATCTTTTCTGATGTTTCGATTCGGGCAGATAAGATTGTCGGGAACACCATCTTTCTGATTATTTCCGTAACAGAACGCCCCCGTATTGCGCAGTATTCCTTTGAAGGAATCAGCAAATCCCAGGCTGACGATCTACGTGAAAAGATCAATTTTATCCGGGGAACCATCCTGACCGAATCTAAATCACAAAGTGCAAAACGGATTATCCGGAACTACTTTGTCGAAAAAGGGTTTTACAACACGGAAGTCTCGATTGTGGATGAGCCCGATAAAGTCATCAAAAATGGAGTCGCCGTAAGTATCAATGTCGATCGGGGCAAGCGCATTAAGATCAGCGAGATCATTGTCAATGGAAATGAGAACATCTCCGACAAAAAGGTCATCAAAAAGCTGAAGAAGGTAAATGAGAAAAAATGGTATCGGCTTTGGGCCCGTTCTAAATACCTCCCCAAAGAATACAAAACCGCAAAAGACGGCCTGATTCAGTTTTACCATGATGGTGGATATCGCGATGCGCTGATTGCCCGCGACTCTGTGTACCGCGATGGAGATGAGACTGTCAAGATGGAGATTGATTTGTATGAGGGCCAGCAATACTTCATTCGCAATATCGAATGGGCCGGAAACTTTAAATACAACTCCGAAACACTCGAACGTGCGCTAGGGGTTTCAAAAGGAGATATCTATAGCTCATCCCGTATTCAGGAACGCCTCTTCGGTGACCCTCAGGGAGGAGACCTCAGTTCCCTATACCTCGATGATGGCTACCTGTTTTTTAACCTGGAGCCTGTTGAAGTAGCAGTTACGGGCGATTCGATCGACCTGGAAATGCGGATACGTGAAGGACCTCAGGCCACCATCAGCGAAATCATTATCGAAGGAAATACCAAGACCAGTGATTATGTAATCCTTCGGGAAATGCGTACCACACCAGGCCGTAAATTCAGCAGGTCCGATATCATCCGGAGTCAGCGTGAGATCCTGGCCTTGAATTATTTTGATCAGGAAAAAATGGATGTTCAACCCATTCCTGATCCGGCAACCGGTACAGTAGCGATCAAATATACACTCGAAGAGCGTCCTGCTGACCAGTTGCAGTTGCAAGGCGGTTGGGGTGGTCGAATTCGCGACGCCCAGGGTAATGTCCTGGCAGGTGGATTTGTCGGTACAGTCCAGTTAGCCTTTAATAACTTCTCTGCCCGCCGCTTTTTCGAGCCCAAGGCATGGAAGCCGGTTCCCTCTGGTGATGGCCAGCGTCTGAGCCTCGCCTTCCAGATGAATGGAGTGGGGTATCAGAATGTTTCTCTCTCTTTCCAGGAACCCTGGTTGGGTGGAAAGCGTCCCAACTCGCTTGGAATCAGCACCTCTTATATTCTGTACCAGAATTTCACCAACCTCAATTTCCGGAACACTATCTATAATGCTTCCATAGACTACGGACGTCGGATGAAATTCCCGGATGACTTCTTCCGTTCCCTGACCTCGGTTGGTTATAAGTATTATGATGTACTGAATCCTGCCAGTCTGTTTCCGGGATTTGAGGGAGAGTCTCAGGCATTCATTAATATCATTACCCTGAAGCAAGCCTTCGAGCGCTCCAGTGTCGATGCGCCGATTTATCCGCGTAGTGGTTCCATCTTGTCTCTCTCGGTCGAAGCAACGCCTCCCTGGTCGCTGCTATTCCGTCGGGACACAGATTTCTCAGAGCTATCTGATGGCGAGAAATTTAAATTATTGGAATACCACAAGTGGCGCTTTAATACCAATTGGTTCTTCCGTATTGTGGGGAACATGGTATTGAGTACCAAGATAGAAGCCGGATTCCTCGGCAGTTACAATCCTGCATTAGGCACCTCTCCCTTTGAGCGTTATTTCCTCGGAGGTACGGGTCTATTGGGACAGAACTTTGCACTGGATGGTCGCGAACTCATTCCTTTACGGGGATATGAGGACAACTCCATTACGAATAGCGGAGACGGATATCCGATCTATACCCGCTATGTGCTGGAACTCCGCTACCCGATTACCCTGAACCAATCTGCACCGGTCTGGGTCCAGGCATTTGCAGAAGCAGGAAACGGATATCAGCGCTTCAAAAAGTT
Organism: uncultured Bacteroidia bacterium; assembly: GCA_964352745.1. Classification (GTDB taxonomy): domain Bacteria; phylum Bacteroidota; class Bacteroidia; order J057; family J057; genus CAYGTH01. Next base: position 19,169 of record CAYGTH010000069.1, read on the forward strand.
CAATCCATTTGCCGTTAGGCGCGCAGCTGGATTTGGTCTGCGGGTAATGCTCCCTATGGTCGGTTTGCTTGGACTTGACTGGGCCTATGGATTTGATCACGATCCGGGTACAGCAGACAACGATAAAAGTCAGTTCCACTTTATCATTGGTCAGCAATTTTAAGGCGTTACGATTGAAGATTTACGATTTACGATCAAATGACTATTTGTCAATTTTGCATCGTAAATCGTAAATCAAAAATCCGGTATTCCCCGCTTATCTTCCCCTCCGTGTATCTTTTGTTAGCAGATGTGTCGTATGGGTTTTCGCATTTCCAATACTTTGCCGTATAGTTGCGTATAAAAGGTGGCGATTGTTTACAGCCACATTTGTTACTAGTCATATATTTAATCTCACAATTATGAAGAAACTATTAGCTCTCGCGATTGTACTGGGTACAACCCTGTCTCTGAGCTTCGCACAGCGTGTCGGATATGTCAATACAGAGACGATCATGGAAAAAATTCCAGAATATCAGGCTGCTCAGAGTGAAATCGAGCGCGTTTCCCAAAAATGGCAGAAAGAGCTGGAAGAAAAATATTCCGCTATCGAGCAGATGTATAATGAATATCAGGCTCAGGAAGTCCTGTTGCCCGAAGACATCAAACAAGAAAAGCAGGAAGAAATTTTCCAGGCTGAGCGGGAAGCCAAAGAATATCGCGAGGGAAAATTCGGATACAACGGCGAGCTGTTTTCTTTACAGGAAAGTAAAGTAAAGCCTATTCAGGATCGGGTTTTCCGAGCCGTAGAAGCTGTTTCCAAACGCAAAAAATATGATTTCGTATTCGATAAAGCAGGCGAAGTAACCTGGCTCTATACCAATGCATCTTTTGACATCAGCGATGGCGTACTGGAAGAGTTGGGACTCCTGGAAGATCGTAACTAAGCCCCTAAAAGCGGTGTATATTCCGTATCATTGATTTGATTATATCCTACGGATGGTTTGGAACCATTGGCAAGTAATTCGGAGCGATCAGTGACCTTAATCTGTCGATCCTATAATCCGAAAGCTGCCTTTTCTCCAGATCATCCGTTTTTTCTGTATCTGTCTTTCATCAAGTACTACGATTTTTGTAAATTTACAATTATTGACAAAAGTTGGCGTATTGAGACCTAAGGGTATTTTATTCGTCTCAAGAATGATGACTGCATCAAAAATCGAGGAATCTTTGTACATTTGTACGCCGAAAGGGAGATTTCTATATCATTAACACGAAGAATATGAAGTTGAAAATTATTGTTTTCACATTACTCGCAACTGTAGGCCTTTTCGGGACTACTTTCGCACAAAATGTAAAAGTTGGGCATGCTAACGTAGATTTGATCATCTCACTCATGCCTGAGACACAGACCATGCAAACGCAATTGCAGACCTATCAGAAAAAATTAGCTGAACAACTCAAGGTAAAAGAGGAGTACGCACAAGCGAAATATTCGGAATATCTCGAGAAAAAAGAGAATGGTGGGACAGAAGCAGATCTGAAGCCTTTGGAAGAAGAGCTCGTAAAGTTAGACGGAGAAATCCGTGCTTATACAGCCGATTCTGAGCAAAAACTCCTGGCTAAGCGCTCTACGCTCATGCAGCCAATCGTAGAAAAACTGCAGGCCAATATCGAAACACTTGCTAAAACAGATGGATATACTTATATCCTGAACTCTGTGGACGGATCAGGTGTATCAGTTGTGTTGCACGGCCCCGAAAAAGATAACGTAACAGAGAAGCTCGCCACTCAGATGGGACTGGAATTTCCGAAAGCGGAAGCCGAAGGCGGAAAATAATCTCTTCTCTACGCAAACAGGATAATTATGAAAACCAAAATAACCCTTTGCATACTGCTGATGTTCGCCGGACTGGCAACATCGCTATCCGCCCAAGTCAAAATGGGCCATGCAAATCTGGAACTGATCCTGGCCTATATGCCAGAGACACAGACCATGAACCAGGCTTTACAAGAGGCTGACAAAGTACTGAAAGAGCGGGTACAGGTAAAGCAAAGCTACTTACAGACCAAAGTAGGCGAATACCAGGCGGCAGAATCCTCCCTGACCAATGAGCAAAAACAAACTGCACAGCAGGAATTGCAGAAGTTGGACCAGGAAGTGCAACAGACCGCACAAGCTGCACAGCAGCAGTTGATGCTCAAGCAGCAGGAATTACTACAACCTATCACTGTCAGGCTAGAAGCTGCGATCAAAGAACTCGCTGCAGAAGAAGGATATACCTATATTCTCAACTCTATGACCAGTGGCAACTCGATCGTCCTATATGGTCCTCCTGAGCATGAGCTGACAGAAAAACTCATGACCAAACTCGGTATCGAAATCCCGAAAGAAGGAAGCGAAGATACAGCGGAGAAGTGATCCGCCGGTTGACGCATATTATACCGATTATCGTATATGGGCTGCTTGTTGGATACACTCCGGCAAGCAGCCTTTTTGCGCAGACGAAGATTGGATATGTGGACATGGA
>CAYGTH010000070.1:0-2974 GCA_964352745.1 uncultured Bacteroidia bacterium
GTTTGATTGGGAGTTTGAATGTTCCCCAACGCTCAAACCCTCGAACTTTCAAACCCTCAAACAAAACAAAGCCCCGAATGTCATTCGATAAGCAGTTCTGTTTGAGAAAGTTTGAGGGTTTGATTAGAAGGTTAAATGTTTCTCAAGCTCTCGAAATCCCCAACTCTCGCTCTCCCGCTCAAAATACCAGCGTAAAAACGGTCCCTTCTCCTGGCTCTGACCTGAAATCAATACTGCCGCGATGGAGGCGCATAATTTGCCGGGAAAGGCTGAGACCAATTCCTGAGCCTATTTTTTTAGTGGTGAAGAAGGGGATAAAAATCTTGTCGCTAAACTCATCATCAATACCGGGCCCATTATCAATGACTTGTATGTGCACCCGGTCATCAGCAGAAATACCTGCGGTGAGCGTAAGTTCGGCGTCCGGTCTGCCTTCGAGGGCCTCCATTCCATTTTTGACCAAATTGATCAATACTTGCTCCAGGAGTTCGGCGTCTGCCTGAATGGTCAGGTCTTCAGGAGGGAGTTCTGTCAGGAACTGAATGGAACGTTGATCAAATTCAGGCGCAAGAAGCGTACGAACTCTGTTCAGTAATTCCGCTACATAAACGCTTCTGAATTTTGGCGGAGGGACTTTCGTTAGCGTGCGGTAACCATGAACAAAGTGCAGGAGTCCCTTGCTTCTGGTTTCAATGGTTTGAAGGCTGCTGACAATATCTTCTGATTGGTCATTAGTGATCTGGCTGAAGTCGCGGGCCTGGTTTTGATCATCTGTTAGCATCTTGACCAGTACTTTTGTAAGCGAAACGATCGGCGTGACAGAATTCATGATTTCATGTGTCAGGACCCGAATCAGTTTTTGCCAGGTATCTAATTCCTTTTCATCCAGTTCACTTTTTATGTTTTGAAGCGAAACCAGTTTATAAGACTGTTGTTGGAGTTTGAATTCAGTAGCCAGGATAGAAACTTGCGACAACTCTGATTTTGTAATGATTTTTATCAATTCCCGCTCTCCGGTTTTAAGTCGTTTGATCGAGGCAAGTAGCTGAGGATGAATGCGTTCCAGGTTTTCAATTTTACTCAGGTAAGGTTTGTCGAGTAGTTCCTGGGCTGCACGATTCATGAGTACAACTTCCCCTTCGTCGTTGATACATAAGAGCGCAACCTGTACATGTTCAATGACGGTTTGCAGATAGAGGTAATGAGACTCTTTTTCTGCGCGCAAGTCCTGAAAACTGAAAATGATTTGGTTGAAAGCGCCCTGTAATCCGGCGAACGACTTCCCTTTCCGGGATTGTGTGAAGGTGTGGGTGAAGTCCTTATGCTTAATCGCCAGCAAAAAACCCTGTAGGTCGCGGTTGGTTTTTTCAACGTATCGGATCAGTTCTATCGCCAGCAATACGACTGCTACCAAAGAAAATCCATTGGTCATGAGCCAGGTACTTTGTTCGGTGTAGGCGTATTTCAGGAAGAGCATCGCAATCACGAGTAAGGCGACTCTTGTAATCACGTTTATTCTAAAATTTTGTACAGTCATCGGATAAGCGGTGAGTACGAATTGATTCCTACAATCCGTATTTGTTCATCTTTCGATAGAGGGTTGTTCTGCCAAGTCCCAATTCTTTCGCTGCTTTGGAAATGTTGCCTTCATGCTTGGAAATCGCATTTTTGATGGCAGCTTTTTCGACCTCTTCGAGGTTGTAGTCGGGTGCGCTGACAGTCAAGGGGGCATTGCCTCGTGAAATGGATTGAGGGACGAGGCTTTCCGGGTCTCCCATGATGACAGCCCGTTCTACTGCATGCTGCAATTCGCGAATATTGCCCGGCCAGCCATAGGTTTGCATGCGTTGGAGAATTTCGTCCTCAAGCAGGATTTCTTCTCGTTGATATTTGTTGTGATACACTTGCAAAAAATGCCGTACCAGCAGCGCGATATCGCCAGCTCTTTCGCGAAGGGGAGGCAACATGACTTCGACGGTATTGATTCGGTAAATCAAATCCTGGCGAAATTCCTTATCCCTGACCATCTCATACAGCGGCATATTGGTAGCGCATACGAGTCGTAAATCAATGGAGATAGGGCGGTTGGATCCTACACGCGTTACCATTCGGCTTTGTAATGCAGAAAGTAATTTCGCTTGTAAGGGCAAAGAGAGGTTGCCGATTTCATCCAAAAAGAGGGTGCCGCCATTAGCCGCTTCAAAACGCCCGGCCCGATCTTCCCGCGCATCGGTGAAGGCTCCTTTAACATGGCCGAATAACTCTGACTCAAACAAACTCTCGGGAACAGCCCCCAAATCTACATGGATAAAGGCCCTGCCTGCACGCGCCGATTGTCGGTGGAGGGCGCGCGCCACGAGTTCCTTGCCCGTACCGTTTTCTCCCAAAATCAAGACATTTGCATCTGTTTTGGCCACCTTTTCAATTGTGGTCAAAACTTTTTGCATGACAGACGACTTGCCGATCATCTCATAAGGATCATGGACGGCAGCGGGCTTGCTAATTGAATCGGTGGAGGCAGGGGGTAATTCTATTTCAGGGGATTCTATGCTGGCCCGAATAGCAGCAGCAACGGTTTCTTCCAATTGCTCATTTTCCCAGGGTTTCACGACAAAATCCGCGGCTCCTGATTTCATTGCCTGAACTGCCAGGCTGACTTCGCCATAGGCAGTCATCAGGACTACCTCTGTACGGGGCGACATTTTTCGGATTTTTTTTAACCAGCGAATACCTTCCTTCCCGCTGGTAAATCCTGCTGTGAAATTCATGTCCAGCAACACCACATGACAGGTTTCCTGTTCCAGAATTCGACTGATTTTATGGGGATCATTCTCCGTTATGATGTGTTTAAAACGACCTTTTAAGACCATTTTGGCAGTCAACAAGATGTCTTTGTCATCGTCAACAATCAGAATGGTTCCATTTTCCGGATGCATCATAGGCTCAATATAATAAGACCCTGTTTGGAACAGGT
>CAYGTH010000070.1:3074-16697 GCA_964352745.1 uncultured Bacteroidia bacterium
TTCGCTGACTTTGTCGTCAATCCTTCTCCATAAATCGACCAAGTCCTCTTTTTTTGCTACGAATGAGATTCTGGAGGGGGCTTGGCAATTTTTGATGCCTGGGTTCTGATTTTTGGGACTGGATTACCCCGGAGAATTTATATCTTTGCTCCTGTTAAAAAGGCTCGACTCCATTTTTTTTAATCCTCAATGTTGATTCATTTTGAGAAGATTTACGCTTCCCTTCGGGAGGCCATCTGTGTTATGGATTGTGAAAGCCTTCCTCTTGCTGGCATTTGGCTTAGAGCTAGGCTTGATCAGTTTTTGGCGAAACAATGACGTGACGGGAATTGAGGGGGGATTGGTTTTGCTACTGATTTCTCTATTGATAAGCCTGCTTCCCTTTTGGCTGACTGTCCGCAAAGGCTATGAATACAAGCCCCTCAATCGGTCAGTTCAGGCCTGGCATTGGAGTCAGGTGGCTTCCTTATTGATTCTGGTAATGGGCTTTGTGAGTCTGATCCCGGAACTAATAGCCATATTTGCCAAGACTCCCATTAGTCCAAAGCATTCAGATATTGTCCCTCAGATCGAGGTAATGGTTCGCCGATTCTTTTGGGAAGGCACCTTTGTTTATGAGCCAATTACAGAGTTTGGGTATCGCCTGCAATCTCCCTATATGCCGATGCAGTGGGGGCCATTTGTGATTTCTACGGGATTAGGATTTGATGCGCGCTGGTTGGCATTTGGGGCTTATGTGGCGAGCGCATTCGTCTTTTTTCGGATGATTCAGCGGACATGCTTGCAGTCATTTGAACGAATGGTACTCGCGGCTTTACCTGTTGTTTTCCTGGTAGCATTGATTGTGTATGAAAAACCGATTTTTGCGCATACAGTTGAGTTGCTGATTGCCAGCTATTACCTCTTGCTGGGGATGAGTATTCTCCGGGGCAATATCTGGATGCAGGGTATCGCCTTGTCACTTTGTTTGCTCTCCAAATTTGTGATTGTGTTTTGGGCACCGGTTTTTGTGTTGTCTGTTTTCTTTGCTCAGAATAAGCAAAAAGGGATTTTGCTGGGGGGAATAGGAATCTCGGCTATCCTGATCTTGTATGTAATGCCTTTCCTCTCCCAGGATTGGCATATTTTTGAAAAAGGACTGGCCTATCACAATACCGTTTGCGAAAAAGTCTGGACCAATGAGAAATGGCATGCCCCTTCAGGTCGCCCCGGACTACTGGAATGGGGCTTGGGAATCGGGAAATATTTTTTTGACTATTGGCCGGGGGAAGTGGCCAAACGCCTGCAAGGCATGCAACTCATGGCCATTATTACCTCAGTTTCTTCCTCTCTTCTGTTTGCAGGGACTTATTGGAAATATCGTCAACGAATCAACCTGCGCTTGTATTTGCTCCTGAGTCTGAAAGCCTATCTGGCCTTTTTCTACAGCATGTACGCACTTCCCTATCCTTATTATTACCTGGTGTATATCTCAATTTCGATGTTGATCGTATATGCTGTTTTCTCGATGAGAAATGGAGGTGAGTTTATCGATCGTTCTAAACATGGTCTTAGTCACAATAATGAATTGAGCTCCTGAATCCTATGTATAATGCTTTGGACCCAACTCATAAAAAGCCAATCATGGAGAATGCGACAACCAACCGTTTCAACCAGTTAGTCCTGTTTGTGTGCATACTTATCTGCCAGTTTTCATTTGCTCAGCCTTCAACCGAAGGCGAATCGAGACCCAATGTGTTACTGATCACAGTAGATGACCTGGGCTGGTCAGACCTCGGTTGTTATGGTGCGGATCTGCACGAAACCCCCAATATTGATGCTTTTGCAGCAACCGGCCAAACATTCACCCATGCTTATGCAGCTGCCTCAATCTGTTCGCCAACCCGGGCATCTCTGCTGACTGGAAAATCACCGGCAAAACTGAATATGACCATTTGGCGGGAGGCGGCAAAGAATACACTGCTGGCTGCGAAAATGATCCCACCTGATGTATCCGCTAATCTTCCACTGGAAGAAATTACCCTTGCTGAGTCTTTGCAGGAAGCGGGGTATGTAACCGCCCACCTTGGGAAATGGCATGTGGGGGACGGGGCTCACTTTCCTGAATTGCATGGCTTTGATATTAATGTGGGGGCTACGGTTTGGGGCTGTCCGCCTACCTTTTTCTATCCGTACCGGGGCGAAATCTATCGTTCTCAGCGCTTTGTTCCCGGTTTGGAAAAAAATGCCAGCGGTCAGTATCAGATGGACAGGGAGGGGGAATATCTGACTGATCGCCTTACGGATGAGGCAATGGCGATCATGGAGCGATTCAAAGATGAATCATTTTTCATCAACCTTTCCTATTACACGGTCCATACTCCCATTGAGGCGAAGGCAGATTTAGTGAAATATTATGAAAAGAAATTGAAGCCTGGCATGTCCCATCAGAATGCGATATATGCAGCGATGGTCCATAGCTTAGATGAGAACATAGGTAAATTGGTGCAGAAACTGGAAGCGCTTGGCCTTGCAAAAAATACAGTAGTCGTATTTACTTCAGATAATGGCGGATTTGTCAATGAATGGGAAGGGCAGGAAGTTACCAACAATGCTCCGCTTCGCTCAGGAAAAGGAGCCTTATACGAAGGGGGAATTCGCGTTCCCTGCATGATCCGCTGGCCTGGCGTATCTACCCCCGGTACGATCTGCGATTATCCCATCACTACGCAGGATTTTTACCCTACAATTCTGGAAATGGCTCATCTTTCAGGAGATTCCGGACAGGTTGCTGCATTCGATGGCCAAAGCCTGGGGCCAATATTGAGACAGCCGGAAACACAAACCCGCAGAGAGATGTATTGGCACTATCCCCACTATTATCCTACTACCACGCCTGTCAGTGCGATTCGGCAAGGCGACTGGAAATTGATAGAATTTTTAGAAGATGGACGTTTGGAGTTATACAATCTAATAGCAGATATAGGAGAGCAGAATGATCTCGCTAAATCGAATCCTGATAAGGCGACGGCACTCCAGAAGTTACTATCCGAATGGCGTCAACACGTAAATGCTCCCATGCCACGACTTAATCCTGAATACCGAAAGTAACTCCCATTATTCGGCTTTACCCTGCTACCGTAATTCACTCAGCTATCATTTCCTGGATGTCATTTGGAAGGGCAAAAGCTGCCTGATGAATCGAAGCATTATAATAGCGAAGATGTGGGGGAATCGGTATGCTTGATTCCCGGGCTGAGCTTGTCGGTACATAGAGGGGGGAATCCCCTTTCCCCACAAAAACGAAACTCCAGGTGCCCGTTGGGTAAGTGGGCACATAGGTTAGATAGGGAAAAGTCCTGTTCCTCCCGGCGATCGCTCGGCAGGCAGCAACTGTATCCTGAAAAATTTGAGGCTGAAATCGGGGGGCGGCACTTTGTACGACCATGCCTCCGTGTGGGCTGATGAGTTGATAGAGTGTCTTGAGTTGAGTTGAGGTCGAATTGAGATCATGGCTTTCTCCCCAGGGGAATGCATCCAGAATAATCAAGTCAAAGGATTCCGCTGCCAAAGAGGCTGTATAGGCCGCGCCTTCTGATTGCTGAAGCTTGAGGCGTTTGTCTTGCCAGGGGATGTTGAGCGCCTGGAGATGGGCTTGGGAGGCGGCAATCACCCGTTCATCTTGTTCTACAATCACCACTTCCTGAATGGATGCATAACGCAGGACTTCGCGTGCTGCTGCACCATCGCCGCCGCCGATGATCAGGACACGTTGGACCTGTTGCAGGGATTGAATCGGCACATGTACCAGCATTTCATGGTAAATGTATTCGTCTCCCGTAGTAATGGCAATTTTCCCATCGAGGCTCAGCATCCGCCCAAATGCGTGGGTGTCATAGATTTCGATTTTCTGTAACCCTGTTTTTGCGCGATAGGGAAGGTCTCCAGCATGCCGGAGGGAGAAGGCCATATTGGAGTTGCGCTGGGTAAACCAGATATTTCGCTCAGCTTCTGCTACGGACGAATGTCGCAAAGCCGGGATCGAATGGACCAACTCCCGGCCTCGTTCGATTTCCTGTATCGCTGCCGTTTTTGCCCCGAGTCTTTGCTGAATGAGTTCACAGGCAACTTGCGGATCCATTTGCAGGCCACAGGTGAATACATCTACTGCGGCATACCTTAGCTCTGGCCAGGTGTGGATCGTTAGATGACTCTCCTGAATAACCACTACTCCCGAAACGCCCGTGGGAGAGAAATGATGGAAAGCTACATGAATAATGGTCGCGTCCGCAGCTTTGGCAGCTGCTGTCATCAAGTGTTCCACTTCCGAAACTTCATCGAGGATATCCCGATCACAATTATATAATTCTACTAGAAAATGTCTACCCAATGCCGTCATGCCTGCTTTTGGAAATAAAGATACATTACCCGAGCATTACAACCCGCGATTCCGTGGAAAAGGGTGGGCAATTGCCCGAATAATCGTAAATTGCGTATCGCCCAAAAAAAATATTCTGGATCAGGGGCATTTTATAGACACTTTTGTCCAAAACTTCGTTGTATAGGCATAATCGAATAAAGATGTGCGTAACGGGTCTCCAGTTTTGATCCTGATCCGGACCAAAAAATAATGCTATTTCGCAAAAGCGGGTATTTATAACAGAAGGCCTGTTTTTTAGTTAGTACCTCAAAGCTTGTAAACTGATCAGACATGCAGGTGAAATTTCCCCTCTATTTTTTTCTCACATTCATTCCTTACTTCGCACTCGCGGCTAACCCTTCCATCCATTCGGAGGCCCTTATCCCTACGAAGGTAATGTGCGTGAACCTCACTGGCGTAACGATTGTGGACGCTAATTGTAACCAAAGTAATGGAAGTGTAACACTGGTTCATGATGGAACAGCTCCTTTTACTTACGTATGGACACATGATGCCAGTTTGAATGATAGCATCGCCACAGGACTTGCTGCTGGTTTGTATGATGTAACCATTACAGATGCGGCGGGTTGTAATGCCGACACGACCATTACGGTTTCCAATTTGGCAGGACCTACCGGGAGCATCGTAAGCCAAACCAATGTCAGTTGTAACGGAGGGGATGATGGCGGGGCAACGATCAGCATCAGCGATCCGGATGCTACTGTCACCTGGAGTTCTAACCCGCAACAAACCGGCCTTAGCCTTGTGGGAGTTTCCGTTGGTCTCTATACAGCGACCATCACGGATGCTTCGGGGTGTAGCGCCAATCTGCAAGTAATTATTTCTCAACCTGGTCCCATTCAACTTTCTGGGAGTGTCACTCCGGACACTTGTAATGCAGGCACAGGAACTGCTACCGTAAATGTCCTGTCGGGTGCGCAGGCCCCTTTTACGTTTGAATGGGACGCAGATGCTGATGATCCAACAGCTCAGACCGCTACCGGCTTATCTCCAGGCAATCATCAGGTGATCGTAACGGATGCCAATGGGTGTACACGGACTTTGCCAGTCGTGGTCCCTTTTACCCAAAACTTATTTAATGGACAGGTTTCTACAACGGATCCCTCTTGTTTTGGGGTAGATGACGGAACGGCGACAATAACGGGTTCTGGTGGAACAGGGACTTACACTTATGCCTGGGAACCGGTTGGTGGATCCACCTCAACTATAACAGGTCTGGCTCCGGGAGATTATTCTGTGACCATTTCAGATGCTCGCGGTCCGGCATGTACAGCTACTCAAACTTTTACCATAGGGGAACCGACAGATATTGATCCCAATTTTGCAGTTCTGAAAGCCAGTGATTGCCGATCTGGAGATGGGGAGATTACCGCGATACCTCAGGGAGGTACATCACCTTATACCATCATCTGGTTAACAGATCCTCCGCAGACAGGCGCGACTATAACGAATATGCAACCCGATATTTATACGGTAGAAATTACCGATGTAAATGGGTGTTTTCATACAGAAGATGTGGTGCTACCGAGTGCTACTGGTCCGGAGTTGGAAGTGAAAATTGTACAAACAGATGATTGTGGACTGGCGCAGGGGGTTGCCAAACTAGAAATTATCCGAGGGACTGCGCCTTATGATATCCAATGGTGGACCGTGCCCAGCCAGCCTGATACAGCAGGCTTGTTTGCCTATAATTTGCGGCAAGGAGTTCATGTTGTGGTGGTAACAGGAGCAGATAGCTGCGTTGAAATCGCCGGCTTTGACATCACGGGCAATCCTCCGTTGGAGGCTTTGGATCTCTCCACAACTCCCGAATATTGTAAGTTGGGAAATGGATCTGCCCGGGTAATTTTTGGAGGGGGAACCCCTCCCTATGAATATAGTTGGACAACCAGTCCGGTTCAGACAACTATCCAGGCGGATAACCTGATCCCAGGACCTTATCAGGTTACGGTTAGGGATCAGTTAAACTGTACACTAACTCAGCAGGTCCTGGTGGATGACGCAGCGGGATTTGATCTTACGGTCGAGACTGACGATGTAGACTGTTATGAAGATGATAATGGGGTTGCGGTCGCGATCACCTCGGGTGGCAGACCTCCTTTCTCCTATGATTGGGAACCCGGCCCGCTTAGTAACGCTGATGTGATTGAGGGACTTGCTCCCGGTGCATACAATGTTCGGGTTACGGACTCTGAAGGCTGTGAACGGAGTGCTTTTGGGGTGGTGAATTCTGCTGAGCCCCTATCCGCTTTGTTTACTGCTGAGCCAGATACCCTGACTCCCATTGTATTGAGTAGCGCGGGCTTTGAATTTACGGACCTGTCAGAAGGAGCGGAAGATTATTTCTGGGATTTTGGAGATTTTACGAATTCCGCTGAATCCTCCCCATTTCATGTATACAATTCCCCCGGAGAGTACTATGTAAGCCTGTTTGTTACCAATAACAACCGACTCTGTTCTGACTTTTATTCCCTTGGGCCATTTGTCGTAGTGGACGATGCTACCTTGTTTGTTCCTGACGCTTTCACGCCTAATGGAGATGGGTATAATGATCAGTTTTGGGTGAAAGGAGAATATGTAGAAAATTATCTACTCCGGATTTTTGACCGATGGGGGGTTGAGGTATTTCAATCTACTTCCCTGGCAGATGCATGGGATGGCCAATTAAGTAGCGGGGGTACTGCTCCTTCCGGTGTATATATGTATCATGTTTCCGGCATTGGTCCCGCGAATAAGAAAATTGATCAGGCAGGCTCTGTTACGGTGCTGCGCTAGATATTTAAGCTGTCGGTTAATTAGTGTCGCAATACGTGAATAAGTCCATTCAGGAAGTATTAGCTTCAGCTGCGGAGCTCCGTATGCTGGTCGTAGGAGATTTGATGCTCGATCGCTATCTCTGGGGCAAGGTGGAACGTATTTCGCCTGAGGCTCCGGTTCCTATTGTAGATATTGAGCGAGAAGAGAGCCGACCTGGCGGTGCTGCTAACGTCGCCTTAAATCTGCATGCATTAGGCACCCAGGTTGTGATGTGCGGACTGGTAGGGGAAGATACGGCTGGTGCTGAATTGATAGAACATGCAAATACCCACGGCCTTGACGCCACTACTGTAGTGCGGAGTACGTCTCGAAGAACTACGGTCAAAGTCCGGATTATGGGGAACCAGCAACAGGTGCTTCGGGTAGACCAGGAAGATCGATTCCCACTCAATGAAGAAGAGTCCGCGAAATTAATGGAGGGCTTTTTAATTCAATTGCCTACCTGCCACGCCCTCATTTTACAAGACTATGATAAAGGCTTATTATATCCCGAACTGATTGATCGGATGATACAAGCCGCCCAATCCCACGACATTCCTGTAATTGTAGATCCTAAATTCCGGAATTTCTTTGCATACGAAGGCTGTACCTTGTTTAAGCCTAATTTAAAGGAACTCAGTGAGGGTATTGGGAAGCGTTTGGATAAACAGGATATTGCAGGGGTCTCTGCTGCGATTTGTAGCCTGCGGGAACGAATGCCACATAAGATGACTCTGGTTACCCTCAGCGAAAATGGAATGTTGCTGATTGACGAAGCAGGGGAAGTCCATCATGTTCCTGCTCATTATCGGGACATTGTAGATGTTTCCGGCGCGGGAGATACAGTTGTGTCGGTGGCTGCCTTATGTCTGGCCGCTGGTTTATCCCCTGTATCAGCTGTTGAATATGCCAATCTTGCCGGGGGCCTTGTGTGCGAAGAGGTAGGGGTCGTGCCGATTGATCCGAAGAAACTATGACGGGATTGATGAGTAACTTCCTGCGTCCGTCAATTGCGTCCAATTTATTGGCGGGATTAATGGGAGTCCATTTTATCATTTTTGGCGATAGAATCTTCTCTGGGTTTTTGCCGACCTGGTGGCATCAGGTATTTGGGATAATTACTACAGGGGCCTATTGCTATGTGTGGTTGACATTCTGGGAGGTGTTAAAACAGCAGAATCCCAGCCATCGGATCGGCCCATTTATCCCCATTATGATTGCTTTTCTGGTGTATAATCAGGTGGCATATACGATTTTGGGGATTCAATTACCCATGTGGTTGAGCACGCCGATCTGGATACTGAGCGTGATGGTTTATCTGGCTTTTGGGGTTCGGGTATTAGTGCTGCCTGATTCTTTATTTGGACTCAAAACCAGCTACGCCGTTAGTCTGATTGTCGTTCATATAATAGATCTGTTCATCTATCAGGTTATATACCGCTATTTCTTTGATCTTGCCACAGATAGTTATGGGTATGTTACCCTCATTTCGGGCCTTTTGTATTTTGTGAATTTGGTACTCATGTATCAAATACTTGTCCGTTCGAGAAATCAGGGAGCGCATTCAAAAGGAAATCACCTAAATGATCTGATCGGGACGATCGGGCAGGATACGAACGAAGATTAGAGAACTATAGATAGTCTTTCAGATGAATTAAGATACCGATTTCTATCCCTTTTTGATAAGGCAGGCGCCAGATCCCAGAATCTGTCAGGACAAACATTTCCTGTAAATCATCTGCAATCCGAATCACTTCTCCTTGCCAGTTCTCATCTGGCGACTGGGCAAATAAATCTGTGGGATGTCCACTTTGCTGAATAGCGCCATCCCCGGCGAGTATAACTACTTCATCGGCCAATTGGGCAACTTCCCGAAGGTCGTGGCTCACCAGGATTGTCGTAAATCCAAACCGGGTGTGCATCCGTTTCAAATCCTGCTGGAGGCGGATACGGGTGCTGGTATCGAGTGCTGCAAGGGGCTCATCCAGAAGTAAGAGTCGGGGTTGCTGAACAATTGCACGGGCGAGGGCGACCCGTTGTTGCTGCCCACCTGAAAGTCGAAGGGGCCCCTGATGTGCCAATTCCCCTAGCTCCATGAGATGCAGTATCTCCGGAATTAAGGCTGCGTCTGCATTTTTATGAAGAGCGAAGGCCAGGTTTTCCTGAACAGTCATATTGGGGAAAAGGCCGTAATCCTGAAATACAAATCCCACATTGCGCTTTTGGGGCGGGAGGTGGATAGATGCAGTGGAATCGTACCAGGTCTCTCTATTAACAACGATTTTTCCACTATCAGGCTTCATGAGCCCTGCTATCATTCGGAGGATACTGGTTTTTCCAATCCCGGAAGGTCCCATTATTGCGAGAATTCCGGTTTGTGGAAGTGCGTATGAGAAATCCAGATGAACAGGACCCTGGCCTCCTTTGAGCGCTTTCTGAATATGCAGATTCAGCATTGGAGTGGATGTAGAGCTACTTCCTGTCATCCCTGAACCCCAAATGAATTTCTCCCTTGATAGAGATATACCACAAACAAGATGAGGAGAGAAAAGCCCAGCAGAATAGCCGCGTACAGATTAGCAGTTTCATAATGGAGCGCTTCTACTTCATGATAGATACTGATGGATGCTACCCGTGTCTTGTCAGGGATACTGCCGCCGATCATCAGGATTACCCCAAACTCACCGATGGTGTGGGCAAATGCCATAACAATCCCGACAAGGATAGATGGTTTGATATTGGGTAAGAGCACCCGTAGAAATGCTGTCTTGCGGGATTTTCCCAATGTATAAGCGGCTTCCAGGTAGGAGGCCGGGAGGTTTTCGAGGCCCGAGAGGATCGGATTTACCATAAAGGGCAGGCTGAAAATAAGCGAGCCAAGGACCAGTCCCTGAAAGCTGAATGCCAACCTAAAGCCAAATAGGGCATCCACATTGCTCCCCAGCCAGCCTTCCGGATGAAAGGCTACCAGTAAATAATATCCCAAAACGGTGGGAGGTAATACGAGTGGCAGGCTGACCAATGCTTTCAGAAAAGGCCGGAATTTACCGCTATGAAAATGGATCACGTACACCAGAATCGTTCCTATTAGCCATAAAATCACCGTCGTTACAACGGCAAGCTTTAGACTCAGTACGAAGGGTGTCCAATCCATATGGGAGGAGCCTTATCTGGGAACAGCGACCTTAATGTCCGGAACTACCGCCCGATTGACTGGCATCAGCGGGTTCTGAAAAATACCGTAGGATGATAAAACCAAATAAGCCGGCCAGGGTAGAAGCTACCAGAATAGCGGCCTTTGCATGTAAGATCATTTGCGGATCTTCAAATGCTAATTCGGAGATGAACAAAGACATCGTAAATCCAATACCTGCCATCATGCCGGCTCCATACATATGTCGCCAGGTTGCTCCCTTTGGGAGTTCGGCCAGACCGATCATTTGCATTAATTTGGAGAAGCCTACAATTCCGATAAACTTCCCGAGTAGCAAGCCCAACCCGACCCCAATACTAATGGGGTGAAGGAGTACCGAGAGGAAATTTGCCTCCAGTACAAGCCCGGCGTTTGCAAGCGCAAACAAGGGCATTATGAAATAGTTCACGATCGGATGAAGGGCATGTTCCACTTGTTGCAGAGGCGTTTCTGCATGTTGAATCAGCTGCTGCATTTTGGTCAGTTCATGCAACTGTTCTTCACGGAGGAAGTTATTGTCATTGGGGTCAATGGCTTTAAATTTTCGCGTCAGCATGTCCATTTTGCGGACAAATAAGGTCTCATTGACGCGGGTACGGGCAGGAATCGCAAAGGCCAGTAAAACACCGGCGAGCGTGGCATGTACACCAGAAGAAAAGAAGGCAAGCCAGAGTCCTACAATCCCCAGAACGCCATAAAAACTGGCACGGCGAATCCCGAACGTATTCCCCAAAAGCAACACACCCATGATGATGGCACCGTAAAACAAGTGAATCAGAGAGATATCCGACGTATAAAAAAAGGCAATTACCAAAACGGCTCCTAAGTCATCAACAATGGCCAGGGCTGTCAGGAAAATCTTTACCGATACCGGAACCCGATTTCCGATAAGGGAAATGACCCCCAGCGTAAATGCGATGTCGGTTGCCATCGGGATTCCCCAACCTGAAGCCGCTTCTCCAGAACTGTTAAACGCAAAGTAAATCAGGGCGGGAACGACCATGCCCCCGATTGCTGCGGCAATGGGCATGATGGCTTTTTTGGGAGTCGAAAGTTCTCCCGACATGATTTCCCGCTTGATTTCGAGGCCTACCACAAAAAAGAAAATCGCCATCAATCCATCATTGATCCAGTGATGGAGACTCAGGCTTACGGGTTTGAGGCCAAAAGCACGAAAACCAATTTCAAACTCACTTTCCCACAAATGATGATAACTTTCATGCCAGGGAGAATTTGCCCACGCCATGGCAACTACGACTGCCACAAACAGCATGATGCCAGCGGTGGATTGATTGCCAAAAACCTTTCTCATTGGTCGAACAATTCGATCCAGTGGGGTTTTTGTATTCGGTTGAAGAAGGGACATGCAGTCGCACTAGGGTTAATGGGTGAAAAACTATGCGAAATTAACCCATAGCCCTAGTAGAATGCAAATTTTCCTGACTTCACTTATGCAATAATCGAGACTTGGTTTCTTTTGTATATTTATATGTCGCATTCATTACGAAACTTGCCACTTTAGTTTGGTTATTTGAGAGGAGTCATTCAGGTTCAGTCCATTTGGAGGAAATGGGCTAATTTGCTTACTTGACTGTACTAAGACATAAACATGGACCTACTAACTGTTGTTGATAATACCCTTTCTCATGTCCGCTTATATTTAAGCATACTGGGGGAGGAGCGTTACCGTCAACCGCTTGAAGTTTTTTCTGGATCCAGCATCGGCCAGCATACCCGCCACATCATTGAATTTCTGGATTGTTTGATTCGCCAATGCGAGTCAGGGGAAATTAATTACGATCATAGACTCCGAAACAAGGCTATCGAAGACCGGCCAGAATTGGCAATGGATGCCCTGGATACTATTTTGGGTGAATTGGGAATGCATGATTTGCACCAACGCCTTACCCTGGCATTTACCTATGATTGTGATAAGGAACAATATCAAACGGTTGAAACTACTTTTGAAAGAGAATTGGTGTACAACATTGAGCACGCCATCCATCACCTGGCGATCATCAAGATCGGGCTGAAGTTGATTGTGCCGGAATTGGAATTGCCGAGAGATTTTGGAGTTGCCCCTTCTACGGTAAGGTATCACGGACAAAGACAAAGTTGACAGGGCGATTATGGAACAAGATGAGGTGTATATTGACCCGGAAAGAAGGAAAATCCTGAATCGGATTCGCCGACGTCCTTTCTTTATTAAGCTATTCAGCTGGGAATACTGGCCTTATCAGTTGATCTATATTCCGATTTACTTTTATTGGCTATGGCTTTCCTTACGGGCCCGCTCTCTCTTTTTTTTCAGTTTGGCAAATCCAGCTATTCAATTGGGGGGCTTGATTGGAGAATCTAAGTATGAAATCCTTAAGCTACTCCCTGAGGACTTGATCCCCCGCACGGTGTACCTCACACCCGGCACCTCAGTTGAGACAATGCGTCTTCAAATCGCTGCTCAGGATATTCAATATCCACTCATTGCAAAGCCCGATATTGGAGAACGTGGGTTTTTAGTAGAAAAAATTCCATGCGAGAAGGCGCTGATTGAATACCTGTCAGCCCATCCCGTAGCAGTGATTGTTCAGGAATATATTACTTATGAAGAAGAAGTCAGTATTTTATATTACCGGTTTCCCAATGAAGCGAAAGGCCATATCACATCGGTTACCTTAAAGGAGTTTTTGTCGGTTACCGGAGATGGAGAATCTACGCTTGAACAATTGATTCGGACCTACCCCCGTGCGCTCCTGCAATGGGAGCGCTTGCAAATTGACTTCTCAGATCAATTGAACTGCATACTTCCTCAGGGAGAATCGCTTTTGCTGGTGCCGATTGGAAACCACAGTCGTGGGACGACTTTTTTGGATGGGAATCACCTGATTGATTCAGAGTTGCGATCCACCTTTGATGAGATTTCGCATCGACTAGAGGGAATTTACTTCGGACGGTTTGACGTGAGATGCAAAGATTTTGATTCTTTGCGTAAAGGAGAAGCCTTTAGTATTTTAGAGCTAAATGGCGTGAAGGCAGAACCCACGCATATTTATGAACCCGGCTATTCGATGTGGAAAGCATATAAGGCATTGTTTCATCAGTGGAATATCATCTATCAATTGGGGATGATCAACCGGAAACGAGGAAACCGTTTCATTACTTTTCGGGAAGCACTGAATGCGATTCTGGGATTTCATCGCTATCGAAGGATGGCCAA
>CAYGTH010000070.1:16797-21668 GCA_964352745.1 uncultured Bacteroidia bacterium
CAAATTGTGGCTGAAATTGTATCTATAGGATTAATAATGGCAGCTGTTTATATCCTTGCCGGAGTGGGGTTTGCCATATTCTGGACGATCAAAGGACTTGAAACAGTAGATGGAGCTACTGCCGGATCAACCAAAGGATTTAAGGCCATCATCTTCCCGGGACTAGTGGCTTTCTGGCCCCGGATCTTGCGAAAATGGATGCAAGGAAAACAAAGTCCCGGCTAAAAAAGGCGCGACAAAGCCGCTTTTCTCTTCCGTCTTCTACCTACTTGTCTATAATCTTCCCTTTATGATTCCTCCTTTACGAAAACGCCATGTAGGCATGTGGGTAATCCTGGTGCCGATATTGTTACTGGGAATGATTGCTGCTTACCAGGCGGTTCCCCTTACCCAGTCAGATACCCTGTATCGCGAGCAGCAGCAGCCAGCGTTGGCCGAAACCCTCGCCTTTACCGATAAGCCTGCTTATAAGGCGAGTATTCGGGCCTCTGCGGATTCCATTCCTGCTTACCAATTAGAAATGGTGCTCAAGCAGCCGCTCATACACCCCAGTACTATGGTATTTCTGGCCAATGATGCCAGCGCAGCTGATGTGAAACAGATGCAACTGCTGGGTTCACTGGGGCCGCAAGGCGTGTATCGAATGAGTTTGCCCTCGGAAAACAGATCTGTCTGGCACTTTGTGATGTTTGATGCGATTAAAAAATCGATCTATGAAAGGATCGAAGTCAAAAAGTAAGCTCATCTGTCGGCTTGAATACACCTCATGTGCCTTCGATTTTTCTATTTCGTCCTTAATACTTGAACTATGGGAGTGAGTTACCAGGCCATCGGCTGGAACCGCCAAAAAAAGAGATACGACCTCATTATGCTCGGCCTGATGGCCCTGTATCTGCTGAGTTTTGTCTTGCTGAATGTGATATTTTATCCGGAAATCAGCCCCGAAACCTTGATTATCAGGGCTTTTGGATCGCTGGCTTTTGTCATGCTGCATGTCATCCTCATCATCGGTCCGCTTTGTCGGTTGAATCCCCGGTTTTTGCCGCTGTTGTATAACCGCAGGCATTTGGGAGTTGCGATGTTTGTGATGGCTGCTGTTCATGGGATTGTTAGCATCATACAGTTTCATGCCCTGGGAGATGTGAATCCGATTGCCTCCATTTTTCTATCGAATACGCATTACGGTTCTTTGGGAGGGTTTCCCTTTCAGGTTTTGGGGTTTATCGCGTTGATCATTCTCTTTTTGATGGCTGCAACCAGCCATGATTTTTGGTTACATACCCTTTCCCCTCGAACCTGGAAAGCCTTACACATGATGGTTTACGTCGCCTATGGATTGATCCTCATGCATGTCATGCTGGGAGTTGTTCAATTGGAAAAGGCTCCTTTGCCAGTGCTGATAACCGGATTGGGCTTTTTGGTAATTGGGGGATTGCATCTATTTACCGGACTGCGCCAACGATCCCTTGATCAGACAAAGTCTGAATCTGAAGCCGATCATTTTGTGAGGGTGGGGCGATGGGCTGATATCGAAGAGAGCCGGGCGAAGATGCTATTGGCAAATGGAGAGAATATCGCTGTATTCCGCAATGGGAAAGCGCTTTCGGCCCTCTCCAATGTCTGCAAACACCAGAACGGTCCATTGGGGGAAGGTCGAATTGTCAATGGATGCATAGTGTGTCCCTGGCATGGATATGA
Source organism: uncultured Bacteroidia bacterium (assembly GCA_964352745.1). Taxonomy (GTDB): domain Bacteria; phylum Bacteroidota; class Bacteroidia; order J057; family J057; genus CAYGTH01. Next base: position 18,496 of record CAYGTH010000070.1, read on the forward strand.
ATATCAACCTGCGGATGGGTGTTCGCCGCCGCCCTTTACCGAAAAAGTCAGTACCTATCAGCTAAAGCTGGAAGGGGATGAAGTATGGGTCGATCCCCGACCTCATCCGGAAGGGACCTACGTGACGCCCCTCCAACTCCCGATTTGATGTTGTCTTTAGTCTAACGTCTATAATTTGCCCTGCTATACTATGGCTAATTCTGAACCTACTTCTTCTTCAGCTGATGAATTTTATATTGGCTATTTACCCAATGCTCCTGTTGGACATGCGCGATTAACTCGCTTATTTGTCATTGTAATTGCATTGGCGATTCCCTTGATCGCGGGAGCTTTGGTGCTCAGTCAAAGAGGCTTTTCTACCGGTACCTATGAATTGGGAAACCAAACGGTAGTAGAAGGCATTGCTTCCCTGAAGCCCGTTCCGAGTTTGAAAATCATTCAGGGATATGATGCTGCCGGTAAGCCGGTATTCCAAACCCTGGTCTTGATGAGTTTTGGGAAATTCGGAGCCGCTAATCACTTATTGGATTTTGAGGAACAGGCAGGAAAACCCCTGAAAGAGGTAGTTTTGAAGCTGACCGGAACGCTGGACTATCGGGATGGCAAGGCCCTGTTTGAATTAACCAATCGAGATAAGGCTTTGCTTTCCATTTCAGAAGACCTGAGCCCCTTCAAGGGAGTTGACCTGAGTCCTAACGTATCGGAATTGGGGCCGGTTACCATTTTGGGAGAAATTGTGGACCCCAAGTGTTTTTCGGGAACCATGAAACCCGGAGAAGGAAAACCGCATCGCTCCTGCGCTATTCGGTGTATATCAGGCGGGATTCCTCCTGTGCTGGTGAGTACCAATGAAGCCGGGCAACGCAGTTATTTTTTACTACTCGGAAGCAAAGGAGAACCCATCAACCAGCAGATCCTAGACCGGATAGCTGATCCTGTGGAGGTCAAAGGGGAGCTCTTTCGCTATGATGATTGGTACGTGATACAGGCTGCCTCCGATGAGATCAAGCGTATTTCTATGAAATAGATTACTTGTCTTCTATCTTTCTTCTTCTCTCTTAATTCTACATAAAGTTATGGCCGAAAAGAAACATAAAATCACCTGGCATAAAGTTCTTGATGAAGCTGCCGAACTTCCCGAAGGAAGGGTCATGACCGTGACGGCAGGGCATGTTGGGATTTGCCTCACGCACTTTAAGGGAAAATTCAGTGCCCTTGATAATAAATGCCCGCACCAGGGAGGCCCGCTTGGAGAAGGCTCCATTGAAAATGGCTTATTGCGGTGTCCCTGGCATGGTTGGGATTTTGATCCGCACACCGGTCAATCTCCCGGGTCGCATGACGATGAAACGACTACTTTTCAGGTAGAAGTCAAAGAGGATGGCGTTTTTATTGGGCTGGAAGAAGAGCTGCCACACGAACAATCCGTCTCCGATGTAATGGTCGAAACCATGGTCAATTGGGGTGTTAATACCGTGTTTGGAATGGTCGGCCATTCTAACCTGGGATTTGCAGATGCGATGCGCAGGCAGGAAGAAGCGGGGAATCTGCGCTTTTTTGGGATTCGCCATGAGGGAGCTGCAGCATTTGCAGCATCGGCATACGGAAAGCTGACCGGGCGACCCGCGGCATGTTTCGCCATTGCGGGTCCGGGCGCAACCAATCTCTTTACGGGCTTATGGGATGCGAAAGTAGACCGGGTGCCTGTGTTAGCACTGACCGGCCAGGTAGATACCCAGGTCGTCGGGACCGGAACGTTTCAGGAAGTAGACCTGGTGGCGGCATTTGAAGCCGTAGCCGAATTCAATCATCGGGTTCTGCACAATAGCAAGCATGCTGAATTGATGAATCTTGCTATCAAGACAGCTACCTTGAAGCGGGATGTGGCTCATCTGACCTTTCCGGATGAAGTGCAGATTTTTCCGGTTCCGGACGAAAAGGCCTCCGGCCCGGCTGGGAGAATGCCGAATCTGTCCATTACTCCGGCAAAAGAATCTGTAGAGGAGGCCCTTGCCCTGCTTCGGAAGGCTAAGCGACCAGTAATCATCGTTGGGCATGGCGCTCGCTACAACATGGATAAAATCATCGAACTGGCAGAAGCTTTTCAGTGTCCGGTGTTGACTACTTTCAAAGGGAAAGGCCTGATCCCGGACTCACACCCACTGGGTTGCGGCGTATTGGGGCGGAGCGGTACGCCCATCGCGAGTTATTTCATGAATGAAGCGGATCTTCTGTGTGTCTTTGGCGCGTCCTTTTCCAAACACACCGGGATTACGCCTAAAATCCCTACTATTCAGGTAGATTTTGATCCCCTGGCCTTGGCAAAGTTCAATCCGGTTACGGTACCTGTTTTAGGAGAATTGAGCGTTACGCTTACGCTTTTTCTGGAAGGCCTAAAGACTGGACATCAATCTGAAGATCGCCGCCCGGAAATCCAAAATCGCTGGAATATCTGGCTGGAAGAAAAACAACGCCGATTAGCAGATGATAATGGGAAAGGCATTAGTTCTGTCGCAGTATTTGATGCAATGAATCGCCATACCCCCACCGATGCGGTTATTGCCGTGGATGTTGGGAATAATACCTATTCCTTCGGTCGCTATTTTGAGTGCTCGGCACAATCCATCCTGATGTCAGGGTATTTGGGTTCTATTGGCTTTGGCTATCCGGCAGCGATGGGGGCATGGGCAGCAGCTCCTGACCGACCTATTGTTGCAGTTACAGGCGATGGCGGGTTTGCCCAGTATCTGGGAGAAGTAACAACTGCGGTTAAATACAATATGCCGATTAAGCACATTCTCCTGAATAACGCTGAACTGGGAAAGATATCAAAAGAACAACGGGCAGGTGAATTTGATGTATGGCAAACCTCTCTCAAAAACCCCAATTTCGCAGCTTATGCTGAAAGTTGCGGCGCCCTGGGCATACGGGTAACGGATCTGGCAGAATTGGATGCGGCTATGGAGAAGGTGTTCGCCCATGACGGTCCTGCTTGTCTGGAAATATTGACAGATGTTTCGCTTATTTAGTAGGAAGAGGAAGACAGAAGGCAGAAGACAGAAGACAGAAGACGGAAGACGGAAGACGGAAGACAGAATTGCCAAAAACTGACCCTCCATAGAAAATGTTGTTAAGAAATCGAAACCAGAAGTGGTAATTCGGGTTGTATCCGT
>CAYGTH010000071.1:0-6119 GCA_964352745.1 uncultured Bacteroidia bacterium
TCCCTTACTCCACAATCGGATAATACTCCAAGGCCCCAATATCAAAGCCATCATATCGCAGGCTGTCAGCACGGCCGCGAAAGTCATTGAGGTAACCGGTAGAACCTGTAGGGAAATCGATACCTGTATTAATTACCGGGCTGCTGGACTTGGGGCGGTAGTCAAACTCCCGGGGATCATTGAACTCCGGGTCGAGGTTTTCAAAGTGATTGCTCAGGTAAGGGCGGATGTTGACTTCGTTTTCTACAAAATCATAGCGCACCAGGCAATGATCCATATTGAAGTCCAGGGGAATCCCGGGCAGGGTATCGAGCGCAATCTCACTGTCTTCGCTGCCCCAGATGATGCAATTGGTGAGTTGTGCGGTCATGGGATAGATCGTTGCCACATCATCTGCATCAATAAAATAGTTGCTGAATAAAAACTGCGACTTATTGCGCGAAAAGAAGAAATTGAAATTGGCGAAGGTGCAGTTATAAAACCCATAATTACCCCCTGCATTGAGAAAGAGCGTCCGGTCTTTACAGTTATGGACGATAGAATTCTCCATCAAAAGAGAAGGAGGACTACCAATCGGAGCTGCGGATACAGCCAGCCCCAACACGCCATAGGCACTCATGTTGCGGATTTCGGATTGCTGAACGAGTACCTTGGGATTGCCATTTGAAGTAAGAGAATCGACCTCGAGACCGATTACGCCGTTTTTGATCAGCGTATGGCGCAATACATTATCGCTACTGGTTTGGGTAAACCGAACGCCCCGCCACTGGGCCGGATTCTCTGAATAGTCTTCATCAAATCGGCTGCCCTGGAAGATTACCGGATCATCGGGGGTACCTTCCACGATCAAGGTCCCACTCACGATCAGGGTAGAGAAAAAGGCAAAGGTACTACCACCCCCTGCCAGCGGAATATCTACTTTATACGGCGTGAAAAACAATTCTGTACCCGCTTCGATTCGTACGGTAACGCCTTCCGGAATGATGAGCGGGCCATCCATGATAATGGGTTTCTCGGCTGTAAGGGTCGTATCGGTTACGCCCGACCTGCCAAAGAAGTAGCCCACCAGCGAATCATTGTTTTGCGTCAGGCGCGCCCGTAACAAAAACCCATCGACCACAAAGGCCCGGATAAGTACCCGCTGGATTTCATCTCCGATTTGAAAGGCGATATATTCCTCCTTGAAATTATCGCGGAGTTCAGATTTGAGGTTCACAAATATATGGACGCTGTCATCGTCTGCGATATCGATGTTTTCCACATCATTGGCCTGAATCCCATCGACGATCATGTTAAACTCAGTCTGATCGCCAGATTCGAGCCAAATTCGAGAGACTTTTACGTTCTTGCCGGTTTGATTGATGGCAATCAGGCGCTCGGAAGGCGTGAGGAAATTGACAAAGATAGAATCGAACTTGAGCGTATCGACATTGAAATCGAGGGTGCCCTCGCTGGCAAAATTGTCAGGACGCTCGCAAGCGCTTAGCCAAATGAACAGGCCCGCAAAGAGGCCAAGAAGAATCTTTTGCGACATGTGCGCAAATTAGGCAGCCCCCATCACATTTGCCAGACAAAAAACGGGTACTATTGTTGGGGAAACTTTTTAGGTCTGTGCGCGTTAGCCCTAAACGCTACAAGGGCGCAACCAGAAGGGAAGCAGAATCATGATCTACCTACTCATAGCAGCAGGCGTAATATTAGCCATTCGGTTGCTCATTTTGAGCTATAACCTGGTAACGGATCCCCGTTTAAAGCCGCTGGCAGCGCTGCCCGAACCCCCCACATTTCCCCGCTTTTCAATCCTCATTCCCGCGCGTAATGAAGCCCACGCCTTACCTCGCCTGTTGATTCAACTCGAACAGTTGACTGATCCGGTCTGGGAAGTGATCGTGTTGAATGATGAATCGGAAGATGAAACGGAATCCATCCTGGAAATAGCTGCTGACCGGATACCGAGTCTTAGCTACATGAATGGAAAGGCTATACCAGCTGGGTGGTTAGGAAAAAACTGGGCGTGTCATCAATTGGCAAGCGAAGCGACAGGCGACTATTTCCTCTTTCTCGATGCCGATACGACTTTCCTTCACCCAGATCTCCTGTCGGTGATAGTTCCTTATTTCCAGCGATTCAAACTTAGCTTATTGTCCTTGTTTCCCGATCAGGAAATGTGGGGCTGGGGCGAAAAAGCAGCTGTTCCCCTGATGCATTATCTCCTGCTGTCGTGGTTGCCGTTGCGGTGGGTCGATCAAATCCGAAACCCAGTTTTTTCCGCAGCAAATGGGCAGTTTATGTGTATTGAAGCCAATCAGTACCAAAAGCACCAATGGCATAAAGCTGTCCGAAACTCCTTGATAGAAGATATTGACATCATGAAATCGGTAAAAACGGCCGGCTTAAGAGGGATGACTTTATTGGCAAATGGGTTTGTGGTCAATCGAATGTATTATAATTACCATGATGCCCTGTCCGGGTTTCGGAAAAATTTGTTGCCGGGATTCCGAAACAGTTTTTTCCTATTAGGAGTTTATTTGATAATGACGCAATTTGCCTGGCTTGTGGGCCTGTTGTTTGTTCCGGTAAAATGGATCATGCTTGGGGCTGCAGGATTTGCCCTGTTGCGTACGGGTATTAGTTTTCTTGCACGACAATCGATTGGATCGAATTTGGTGTTATTTCCGCTTCAAATGCTGACCCTGACCCTGATCGCTATCCTTTCGGTGAGTAGCCAAACAACGAAAAGACTTAGATGGAAAGGCAGAAACGTGTATGGATAGGCGTAGTCATCTTCCTGGTGATTTTTCACCTGGTTGGGATCATTGGTCTGCGAATGGAACTGACAAGCGGCTTGTTCATGCGGCTCACCCCCCTTAATCTGTTACTCTCTCTGGGGATGCTTGCCAATTTTCACCGCAACTGGTCACCTTTTTTTTGGATATTTTGCCTGGTAATTTTTGTGTCAGGATGGGGGCTGGAAGTGCTGGGTGTTCAGACGGGGCTGCTTTTTGGGGAATACGAATATGGCGCTACGCTGGGTCCGGGCATCTTTGGCGTTCCCTTTATGATGGGTGCCAATTGGCTGCTATTGATATACATGATCGGGCATGTTACAGTGTTGACAGGTGCCAATCGCTGGGTGCGGATCACTCTGGGCGCAGGATTGATGGTCCTGATGGATGTCTTAATTGAGCCCTTTGCCATCCGGTTTGATATGTGGCACTGGGTAGGGGATGCGGTTCCATTTCAAAATTACCTCGCCTGGTTTCTGATTTCGTGGGTAATGCTGCGCTATTTTCATGCCCACAATGTGGAGGAGCCCAATCCGCTGGCATTTCCTTTGTTATTGATTCAGTTGGTATTTTTTGCGAGCTTTATGATATGAAGTATTTCCTCTCATGCTTATTGATCAGCCTGTGCCTTTTTTCTCTTTCTGCCCAGAATATTGGCGGTGGCCTGATTGTCGGGTTTAATGCCAGCCAGATTGATGGCGATAATTTTCAGGGATTCAACAAAGCCGGACTCAGTATTGGTGGCTTTGTGGATTATGAATTAGCCAAAGGTCTTATGCTCCAACCTGAAATCCTGTTCGATCAGTTGGGAAGTGCCAATAAGGCCGAACCCCTGGCCAAGATGGGCTATATCACGGTTCCGGTGTTGCTCAATCTGACTCTGCCGGTGAATATGGGAAACTCCACACAGGAGATTCAGTTTCATGCAGGTCCTGCCGTTGGGGTCTTGCTGTACGGGCGCGATGGGCTGAATATTGATATTTCTGATGGGCTGAAAAATACGGATGTTCGCGCTCTGGGCGGAGTGGCCTATATGTTTAATAAAATGAGCCTTTCGGTTCGATACGGCTATTCTCTGATTTCTCTCGCTGAAGGAGGGCGTTCCAGTATCCTCTTTCCACTTGGTGGACCCTACCATAACTATGTGAGCTTTTCCCTGCGCTTACATATCCTTTGATTCCTGATTCTCACTTCCTTTTATAACCTCTTGGGGATTCATTACGTTTAACCCATCGTAATGAAAAGGCATCCTGTGGAATACAAATCCTTTATAAAGATTGAAAAATCCCTTGAGCAGCAACTACAGCTGATCAAGGCGATGGGGAGTGGGAGTTGGCGATGTTGGGATCAATCATATATACGGAATTACCTCCACATCATCTAAAAAGCCTTATCCATTTATTGATAAGGTTTTTTGCGTTTGAAAAGGATTGCCCGCTCATGGACTGAACCCTGAATATCCTTGCTATGAATCATTTATGGAATACATTTCTCAATTGGACCCGGATCCGCCAACAGCCTGATCCCGTAAGTCTAACCTCTACCGAAGAATCTATCGAGTCATGGATTGGGCGAATATGTCGTGCCAGTACCCCCTTACGATTGACGGGTTATGTAGAGTACAAAGGCCGCCGAATGGAAGCTGAGAGTATCGAAGCTGTAATTGCTAAAGGCCGATATGTAGAAGTGGTAGGAGTCATCTTTAGAAACCGACTGGTTGTAAAAGCCTTGCCCGATCGGCAGGTACATCGGTGGCTCAATCTGATCAAAAGTTAACGCCTGGACAAGCGTGAGAGAAGGGTAGGTTTTTTTATTGTTTTTATTGAATAAGTATTTTGTTTTTTGGCAAAAACTGCAATACGCGAATTGCTGGTAAAACAGCCATAAGCTCCGTTGGTGTTGTGAAATGGTCCATTCTGGTAATTATCCTATCCTTGAAGCGGTTTAATCCGTTCCTTTACAGAAGAGATAAGATGAACCAGCAGATTATTTACGCTCACCTCATTTCTTGATTAATACTAAATCCGCCATCTCAGGACGCCCTTTTACCTGGCTTTTTTTTTAAGAATTAACGGATTTAACTACTCTCGACTATGAAAAACCGGATACTCGGATATTTGTCGATTTTGTTCACGCTTGTATTTTTTTTACCAACACTTACCGCCCAGTCTGTACCAGACAACAACCCGATCCGGATCAATGCTGGGGGGGAAGAAGTTACCCTGGGTCCTGTCACCTTTGAAAATGGAGACTATGATGCATACGGCAGTTTAGGCTTGTCCTATACTTCTTTTGTATCAGAAGGGAATATCACCAATACCACTGCTGATAAGGTGTATGAATCGGAGCGGCACGATGCCAATTTAGCATACACAATACCGGTGATTGACAACCAATGTTATACCATACATCTACATTTTGCAGAGATTTATTGGGGGGTTGCTGATGGAGATGTTGGCGGGGCTGGTGCCCGGATTTTTGATGTATTGATTAATGGCCTGGTTGTTATGGACGATTATGATATTATTGCCACGGAAGGAGCGCCTTTGAAAGCAGCCATTTACAGTTTTGATGTATGTCAGCCATTAGGGGCAACCGATATTACGCTTGAATTCATAGCATCTGTGGATGACGCGAAAGTCTCTGCGGTCGAAGTCGTACCGCTGGGCATCGCTGCATTTGGAGGTGCTACTACCTTTCCGGTTGAATTCCTGGATCTGGAGGCACGGCTGACAGGCAATGCCGTGGAACTGAACTGGTCAACCGCAACCGAACTGAATAATGATTATTTCACCGTAGAAAGGTCAATAGATCGCTTTGGGTTTGAATCAATTGCCGAAGTAGATGGAGCGGGAACTTCGCCCATCACTCAGTATTATACGGCTTATGACGAAATGCCTACCGGAGAAAAAATGTATTACCGAATCAAACAGACCGACTTTGATGGTTCGTTCAGCTATTCCAATATAATTGAATTGACTGCGAGAGAAGAGGCGCTTTCCCTTCGCGCTTTTCCGAATCCTACACAGGGTGAGGATATACAAGTGCAGGTTTCCGGATTTGATAAAGAGGAATCGGTCCAGGTTATCATTCGGGATATCAAAGGGCGTGTTGTGTTCCAGCAAGACACCAAAGCCGGACAAATAGGAGGCTTGTCGCTCTTTGTCAAGCCTGGTATCGATTGGTCTGAGGGATTCTATATCCTCACCGTATCCGGAAGAACGGATATGCTGACCGAGCGGATTTTGATTCGCTAATTCAGTTTTTTTGCCAGAAAATGGCAAATACTAACAACAGCCCGGAGACTTTTCTCCGGGCTGTTGTGTTTCGAAG
>CAYGTH010000071.1:6219-13075 GCA_964352745.1 uncultured Bacteroidia bacterium
TTCGGCCGTTTGATTACAGAAATCACCTAACAACGATGATTTTTCTTGCATCAGGATTCTTTAACCTATTAACAACCCGTTATGCATGCTCTTATGACCCAAACGATGGTCTTCCTTTCATGCCTTGTATTAATTGTATTCAATTCGTTTGCCCAGTCCTTACCCAACAATGATCCGATACGAATAAACGCCGGCGGCCCTGAAGGGACATATGGTGGATGTTATTTTCAGCGGGGAGACAATAGTGCCTTTGGGCACAATGGAAATACCTATTCCATCTCTCCCGGTACAGGAACAATGTTGAACACCAGTGTACCCAATATTTATTTGAGTGAGTCCTACCACAACCACTTGACGTATTCGATCCCGGTTATCGATGACAACTGCTATGCGGTACATGTACATTTTGCAGAAATCTGGTTTAATACACCGGGCGGTATTACCGGTGGAATCGGAAGCCGAGTATTTGATGTGGTCATCAACGGCGATACGGTACTGGATGAGTATGATATCATCCTCATGGAAGGCGCTGCAATGACTGCAGGCGTCTATAGTTTTAAGATATGTCTCTCGCCTGGAGAAAGTCAGATTGACTTCGAATTCATTTCCAATGGAGCCTGCGGCTCGGACGCCAAGGTATCTGCTATCGAAATTGTCCCCAATAGTGTAGGGCCAATTACCCCGATTATCCCTTCTTTTCCGGTTGAATGGCTGACACTGGAAGCTGGTTTTGAAGGCGAAAGTGCCTGGATAGAATGGGTAACTGCCTCAGAATTGAATAATGACTTCTTTACCGTAGAGCGCTCGCTGGATGGTAGATTGTTTGAATCGATTGCGCAGGTGGCTGGAGCCGGTTTTTCAGAGGAGGTGCGAACCTATGCAGTTGAAGACCCCCGTCCGGTTCGAGGAAAGGCCTATTATCGAATTAGACAGACCGACTACGATGGCACCGAAAGCTATTCAGATATCTTATCGCTTGCCTACACGGGCAAGGAGGCTATGCTGGAGGTATTCCCCAATCCAATTACCGCCAGCAATTTCTCCAGCATAGAGATCAGTGGCTACCGGACAGATAGCCCTATTGAAGTCCAGCTCCTCGATATGCGAGGTACTACCGTTTGGGCAGGTACTGTAAAAGCAGATGCTTATGGAAATGCTTCCTTGGCCCTGCAGATCGGTGGTGTCTATAGTGGTGGTATGTATTTACTCTCAGCAGTAGGAGAGGGCGTACAGGCCACTAAGCGGCTGTGGGTGAGATAGCGATTAGAAGTGAGAGGTGTAGAAATTAGATGAAGAAAGAGGCAACCCGACCTATCTTTTAAAGTATATTATCGTCTATCGTCTATCGTCTATCGTCTATCGTCTATCGTCTATCGTCTATCTTCTGGTTACTCCCAGGCATGAAAAATATCCAGACCCGTCTGGATCAATGAAGCAACTAAAGAAGCCGGATCTTCGCTGAAGGTCTGGCTTCGTCTGTTTGCGAGGATGACACAGAGGGAACCCGCCCGATGACCGAGTGCTGTTCCCATTCCCAGGAGGGCCGCGGTTTCCATTTCCATATTAGCTACAGGAAACCCTTCAAAAGAGAAGTCTGCCAATTGTTCGGGTAAGTGGGGGAACCGAATTGGAAGCCTGCCAATACCTCTGCCCTGAGGCCCAAAAAAGCCAGCAGCAGTAAAGGTGATGCCGGATACAATGGTAGGGTAGTGGACAGCCAACCACTCTGCCAGACCAGCGTCTCCACTAGCTGTATAAAAGGGAATCGGGAATTTGTCTATCTCCTGGGAAAAGGCTTGAAAAGCGGTTGAGAATGCAGCAGGAGAATCGATTTCATAATAAGGTAGCAAGCCATCTCCCCCAATTGCATAACGTGAATTGATGAGCGTACCTACCGGAATACCGGCCTGGAGGCCACCACAGGTGCCAAGTCGGAGGAATTGTACGGAAGTCAATGCAGGGGTAATCTGCCTCGTTTTAAAGTCAACATTGAACAGGGCATCGATTTCCGTCATCACGATATCCATATTGTCGGTACCGATCCCCGTAGAGATGACAGACAGGCGCTGGCCTTTATAGCTACCGGTTGCGGTAACAAATTCTCGTTTCTGTCGCGTGAATTCAAGGGTATCAAAATGTTGACTTACCTGTGCTACCCGATCGGGGTCCCCTACACAGATAATTTTGCTTGCCAACTCCCCCGGTTTCAGATTCAGGTGATAGACAGCACCATTTTTATTAATAACCAATTCACTTGCAGCAATTGTACCCATGTCAGATTCTTCTGTTTTACTGAAAAAAATAATCCCCTGAATTAAAACCTTATGGCTTTTTGCATCGTTTGTGACCTGCGGACCACCCCTATAGTCTTAAATGTACTTGATAGCTGAGCCTAATTCAAGCAATCTTAGGTAAGATTGCTCAGTTTTTACGTATAACAGCATTTGCAACTGAAAGGCAAAGCAAGTAACTTTGCAGTCTTGCTGACTGTGGGATTTACTGGCTAAATTTTTGTGGGTTTTTACCCGTTTAGTACCCATTATACTGCGCCGATAATATGAGACAACTAAAGATTAGTAAGCAGATTACCAACCGGGAATCCCAATCCCTGGATAAATACCTTCAGGAAATTGGAAAGGTAGAGCTGCTTACACCAGATGAGGAGGTTGAACTGGCAAGGAGAATTAAGCAGGGGGACCAGGTTGCATTGGAAAAATTGACCAAAGCGAATTTGCGTTTTGTTGTCTCTGTAGCCAAACAATATCAAAATCAGGGCCTTTCTTTGGGCGACCTGATCAATGAAGGAAACCTCGGGCTTATCAAAGCTGCCAAGCGTTTTGATGAAACGCGCGGATTTAAATTTATCTCTTACGCTGTATGGTGGATTCGGCAGAGTATCCTTCAGGCATTGGCAGAACAATCTCGTATTGTTCGTCTGCCATTGAACCGTGTAGGAGCTCTGAATAAGATCGGAAAAGCCTTTTCCCGGCTTGAACAGGAGTTTGAACGTGAACCTTCCCCGGAAGAAATTGCGGAAGTACTCGAAAACATGAGCGAAGATGAGATTAGCGATACGCTGAAAATCTCGGGCCGTCATGTATCGGTAGATGCTCCGTTTGTACAGGGAGAAGAAAATCGTCTCCTCGACGTATTGGAAAATGATGCGGAACCCAATCCGGATAATACGCTCATCAACGAAAGTTTGAGCAAAGAAGTAGAACGCGCGTTGAGTACGCTTACCCAACGGGAAGCAGAAGTTATCCGTCTGTACTTCGGAATCGGGGTTGAACATTCCCTCACGCTAGAGGAGATTGGAGAGAAATTTGACCTTACACGTGAGCGTGTACGGCAGATCAAGGAAAAAGCAATCCGTCGTCTGCGTCATACTTCACGGAGCAAGGGCCTCAAGACATATTTGGGCTAATAAACCCATTCGAAATGCACAGCGGCTGTCTCAATGAGGCAGCCGCTGTTTCTTTTGTTACCATCATGGGGAATATGGGGAATCCTAGCGCATCTGCGCCCAGTTTCTGCCGCCATTTTCTGCGAGGTCAATACAGCCTTTATAAGCACCAGGAATGGGATCGTAGGCAAGAACTTCCTTGGAAATCACCTCCGTCGTAACGAATCCCAGAATGGTCAGTTCCCGCATTTTGCGTAAAAATGCCTGAGGTTTTGATTCGTCAGTTGCGATACTCATGATCAATTCATCCTGCTTCGCACCATCGAGGGAGGCAAAAGAGGATTTGTGAGCAGCCTGGCTTATTGTTTCTACTTCCGCAAGGCCTGCGGCAAAGGAGGTTGTTTCTTTTTCAGTCATGTATTGTCCGTACATGCGGTCAATAAATTCCGGAACTCCAACATCCTGTGCGCCGGGCGTATCTGTCCTGGGGAGCAATCGTTCTGCAAATGCATTGACGATTCCTGCCTGCGTATTGTCCAAAAACTGCGGCGTCCATTCCATGCCGCCACTGGGAGTACAGCCATCCAATACAGCGGCTACCGTACTGGCTGAAACCGCCGCGCCCATGATCAGGGCAGTTCGTTTTAATGCATCTCTTCTGTTCATGAGCTTTTATAGATTATTTTTCTTCAATTCAGTAGTAGCAAAATCAACAGCGCGTGCAGTCAGCGCCATATAAGTCAGAGATGGATTCACACAAGCAGCCGAAGTCATGCATGCACCATCAGTTACAAAAACATTCGGAGCAGCGTGGACCTGATTATTTCCATTCAAGACAGAGGTCTTGGGATCGCGACCCATTCGTGCCGTTCCCATTTCGTGAATACCGAGTCCGGGAGCGCCCAGGCTATCGCGGGGTTGTATGTCTTTGAATCCGGCAGCTTCCAGCATTTCAGCAGCGGAAGTGATCATATCTTTCCGCATCTCCAGCTCATTTTCCTTGAATTCGCAGTCAAACTCCACCGTCGGTTGCCCCCACTGATCGAGCTTGTCATAATCCAGGATGAACTTGTTGTCGTGATTCGGAAGCATCTCTCCAAACCCGGTGAAGCCCATTCTCCAGGGCCCCGGCTCTACCAAGTCGGCCTTAAGGTGATCTCCAAAAATGGTAAGCTCTTTGACCATGCGGGCCCAATTTTCACGACTTGCGCCTCCCTGGTATCCGTAACCGCGGAGGAAGTTTTTTTGCTTCGTTTTGCTATCTACATTCCGGAAACGCGGCACGTAAATTCCATTAGGGCGACGGCCGCTGTAAAACCGATCATCGAACCCTTCATATACGCCGGAAGCATCTGCTTTGAAGTGGTGGTCCATCAGGTTATGGCCCAGTTCGCCTGAATCATTCCCTAATCCGTTCGGGAAACGGTCCGATTTAGAATTAAGCAGGATAGAAGTAGAAGCAACAGCTGAAGCACAGCAAAAGACGATTTTTGCGTAGTATTCGATTACTTCTTTGGTTTCTGTATCAATAACCCGTACCCCGGTTGCCTTTCCACTATCCTTGTCATACATGATTTCGGAAGCGATTGAGAAAGGCCGCAAAGTCAAATTCCCCGTTGCTGCGGCTGCAGGTAAGGTCGAAGCATTACTGCTGAAATATGCGCCGTAAGGACACCCCCGGATACACCGGTTTCTATACTGACATTGGCCCCTGCCATTATGGGGTTGGGTGAGGTTGGCAACCCTTCCAATGGTCATGATCCGGTCCGAAAAGTTAGCAGCAATCCGGTCGCGTACATGCTCTTCCAGACAGTTCATCTCCATAGGAGGAAGAAATTGTCCATCAGGTAACTGAGGGAGCCCTTCTTTCTGGCCACTGATACCGGCAAAACTTTCGACATAATCGTACCAGGATTCAATGTCCCGGTATCGGATTGGCCAGTCAACGGCAACGCCTTCTTTCAGATTAGCCTCAAAGTCCAGATCACTCCATCGATAGGACTGTCGCCCCCAGAGTAAAGACCGTCCCCCAACATGGTAGCCCCGCAGCCAGTCGAAGCGTTTGACTTCCTGATAGGGATGATCCACATCATCGACAAACCAGTGTGCGGAGGCAGGGTTGGTGGTATAACCGGTTCTACCTTGTTTGAGTTGACGTGCTTTTTGGTCCTGAGTACGCTTAGTGCGCCCTTCAAATTCCCACACATCCAGAGTTGCTGTTGGATAATCGCCATGTTTGACATCGCGGCCTCGTTCCAGAACGAGGGTCTTAAGCCCTTTTTCACATAGTTCTTTGGCAGCCCAGCCGCCACTGATACCTGAGCCAATTACGATTGCTTCGTAAGTATTGGCTTTGGTTCCTTTGCCCTGTAAGTTCATTCGGTTGTAGTAATCAGGTAATGGTTCAAAAATGGGGAAATGGGAACGCCTATTTGCTCCCCCCTAATAATGCCTCTTCTAATTTAATGGGAATGGTTTCGAGTTCCAAATATCAATGTGTAATACATACGCATTGAAGGATGTTTTCTCACCAGATTAGGAGGTATGTCAATCTAAGGCGCGTATGGCTCGTGTTAGCGATCAACAAGGTTGAAAGGGAGTTCGCCAGGGACAGGCTTCATGGAAGTTAAAAATAAACGAATCTTTCACCGCTGGCATCCCGGTCTATACGGCAAGGATTTGCTGGGCTGCTAAACTTAGTCGTGCCCGTGTTTCGGGGCGGATATAGCGCATTTGGTCTACTTGCTGGGGTTGATCGCGGCGGCAAAAGTAGCTATGGACAGCGCGTCGGTGTTTATCCGAGCGATTATTGGTTCCGCCGTGCCAGGTATGTGAATTGAAAATGGCAACACTCCCAGCAGGTGCTTCGAGGAGGATTTGATCTGGATGTGAATCAAAAGGGTCAGCCATGACATCTTGCGGCAATTTGCCTGTTACATGTGATCCGGGCACCATACGAGTAGCACCATTCGCTGCCGAAAAATCATCGAGCAACCAGATCGAATTACAGACCTGATAATCACCGGGAGCTACCGGTTCATGCCAATCAACATGCAGCTTCTGAAGGCCCATACCCGGCTTCGCTGCGCGATAGTTGAGCGAAGACAGCTTAAACTCATTTCCTAAAACCAATGAGATCCCCGCAAGTACCCGGGGATGGGTATAAAAAATATCAAATAAGGGATCTTTATTCACCAGATCCGCCAACCGATCTGCTCCTGCTTCTTTAGGATGCTTGATATGGGGAGAATCCAGCAGTTCTGCACCCGCTTGCTCGCCTTCCTCCTCCAGGATATTCTGAATTCGATTTTGAATGGCAGCTAGTAGTTCCGGTTCCAATATTTGGCCCAGCAATAAGTAGCCATTTTTGGCCAGGAAGGCTTTTTCGTCATCGGTAATGAGTCCTTCGTGGACGCCGAGTTGCGCGAGCATCTGTTGCATATACGATTGCGT
>CAYGTH010000071.1:13175-18760 GCA_964352745.1 uncultured Bacteroidia bacterium
GATTCTTTCCTGTTTTTTTTCGCCTGTTTCAGAAAGCGTGGTCAGCATACCTTCCGCGCCATCCAGTTCAACGCCGAAGGCAGGATCATTCGGACTCATGTTTTGGAGGAGTTGTTTTTCCTGAATATCAGCCCGGTCCTTGACATAAGTTCCCTTCGTTCCATGGAGTAAGAGCGCGGGTTGTGCTTCCACAACCAGAAGACTCATCGTAATAAAAACCTGAAATTCTTCCGGGTAGATCAAATGAAATTGCGCATAATCATCTACCTGGGTCTTAGGGCGAAAATGTCCCAGTGTTTTTGTCCATTTCTCCGGAATGCCAAACAGGGAAATAACAGCATCTAATAAATGCGGAGCGAGGTCGTACATGAGTCCGCTGCCGGGTATGGGGGTTTCTTTCTGGACTTTAGGGCCAATGTGATGCCGGTACCGGTCATATCGGAAATGAAATTCCACGAGCCTGCCCAGTTTACCCGAATCAATTACCTGCTTGACGGAAGCCAAATCGCTGTCATAGCGGCGGTTTTGATAGGGGAGTACGCAGCGATTGTAGATTCGACCCGCGTCAAATACTTGTTTGGCTTCTGCCGAGGTGATGGTAAAGGGTTTCTCGACCAGGACGTGTTTCCCTGCTTCGAGGGCCTTCAGCGCAAAATCTAAATGAGTAACATTCGGGGTATTGACGACCACCAATTCAATCGTTGGATCGGCTATGAGTTCATCTACAGAACCGTAGCTGATAATATTGGGAAATTTCGATTGTGCGTTCTTCTTGGATCGTTCGACTACTGCTGTGAGTTCAAATCCCGGATGTGCTTCGATGAAGGGAGCGTGAAATAGTTTTCCCGACATGCCAAAGGAAAGGAGGCCGGTTCGGATGGGTGTGTGCATGGGGGAGTAGGTAATTACTGATTTAGGGTTGTGATAATTTGGATGCTAGGGATTCCAGTATGTTTGAATAATATCCTCCATGATCGGATATTCCTCATCCGTATCGCCGACTTCTGCGCGTAATTGGACCAGTTCTTTTTTCATTTCGGTAATGACCGTAGCATACTGTGGGTCCTGGTAGGCATTTCTGCTTTCTGTCGGATCGGTTTTTAGATCAAAAAACTCCCATGCAGGTGCTGAGCTTTCTGCTTCTGTCCCGGGCAAATCGAGTGATTGGCCGTAGAAAAAAGCGAGTTTGTACCGCTCGTTTCGGATGCCAAAATGTGCAGGCCGAATCGGAGCATGCGCAAAATATCGGTAGTACATGGACTTTCGCCAATCGGCAGGCGTCTTGCCTTGCAGATTCTTCCGAAAACTTTTTCCCTGTACAAAGTCTGGGTTTTCGAGCCCGGCATAGTCCGCAAATAAGGACGGGAAATCAATGTTTAAGATGATGTCATCTATCCGAGATCCGGCTGCAAGTTCTTTGGGATAGCGAATCACAAAGGGCATCCGCAACGATTCTTCATAGATGAGGCGCTTGTCAAAAAAACCGTGTTCTCCCAAAAAGAAGCCCTGATCAGCGGTGTAAATAACAACAGTATTTTCGGCAAGGCCATTTTCTTCGAGGTAGTCCAGTAATCGACCGATATTCTCATCGATGGCCGCCCCGCCCCGGAGATAATCTTTGATAAATTGCTGATAGGTTTTTTTGCGTGCCTGAATCGAATCAAGACCCGCTGTAGAAAAAGGGAGGCCCTGTTCATCTATTTTTTTCATTCGGGTGCTAAACCTGCGCGCCAACTCCTCCATATTCTGACCCGGAAAGGTCCGGCCCGTTGATTCCGGTCCGAAGTCAAACAAGGAAACGGGTTCCGGGATTTCTTCCCCTTTGTACAGGTCTGCCAACCGTTCGGGATAGCCCCAGGGTCCATGTGTCGCCTTGAAGTGCGTCATGAGGAAAAAAGGCCGGGCCTTGTCGGTGCTTGTCAGCCATTCCAGGGAAAAGTCTGTGATGACATCCGAAGAAAATCCGGGATAGGCTTTTCCCCCTTTATTGCCATCCTGCCAGTTTTCACGAGTCTTCAATTTGGGATCATCGTATCGTCCTTGCCCGGGCAGCACCATGAAATGATCAAAGCCTGAAGGCTGTTTTTTGAGGTGCCATTTGCCGATGAGAGCGGTTTGGTACCCCGCGCCTTGCAGCACTTTTGCAATGTTGGGCTGTGCCGGATCAAAGGTATCTGATAAGGTTCTGACGCCATTTCGGTGGCTGTATTGCCCACTCTGAATTGAAGCCCGACTCGGCACACAAATAGAATTGGTACAGAATACATTATTGAGAACTATGCCTTCGTCAGCTAATCTTGAAATATTCAAATTCTGCACATGATCCTGCAAAATTCCGCCATAAACCCCCCATGCCTGCGAGGTGTGGTCATCCGACATGATAAACAAAATGTTGGGGCGGGCGGGTTCCGTTTCGCTGCATCCATTCAGAAGGCCGAAGGCTACGAATGCAAGCAGGTATCCTATTTTTTTCATAATCTTCTCAAGGTTAATAATCTGAATTCCATAGCCTGGGAACCGGGAATGTCTGTTGCGACCAACTCCAATTCACCAGGACCTTTTGAGAGATGTATGGTTCCCATTTTGAGGGCTTTGAAGTCTTTGACGTAGGATTCTCCCCTGACAAAGCGATCGTGTTCCATCCCAGTGGCCGGAGGGTCATGCGCTTCTGTGATATTACCAGTAAGTTTTTCTTCGCCAAATCGGAGCTCGAATGTGGCACCTACGGCTTCTTCGGGGCAGGTATAATAGATTTCTACTTCAAAATCGCCGGATTCTGCGACTTCTCCTGCCCAGGTGATTTTATCTTGTGTATCCACCCAATTGGTAAAATAGCTGTCATTCGGCCAGCGATTGGAGCGTTTGATATTTCCGTGGGCGATCCCATCACGTGCCGGAACCTGGGTCATGGCCATGCTGGGATGTCCCAGTACAAAAGGGCGGGTATCTTCCGGTGGTAATTCGCTGAGTACTTCCTGCTCCCATTTTGCCTTTTCAGCCATCAGGGTCTGGAGTATTTCGGGTTGTTCGGCAGCAATATCAGTGGTTTGATTGGGGTCATTCACCATATCAAACAATTGTCCCTTATCGCCTAACCGGTATTGCTGAGTGCGGAGGCTGGTCCGGCCTTTCCAGTGATTGACAATCGTCCTGTCCTTCCATGCTGCTGAATTCTCCAATAATAAAGGGCGCAAACTCATGCCATCAATGGGCTTAGGAGATTCGTAGGAAATCCCGGCCAGATCGGCTAGGGTAGGCAAGAGGTCGATTGCTCCTGCTATCTGGGTAACTTTTTTCCCGGCTTCTAGAGTGCCCGGCCATTTCATAAACATCGGGGAACGTACGCCGCCTTCGTCAGTTGAACCTTTGGTGCCTTTCATGCCGCCATTCCAGCGATGGCCATTAGGCCCATTGTCCGAGAAATAAATCACCAGGGTATTTTCAGCTAACTGCAATTCATCCAGTTTTTCCATCAATCGGCCTACGTTCCAGTCTATGTTTTCACACATGGCGAGGGCGGCGCGGGTATGTACGATCTTTTCATTTTCGGGAATTGTCCCGGTTTGTGGAAGGGCTAAGTCCTTGAATTTATCCCAATACTGATCCGGAACCTGCATGGGGCTGTGCGGTGTATTAAAAGGCAAATAGAGGAAAAAAGGCTCCTCTTGGTGGGATTCTATAAATCGAAGGGCATGATCGGTGAGGTCGTCGGTCAGGAAGCCATTGCCCCTAACAATCTCTCCGTTATGTTCCAGCATCGGCGAAAAGTAATTTCCCCAGTGCCCGGAACAAAATCCATAAAAATCATCAAATCCCCGGGAATTGGGATGGTAAGGGGCCTGCATCCCGTTGTGCCACTTTCCGTAGGCGGCGGTCGCATATCCAGCCTGCTTGAAAACGTCTCCGATGGTGGTTTCGTCCAAATCCAGGCGTTCTTTACCTGCGGAAGTTTCATATACGCCGGATCGCACATGGTACCGACCGGTGAGCATTTCTGCGCGGGTAGGAGAACAAACGGCACAAACATAAAACCGGTCCAGGCTCACGCCACTCTCGGCGAGTTTATCAATGTTAGGCGTGGCAATGCTGGTATTTCCATTGACACTCAAATCTCCCCATCCCTGGTCATCCGCCAGGATCATGACGATGTTGGGTTGCGTGTTAGCCGGTTTGGGGGATTCGCAAGCTGTCAGGAAAATAGGAAGGAGGGAGAGGAAAATCAGTAATTTGTTCATACAAATAAGAGGAGAAAAGTTTGGGAATTCAGCGTGAGATTCATTCTGGAAATTGCATACGATTCGTGATATCCGCAAATCGGGGATCGCTTCGAATCGGGTCATACCAATGCTCCACCTGCATAAAAATAAGGAACCAGGACTGCTCCTGATAGGCTTGCTCCAATAACTGGAGAGCTGCTTCATGCTCGCCAATCCCGAGGTGAACGAAGGCGCGTTGAACAGGCGGGAGATACCGATCCCTGGCCGCTTCTGTATAATAATCTGCCATTTCTTTCGCTAATTCTGTTTCGCCTGCCATTCCGAGTGCATGCCCCAGTCCGCCGCCTACTTCTACGGTGCCATCCGACAACTCAAATGCCTTGAAATAGGTTGAGATCGCATCCTCGTGTTCTCCTAATCCATTATAGGCCATCCCCAACCAATCATATCCCCAGGGAATTGCGGGGTCTCTTGCAATGGTTTCCTGCATCAGAGGCTTCATTTCCTCAAATCGATATTGGAAATACAGGAGCGAAGCCCGTCCGATCAGGTGATCTTTGTTTGTATCAAGACTGGAAATGGTGTCAGATTGGGCCATTGCTTCATCGATTCTGTCCATCGCGATCAGCCATAAGGAATACCAATGACGGGCATCGAGGTTGTTGGGATCGGCTGCAATTGCCCGGAGAAAGGCGGTTTGTGAGTCATTCCACTGCCAGTCCAGCATGTGGAGTTTCCCCGAAAGGGTCAGAACCGGAGAACTGACGGAATCTATTGCCCGCAATTGCTGATAAGCGGCATGCGAGGCCGGAAGCGTCTCTTCTCGCGAGGTAAATCCAAAAATATACAGAATGATGTGGGTTTCTGCCAGGCCCAAAAGAGCTTCTGTGTTGGAGGGGTCTTCGGCGATGGCTGCCTCAAATCCTGATGCCGCTACCTGGAATTCAGTTTTGAACTTGCCGCCGAGGGAGGCCATCGTTTGGGGATTCAGGCTATGGGTTGCCGGAGGCTGGCAGGAAAACAGTAAACTTAGGATCAGGAGGGCGACACTTGGTTTTATCATACTAATAGACTGGGTAAACCACAATTGAAGCCTGCTCCTATTCACTTATTCAGGAATCAGATGTATTTCCGAATAGGTTAGATCAGGACTCCGGGTAGTGTAGCTTGAGTGGCTTCTTCTAGTCGAATATAAGACTGTCGTTTCAAAATGTCGTAAGAATCGTATTCTTTTTCACATTTGGATAACCCGAACCATACTACTAGTGCATTGGGAACAAAATTCTAAGCCATTTTTAGTTTTACTTTCTTCCCACTTTTTTTAAAAAAGTGGGGCAAAAATCGCAGAGAAGCCAATACCAGCCACAC